>JAOABO010000142.1:3557-3814 GCA_026418315.1 Bacteroidia bacterium
AGTACTTTTTATTTCGCCGCAAATATACAAATAATGCATCTTACTTTCCAAATTTATTTTTTACTTCCATAAAACAACTAATGCCTCTAATAAATCATTGTTATTTGTTTAGTTGAAAACTATTCCTTATA
Source organism: Bacteroidia bacterium (assembly GCA_026418315.1). GTDB lineage: Bacteria > Bacteroidota > Bacteroidia > B-17B0 > Aurantibacillaceae > BPGX01. The sequence goes on from JAOABO010000142.1 coordinate 3,689, forward strand.
TTTCACGCAAAATTAATTGTATGAAAACAAAATTATTTATTTTAAGTTCATTATGTGCTTCCTTTGGTTTATTAGCCCAACTGCCTGTTAGCACGTCGCCTCAAAATAAAAAAGCCGTTTTGGAAG
>JAOABO010000143.1 GCA_026418315.1 Bacteroidia bacterium
GAGTATGCACTGAAACATAATAATACTTATTTATCTTCAGAAATTGATTACAAAATAGCAAAAGCGCGTAATTATGAATATACCGGAATTGGCTTACCACAGGTATCTGCATCTTTTGATTTAAAGGATTACTTAGAATTACCTACATCACTCCTTCCGGGGCAATTTTTTGGTGCACCTCCCGGAACATATATCCCTGTACGCTTTGGTACACAATACAATGCTACTGCAGGCATTTCAGTATCACAAATTATTTTTAGCTCTGATTATCTGTCAGCCCTAAAAGCATCAAAAAATTTAGTAGAACTCAGTCAAAAAAATATTCAAAGAACAAAAATTGAAACCCATACACAAGTCGCTAAAGCATACTATAATGCACTGATAGCAAAAGAAAAATATAATATCATTCAAGCCAATATTCAAAAATTAGAAAAACTTTTAAGAGATACTAAAATTTTACAGGAAAATGGAATGCTTGAAAAAATTGATTTAGATAGAATCCAAATAGCATATAACAATCTCATCACAGAAAAAGAAAAATTTATAAAACTAATAGGACTCTCACAAACATTATTGAAATATCAAATGAACTACCCTTTATCCGATACCATTATTTTATCCGATTCAATACAAACTTTCAAAGACAAAATTAATGACAACATCACCCTTCCATTTCAATCCGAAAAAAGAATAGAGTATCAAATATTTGAACAACAAAAAAAATTGAACGAAATAGACCTTAACCGCTACAGAATGCAATTTCTTCCATCTATTATGGGCTATGGCTCCTATTCCAAAAACGCACAAAGAACCAAATTTGATATATTTGATTTTTCAAAAGACAAACAATGGTTTGATATTACATTAATTGGATTCACATTGAACTGGAATTTATTTACATCCGGCCAACGCTATTTCAGAATTCAGCAAGCCAAATACAATGTGCTAAAATCTCAATATAATCTTGACCAAATAAAACAATCTGTAACTTTAGAATACCAATCTGCTCTTATCACCTATCAAAATGCACTTTTATCCTTAAAAAATCAGGAAAATAACCTTCAATTGGCACAAGAAGTGTTTGATACATCTATAAAAAAATATGAAACAGGTGTAGGTTCTAACCTTGAAGTAATTAATGCAGAAGCATCTCTCAAAGAAGCACAAACTAATTATTTGACAGCATTATTAGATGTTTTATCTGCTAAAATAGACCTTGATAAAGCAACAGGTAATATCCAATAACCAAAAATAAATAATATATGAAAAACAAAATTTCTTATTTCGCACTTGTTCTACTGGCCGCTTGTGGTTCTAATAAACAAGACGATTTAAATAGCTTGCTCAAAAAAGAAGCTGAATTACAAAAACAACTTTCAGAAATACAAACCAAAATCAAATCTTTGCGAAAAGATAGCGCACAACCCATTTTGGTATCAGTACAAAAAATTACTCCGCAAATATTTAAATCTTATCTTACACTACAGGCCAAAGTAGATGCCGATGATAATATATCTCTTTCTACAGAAATGCCCGGTACTATTACAAAAATTTATGTGAAGCCAGGAGATGCTGTAAAAACAGGACAAATTCTTGCAGAAACTGACTCTCGCAGTTTACAGCAATCCATTCAGGCACTACAAAGTAATTTAGAATTTGTAAATGAGTTGTACGAAAAGCAAAAAAAACTATGGGAACAAAAAGTAGGAACTGAAATTCAATACTTACAAACCAAATCTCAAAAAGAAAATCTTGAAAAAACATTGGCATCTCTTCAGGAACAATTAAGAATGACTAAAATTATTAGCCCTATTGATGGAACGGTAGATGCAGTAGATATTAAAGTAGGTCAATTGGTAGCGCCGGGTATGCCTGCCATTAGAGTGATTAACTTCAACCATTTGAAAATAAAAGCCGATGTACCTGAAAATTACATTTCAGAATGTAAAATTGGAAATCCTGTAAAAATTATTCTAGCTAACAATGATACACTATACAACAAACTAAGTTATGTAGCCCGCACCATCAATAACATCACCCGAACATTTAATGTAGAAGTAATGGTTGGAAACAATCCAAAACTTCATACCAACCAAATGGTGGTATTAAAAATTAATAATTACACTTCTGAAAAACCCGTTATTGCAGTACCCATTGCATACATTCATACCGACCCCGACGGAAGCCAATTTGTATATGTAGTAGAAAATAATAAAGTTAAAAAGAAAAATATTAAAACAGGCAAAATATCAGAAGATTTAGCAGAAGTGTTATCCGGATTAAATGAAAACGAATTACTAATTAAAGCAGGAGTGAATCTTACTGAAAACACGCCGGTGATTATTCAACAAAATTCTGTGCTTTAATTTTTAATAAAAAAAATTATTATGAATAACTCATTTAAAGAATTTAAATTAAGTTCGTGGGCTATCGATAACCGCATTGCTATTTACATATTTACCATATTCATTAGCATTGCTGGTGTATTAACATACATAGCATTACCCAAAGAAAGTTTTCCAGACATTGTTTTACCCAAGTATATTATTACTACAGTATATGGCGGTAATTCTCCCGAAAACATTGAAAACACCATTACAAAACCACTTGAAAAAAAACTAAAATCCATTCCCGGTATTAAAAAAATTACCAGCACTTCCCTGCAAGATGTATCTCTGATAATTGTTGAATTTAACTCTGATATTAAGCCCGACAAAGCCCGACAAGACGTTAATGACAAAGTGGACGAAGCAAAATCTGATTTGCCCGCTGACCTTACCAAAGACCCATACATCAAAGAAATTGCATTTTCAGATATTCCCATTATGTTTATCAATATTGCCGGTAATATAGATTTAATTACATTAAAAAAATATGCCGATAGATTGAAAGATGAAATAGAAAGCATGAAAGAAATTACAGAAGTAAGAATGGTAGGAGCACCAGACCGTGAAATACAAATCAATGTTGACATGTATAAAATGCAGGCCGCTAACCTTACTATGAGTGATCTTGAACGAACCATTCAATCCGAAAACCTCACCATCTCTGCTGGTAATGTCCCTATCAACACACAAAAAAGAACCATCAATATCAAAAAAGAATTTAAATCTATTGATGATATAAAAAATTTACTCATTACTTCTCAAAGCGGTGCCCGCATGTACCTAAAGGATATTGCTGTTGTAAAAGATACCATTGCCGATATGGAAAGCTATGCTAAAATGAACGGCAAAAATGTAATTACCTTGCAAGTGATTAAAAGACCCGGAGAAAACCTCATTGCCGCTTCTGACAAAATTTATGCAACAATTGAAAAATTAAAAGATATGGAGTTTCCTGAAGGAATAGATGTTGTTATTACAGGAGATCAATCTAATCATACCCGACTAACATTAGAGGACTTGATTAATACCATTGTGATTGGCTTTTTACTAGTTACCTTCATTCTGATGTTTTTTATGGGCGTAACCAATGCTTTGTTTGTAGCCCTGTCAGTACCACTGTCTATGTTCATTGCTTTTTTGATTATGCCATCTTTAGGATTTAGCATGAATATGATAGTATTGTTTGCATTTTTCCTGGCCTTAGGTATTGTGGTAGACGACGCCATTGTAGTGATTGAAAACACACACCGTATTTTTGAAAACGGCAAAGTGCCTATTGTTACGGCAGCCAAAAGAGCCGCAGGCGAAGTTTTTCTACCAGTATTAAGTGGTACACTGACTACTATTGCACCCTTTGTGCCGTTAGCTTTTTGGAAAGGCGTAATTGGTAAATTTATGATATTCTTACCC
>JAOABO010000144.1 GCA_026418315.1 Bacteroidia bacterium
GTGAGTTGCTTTTGAACATTTTGCTGAAATTGATTTTCATTCACTTCTAATTGCGCTTTCTTTTCTATCAACTCAACAATGTCAAGGTAACCATCTTCTTTAGTACCTTCCTCAAAATAATTGGTAATGACCAAAACATTTTTTTCATAGGAAATACTTTGTCTCAGAGGTTTAACTGCATAAGATACTGGTAAATTCACTGCTTCTGATTGTTTGGTAAAACCAGGTGTTTCAACAGTAAAAAGATATTTTCCACCATTTGGTAATTCCATATAATATTCACCATTTTCATTGGCAGCGAATGTCCCCACCAGTTCCCCGTTTTCAATATTCTTTACAGCAATAAGTGATTGAACACTTTGATTGATTTCCGTTTTTCTGACATTACCCTTGATGGCGACAAATAACGGCGGAACTCTTTCTGTTTTAATTTTAAATACGTCTATCTTTCCCGGAGGAGAGGATTTTGATGTAGAAAAAAATGCTATCTTTTCTGAAGAATCAGTTACAAATAAAAAATCATCTCCTGGTGAATTGATGGGAAATTCAAGATTTTCAGGAGCGCTCCACGTGTTGGTTTTTTCATCGTATTTTGTTTTAAATATATCATATCCTCCCATGCTGTTGTATCCTTTTGAAGCAAAATATAATACTTTTCCATTTGGATGCAAGAAAGGATAATCTTCATCAAATGGAGTATTGATGGAAACAAGTGGCTGGGGTTTTGCAAAAGTACCATTGGGCATACGAATAGCATAATAAATGTCTTTTCCGTTTTTTCCATCTTCACCATAACTGGAAAAAAAAACTTTATCTCCCTGCTGTGGCAAATAAACAACAGATTTATCTTTTTTCTTTTTATCCAGCTTACTGTAAAAATCTTCTGGTTTTACCAAAATTTTCCCACCAATTGTTGATAAATCGTAGCTCCTGAAGTATTCTGTTTCATTTAATCTTTTTTTTGATAATACTACTAGTTCTTTGATATTGGACAATAGTTTTTTCCCATTTTCGCAAGATGCAATTTCTCTGTCAACTTCCAATTCTTTAATTTTGGAAGAAGATGCTATTTGCTTATACTCTTTGTAATATTTAATTGCTTCATTGAACCTATAGTTGATATGATATGCTTTAGCAAGATAAAATAAAGCTTCTGGGGGAACTTCTTTTTTTTGGACAAATTTTGATGCAAATTCAAGATAGGGAATACACTTTTTCTTTTCTGGTTCTGCATATATCATTGAAATGCCCAACTTATAATTATAGATAGGTTCTTTTGAAAAATTGGCTACCAATTGAGAGTACAATTTATATGCTTCGGTATAATTTTCATCATTCAACGCTTTCTCTGCTTCTTTTTTAACATCGTCAATATCTTTTTGAGAATATAAGATGGTATTACCAATGATAATATAAAAAAAAATTATTAAGTAGGTTTTACCTGACATTTTATGAATTGTTCTTAAAATATAACACTTTTAATTCAGGCAAAATAATAAAAAAATAAATTTGCAAGCAAATAGATTTTCAGAATGATTGCATCAACCAATTAAAGTGTAACATTTCTTTTGTTTTGAGCATCCAATACAGCGATTACGGCAATGTTGACAATTTCCCTAACAGTAGAGGATAATTGCAGTACGTGCACAGGTTTTCTTAATCCCATCAAAATAGGTCCTAATATTTCAGCATCGCTAAATGTCTGTAGCATTTGTTGAGTAATATGTGCCGAAAATAAGCTAGGAAATATAAACGTGTTTACTTCTTTACCTACCAATGTACTAAAAGGAAACTTTTCCTGCAGCATAGGTTGATTCATGGCAAAAAAGGGCTGAATTTCACCATCTATATTTATTTCAGGAAAGTTTTTATGAAGATATTCTACGGCTTTTTGCAGGTTTTGATTTTCTATGTTTTTAACAGAACCGAAATTGGAATAAGACAATAAAGCCATGACAGGATTGATATTGAATTGTTTAATGTAATGATGTGTTAAAGTAATGATATTTACCAATTCTTGCCATGTAGGATTTTCGTGGATTGTTGTATCAGCAAAAAAGAAAATACCTCTTTTTGTGCTTAGAGCATGTAAACCAGCAACCCTTTTGAATTGCTCATCAGGCCCTATTATTTCAAGTGCTGGCTTTAGTATTTCTGTATATCGGCGTGTTATACCCGAAATCATAGCATCTGCATAACCCAGTTCTACCATCATGGCTCCAAAATAATTCCTGTCTCGCATTAGTCGGCGAGCTTCATATTGAGTAAGCCCCTTTCTTTGTCTTTTTTTCCACAAAATATCACCATATTCATTTCGTAGGTTTTCTTCTTCCATTGGGTCAATAATTTGAATATCTTCTCTTATCTCTACACCGCATTCTTTTGCCATTTCATATATTTTATTCTTGTTCCCTAACAAAATTGGATGAGCAATATTTTCATCACAAATTATTTTAACTGCCTTGATAATTCTTAAAGCATCTGCTTCTGCAAAAACAATCTTTTTAGGTTCAATTTTGGCTCTTTGGGTAATTGTTCGAATAAATTTGTTATCTTTATTAACACGGGTAGATAGTTGTATTTTATATTCGTCTATATTGAGAATATTTTTTCTTGCCACTCCACTTTGAATCGCTGCTTTAGCAACAGCAGAAGAAACTTCTGAAATAAGACGCGGATCCAAAGGTTTAGGAATAATATAATCTTTTCCAAAAACCAAATTTTTCTTCCCATAGGCAAGTAATACACTGTCAGGTACTTGTTCTTTTGCTAAATGGGCCAAAGCTTTTGCAGCCGCCAGTTTCATTTCTTCATTAATTTGTCTTGCCTGTACATCCAATGCTCCCCTGAAAATATATGGATACCCTAAAACATTATTGACCTGATTGGGTGTATCGCTTCGGCCGGTTGCTACAATAATATCTTCACGAGCATTGATGGCTTCTTCATAAGAAATTTCAGGAACAGGATTGGCCAAAGCAAAAACAATGCAATTTTTTGCCATTGATTTTACCATTGCACTATTTACAACATTTCCCTTAGATAAGCCAACAAATACATCAGCCCCCTTCAAAGCTTCTTCCAATGTATAAATATTTGTTTTATCTGTAGCAAAAAATGATTTATACTCATCTAGGTCAGTACGTTTCTTGTGAATAACGCCCTTGCTATCTAACATGATGATATTTTCCTTTTTTACTCCTACCGACAAATACATTTTTGCGCAAGATATTGCAGATGCCCCGGCTCCATTAATTACCATTTTAATTTTGGATAAATCTTTCCCAAAAATTTCACAGGCGTTCATTAGTGCTGCCGTAGAGATAATGGCTGTCCCGTGTTGATCATCATGCATCACAGGAATATCTAGTTCTTCTTTTAATCTTTTTTCTATTTCAAAACATTCTGGTGCTTTAATATCTTCTAAATTAATGCCACCAAAAGTTGGAGCGATATTTTTGACAGTTCTGACAAACTCATCAATGTCTTTTGTATTCACTTCTATATCAAATACATCTATATCTGCATAAATTTTAAACAACATCCCCTTTCCTTCCATTACTGGCTTAGATGCCAATGCACCAATATCACCTAAACCCAATACTGCAGTGCCGTTGGAGATAACTGCAACTAAATTCCCTTTTGTAGTATATTTGTATACATCTTCAGGATTTTTGTTTATTTCAATACATGGTTCAGCCACTCCGGGAGAATACGCAAGAGACAAATCTCTTTGTGTGCTATGTGGCTTGGTTGGAATGACTTCTATTTTTCCCGGCTT
>JAOABO010000145.1 GCA_026418315.1 Bacteroidia bacterium
ATATGAACGAGGTGATGAAGTATATTTATTTACCGATGGAATAACAGACCAGTTTGGTGGAAACAGAAACAAAAAATTTGGCATAAAAAATTTAAAGGAATTGATAACTCAATCCTTTGAAGATTCTATATCAGAAAAAATAAATTACATTAAAGAGACGATAAATTTATGGAAAGGCAGTTACCCACAAACAGATGATATGACCTTAATTGGATTGAAGTTTTGATTATTCTGAAAAAATACTTTATGATTTTTCTAATCCATCAACTAACCGAAACACCTATTTTTGACTCAATGATTTGAATTAATTGCGGCGCCGGAACCACTCCTGATTGTCTCCATAGAATCATTCCACTTTTAAAGAGTATTAATGTGGGAACACCTTGGATGTTGTAATAAGAAGCCGTTAATGGATTTTTATCCACATCCACTTTGATAATTTTTACTTTATCTCCAAAATATTGAGATAGTTCTTTTAATATTGGAGTCATCATTTTACATGGTCCGCACCATTCAGCAGAAAAATCTACTAATACTGGTGTTTCTCCTTGAATTAATTGATGAAAATTAGTGTTTTCACTCATAGTTTTAATTTTTAAGGTTATGTATTGTATGAAATTTAGATTGATAATTTTTTGGAAATGTAATGCTCCATATTCCCCGTATATCATATAATTCATAATTTTTGGCTTGATCATTAGGATATAATTGATTTAATGCAATGAGCGTTACATCAGGAATATCTTTGTTAGGTATACCATGACAGTGCAAACATATTGGTGCAATGTAAATAGGTGTAAAAAACTTGACACTATCTTTGGTTGAAATAATGATTGGATTTTTAGACATCGTTTGCTGATACATTTCCAATATTGTTTTTTCAAGAGAGTCAGGAGCGTTTTTAGGATTTCTTAATTTCAAACTGGTCCTTTTTGCTTTGATTCCAAAGGTTTTGGCAAGAGAATCTGTGATGTGTAAAGCATAATGATTACAATACTTTACGGATTCATAAGGACCTTGTTCATCAAGAGCTTTGTTCAATCTGGCAAGAATACCTGCATATAGTTGTTTTGCTGTTAATGTTCCTTCCTGAACAAAGAATAAAGAGTCGTTTTTAGATAACTTAATCTCAGAAGCAACATCTGTGAACGGAGACGATGCACTGGTATTGTGTGTATCTTTTTGTTCGTTTTTGCATCTCTCCAACGTCAAGATTAATATCATCATGTATAATGTAATAAAAAACGGCCTCTTCATTTTTTAAAACTATTTTTTTACTTGGATATTGGTAATCCTTGTGCCTGCCAATTGGAAATTCCGCCTTGCAGGTTAATTACCTTAAATCCTTTTTTGGTAAGCACTTCTGCCGCACTTGCACTTCTTTTTCCACTACGGCAGTAAACTAAAATTGTTTTGGTTTTATCTAGTTTGGAAACTTCCTGTTCAAAAGTATTGGAGTAAAAGTCAATATTCACAGCATTGGAAATTTTGCCTTCACTTACTTCTTCCGGGGTTCTCACATCAAGAACTATAGTGTTTTTTTCAGACATGAGTGTTTGAAATTCTTGTGGAGATACTGTTTTGAAGTTAGCATTTTGGGCACAAGCCACCAATAAGGCACTTGTTAGAATAAGTGAACTAATAGATGAAAAAAATTTTGTTTTCATAGTTTTGAGTTTTTTGAGTTAATTAAAAATTTAAGTTATGCCACGATCCTGCATTATGTACTTCTATGCCGTGCTTTTCAATGATGGCCTTTGCAGAAGCACTTCTCATGCCTGAGGCACAGCAAACAATAATTGGCTGTTTCATTTTTTTGATATCTTTAATTTTGGATTCAATATTTTGAAGTGGTATGTTTACCGCTCCTTTTGGGTGCCCTGAATGAAATTCTGCAGGTGTTCTTACATCAATTATTGTGCCACCTTGCTCTATCATTTGCTTGAAGTCCGCTTTTGTTTTCATTCCAAATATTTTTTTTAAGAAGTCCATATTTTCTGATTTTAAGTTGGTTATTATTTTTTTATACTAATTCGCCATCATAAGATAGTACTCCCCCTACTAGATTATGAACGCTTTTGAAACCAATACTTGACATATATTGGCAAGCTGTTGTGCTTCTTCCGCCACTTCTGCAATACACATAATAATCTTTATTTCTGTCTAACGAGTTGATTTTGTCAGCAAATTCTGCGGAAGAAATATCAATATTAATAGCGTTAGGAATATGCCCTGAGTTGTATTCGCCAATGGTTCTTACATCCAATATGACAGCATTTGGATTTTTTTTAATTTCATTTTCAAATTCATTTGAAGTGAGTTCTTTGTACATAGTTGTAAGTTTTAAAGGTTAATGATTTAATTGTGTTTTGAATGATATTGATACTCATTTATTAATAAGAGCATGCATTTTCAATAATTGGAAGATTATCTTGTTGAGCAATGGCAGAAAAACCACCCTTAATGTCGGTTATATTTTCTATGCCGTTTCTTTTTAGAATACTGGAGGCAATCATGCTTCTATACCCCCCTGCACAATGGATATAATATTTTTCATTTTTATCTAACTCATTTAAATGTTTTTGGATAAAATCAAGCGGTATATTTTTTACATTTTCTAAATGTGCTTTATCGTATTCTGTAGGTTTTCTGACATCTATCACATTAATTTTTTCTACTCTGAATCTTTTGGCAAACTCTGCCGCATCTATTTGATGAATATCTGATACTTTCTCACCAGCGTTAATCCAGGAGTTTATTCCACCTTCTAAAAATCCAAGACAGTTTTCATAACCCACTCTTGCCAAACGAATAATGGCTTCTTTTTCTCTTCCTTCGGGAGTTACAAGCAGAATAGGAGTTTTCAGGTCTTCAATCAATGCTCCTACCCATACAGCAAAGGGTCCGCCATCTAATCCAATATTCAATGAGCCCGGAATATGAGCATTTGCAAAATCGGATGGTGAACGCGTATCTAATACCAAAGCTCCGTTTTTCATTTTTTCTTTGAACTCAGCAACACTTAATGGAATGTATTCTCTTTCAATAACATTATCAATGCTTTCATAACCCAATTTATTCAACATGGCATTTTTGGGAAAATATTGTGGTGGAGGTAAAAGGCCGGTGGTAGCTTCTTTAATAAAATCTTCTTTAGAAATATTTTGTAATGCCCAATTTTTCTTTTTTTGATTTCCTAAAGTATCAAAGGTTTCTTTGCCTATATTTTTTCCACAAGCAGAGCCAGCACCGTGTCCTGGATACACAATCACATCGTCAGGTAAAGACATAATTTTATTACGAAGAGAGTCGTATAATAAACCTGCTAATTCCTTTTCTGTCAAATCACCCTTTACGGCTAAATCCGGCCTTCCCACATCTCCTATAAAAAGTGTATCTCCTGTAAATATGTATCTTTCTTTCCCATTTTCATCAATGAGTAAGTATGTTGATGATTCTAATGTATGTCCTGGTGTGTGCAATACTTTTATGATAATATCTCCAATTTTGAACTCTTCGTTGTCTTTGGCGATATAAGCATCAAAGTTGGGTTGTGCATTGGGCCCATATACAATTTTTGCACCTGTTTTTTTAGCAAGGTCTAAGTGCCCGCTTACAAAGTCAGCATGAAAATGAGTTTCAAATACGTACTTGATTTTAGTGCCTCTTTCTTTTGCTTTTTGAATATAGGGCTCTACTTCTCTTAACGGGTCAATGATGGCAGCTTCTCCGTTAGATTC
>JAOABO010000146.1 GCA_026418315.1 Bacteroidia bacterium
ATGTTAATGTTTTTTGGGCATTTGTTTTTTTGTTTTTAATTGATTTGGTGGCTTTTTGTTTGGCTGATTTTTTTACAGCAGTTATTTTATTTCTTTTGTTTGTTAAAGCAGTTTTTTTAGAGGCCTTAATCTTTTTATCTTTGGAATTTTTGGTAACTTTTTTATTTTTAGATAACTTGTTTGATTTACTTTTTATTTTTTTATCTTTTGAACCAGATGCTTTTTTAACCTTCTTCTCTGCTTTTTTGTTTTTCTTTTTAGCCACCATAAAAATTTTTGGCAAAATATACTTATTAAAAAATTATTTTATGATATAAAATGTTTATTTTAACATATTTTAAGTTTTTAATATAAATTTTTCCTGCAAATACTCTGCAGTATAACTTTCTTTACATTCTAAAAAATCATTTAAAGTTCCCTGAAATACTAAATATCCTCCTTTATTTCCTCCTTCCGGGCCAAGTTCAATTATCCAATCGGCATTTTTAATAATATCTAGTTGATGTTCAATAATAATAATAGTATGTCCTCTTATGATTAACTGATAAAGTGCTTTCATAAGAATGTCAATATCATAAAAATGCAAGCCGGTAGAAGGTTCATCTAATATAAAAAGTGAAGGTTGTGCTTTTTCATCCAGTAAAAAGCTGGCAATTTTTAATCTTTGTAGTTCTCCACCACTCATTTTGGAAGTACTTTGTCCCATAGCAATGTATCCTAAGCCCACTTCCTGAAGAATTTTCAAGGGTTTTAAAATTTTTGATTTCAGGTCTTTAAATGTTGTTTCTTTTGAAAACAAATTGTACGCTTCATCAACACTCATTTGTAAGACATCATTAATGGATGCTCCAAAATAAGTAACCTGAAGTACTTCTTTAGAAAATCTTTTTCCATTGCATTCATCGCAAGTCATTTCGATGTCGGCCATAAATTGCATGGGGATTCTAAGAATGCCCTCTCCATAACATTTTTCGCATCTTCCGCCAGGCACATTAAAGGAAAAGTAAGAGGGTTCAAAATGAAAACCTTGTAATTTTGAATAGTGGGCAAATAATACTCTGATGTCATCATATACTTTGGTATAAGTAGCACAATTGCTTCGGGTAGAGGTGCTTACTGAATTTTGGTTGATGTAATGTAAATGATGAATTTTATTGATAGCTCCTGATATTTTCTCTGATTTTGAAAAATGTATGAGTATTTTTTCAACTTCAGGAATTAATTCTTCTTCTATTAAGGTGGATTTTCCAGAGCCGGAAACACCTGTGATGCAGGTAATCGCATTAAACGGAAATTGAATATTGATATTCTTTAAATTATAGGCAGTTGAACCTTTGAGATAAATAAAATCAAAATATTCTCTTTTAATAGACCGCACATTAACCGTTCTTTTTCCGGATAAATACTGTGATGTAAGTGTATCTGCATTCATTAAATGTGCGGGCGAACCGATAAAAGTTACCTGACCTCCTTTTTCACCTGCATTGGGGCCAATATCTATAATTAAATCTGCATTTTTCATTACTTCTTCATCATGTTCTACTACAATCACTGTATTGCCTTCATCGCGTAGTTTTTTTAGTGCTGTTATAAGCCGATGAGTATCCCTTGGATGTAAGCCCGTAGTAGGTTCATCCAGAACATAAATACTGCCTACCAAGCTGCTTCCTAAAGCGGTGGTAAGCAATACTCTTTGAGATTCTCCACCACTTAAAGTGCGCATTTCTCTGTTGAGTGTAAGATAAGGCAGGCCCACATCGCATAAAAACTCTAAGCGTGATGTAATTTCGTCTAATAATTTCTGAACAGATGATTGATGAGGAATTTTCTGACTCAGTTCATTTTTGAAGTAAATAAGTAATTCATCTATTGGAAGGTTAATAAAATCGGCTATTGACAGCCCATTGATTTTAATATAAAGCGCTTCCTTTCTTAACCTTGAACCATTACAATGATAGCATGTTTGTTTTGATTTCAAAAAACTAAAATAATACTCACTGCCATAATAAAACATTTCTTTCTCATTTTGATGTAGTATAGCCAGTAACCCTTTGATATGTTCGTTACCATTCCAAATAATGCTCATTTCAGAGGGGCTTATTTCATTCAAATTCTTATTAAAGATGTCAGGAAAGGCAGATACCAGATGATCAAATAGTTTTTTAGCCGATGTAGATAGGTTGATTTTTAATGAATTTTTAAGCGGCTTGTTTTTATCTTTTACTATTTTTTGTATATTATAATCGGTTATAATTCCTGTTCCTTTACAGATTGGGCAAATACCATACGGATTATTAAATGCAAATAATTGTGGTGTAGGTTCTTCAAAAGCAATACCATCTGATTCAAGTATATTACTAAACTTATGATAATCCCACTCGTTGTCTTGTTGTGTAATAACATAACATATTCCATTGCTTTGATTGTAAGCAGTTTCAACACTATCTGTTATTCTGGATATTGCCTCTTCGTCTATTTTTTCTAATGAAATTCTGTCTATTATTAAAAAACAATTTTCTATTTTAGTGGGCAATTGTTCAATAGCATCTTTTATTTTCAATATCTGCTCATTAATCAACACTCTTGAAAAACCAGATTGTAATAGTGCAGACAACTCGTTTTTTAATTTTGACGAAATAGCAATAGGAACTGCAATCAATATATTGGACTTTTGAGACAAAGTAAGAATAAACTGAACTACATCTTGAGGATAATGTCTTTTTATTTCTTTTCCTGTAACAGGATGAATAATACTTCCACATCTGGCAAACAATACTCTCAGATAATCATAGATTTCAGTAGCAGTACCTACCGTGCTTCTTGGATTGTTGGTGCTTACCTTTTGCTCTAATGCTATACATGGAGAAAGTCCTTTAATATAATCTACCGGTGGCTTAGGAAGACGTTCTATAAATTGCCGTGCATAAGAAGATAAGCTTTCAATATATCTTCTATGTCCTTCTGCATAAAGCGTATCATAAGCAAGAGAAGTTTTTCCTGAACCAGAAACACCGGTAATTACAATTAATTTATTGTGTGGAATTTCAACACTTACATTTTTAAGATTATGTGTGCGAGCGTTCTTGATTGTAATTTGCTTTTGAAAGGACATTTTAATACTTTTAAGCACAAAATTACGACATTAGTTCTGAATAAATTAAGTTTAATTTATACTAAATTAAAAAGCAAGATATTATCAAATCAATTCATTATTTCATATATTTTAAATTTTAGGAATAAACCAATTGTATTTATGAAGATATCAGGCGATATTAAAATTCTGTTATTATCTTTCATTATCAGTATCATGGTAAGTACTGTTGATAATAAATTATGGGCACAAAGCTGGGGTTACAAAAAATTTACCACATCAGACGGCTTAATGAGTAATCAAATAGATGCTATTTTTATTGATAGTAAGGGCCTTTTATGGATAGCAAACGGAAATGGCATTACCAGATACAATGGTAAAAATTTTATCAATTACTTAAATGATTCTATGCTTACCGTTGTGAATAAAATAAATGCTTTTTCAATTAAGGAATTAAAAGATAACAGCATTTTTTACTCTATGAAATATGGTTATGTCAAAACATCTGATACAAAAAAATATTATTTAGATATTTTTCTTTCTGATACCATCTCTCTACAAGGGGAAAATGGGGTTACTGATAAAAACGGAATCAGATATTTTAAAAAAGGAATA
>JAOABO010000147.1 GCA_026418315.1 Bacteroidia bacterium
GACATGAGCTTTGCCTCTGCACTTACTTACGATATGGAAGTATATAGTGCCGCTCAAAAAAGATGGTTAGAAGTCAGTTCTGTTTCTAATTTTGAAACCTTTCAAACCAACCGATTAAAATGCAGATTCAAAGATAAAAACGGAAAAATTCATTTAACGCACAGTTTGAACGGCAGCGCCTTGGCTTTACCACGCATTGTTGCTGCTATATTGGAAAATAATCAAACAGACAAAGGAATAAAAATACCTTCTGTATTAGTACCTTATACAGGGTTTGAATGGATTAGTTAAAACACAACTATATTTCTTGTTTTACATTCCAACGCATAACTTCCACACCAAACTTTCTCAAAAACTCTACACCTTCTTCTATTCCTATACCTTTGAATTCTGCATAACTGTCTTTGTATATCACCTTTTTAATTCCTATGCTAAAAATAACCCGTGCACAAGCAATGCAGGGCGCTAATGTTACATACAAAGTAGCACCTTCCATACTTACCTTATTTTTTGCTGCATACAGTATAGCATTTTGTTCAGCATGCAAGGCCAGAGAACAACTGCCTTTACTATCTCTTGGGCATCCGGTTTCAGGCCATTCTTCATCACAATTATGAGTACCTGCAGGAGGACCATTGTATCCTAAAGATATGATTCTCGTATCTTTAGTGAGAACAGCCCCCACTTTCATTTTTACACAATGTGAACGCAAAGCCAACTGCCCCGCCAAATTCATGTATATTTCATCAAAAGAAGGTCTGTTCATTTTTTTTGCAAAGTAATTAAAAATAGAGTGCAATTAAAAATCCTCTTATTATATTCAGTTCACTCCTGTACAAATTTTTCATTGTTTTAAAGTCAAAAAACAAGCATCTGCCATCTTGTCATTTTTCATTAAAAATGTATTTATTGGCATAATCATTGATAAAATAAAAGCAAAATCAAAACTATATGAGCAAAATTATAGGAATAGACCTTGGAACCACCAACAGCTGCGTTGCCGTGATGGAAGGTAACGAAGTGGTAGTAATACCCAATAATGAAGGTAAAAGAACAACTCCATCTGTAGTCGCTTTTATGGATAATGGCGAAAGAAAAGTAGGCGACCCTGCTAAAAGACAAGCCATTACCAATCCTAAAAAAACCATTTACTCCATAAAAAGATTTATGGGACGTTTTTACGATGAAGTGTTAGATGAAATAAAACGCGTACCTTATACAGTAGTAAAAGGCAGCAACAATACTCCACGCGTAGAAATTGATGGCAGACAATATACCCCTCAGGAAATCTCTGCCATGATTCTTCAAAAAATGAAAAAAACGGCAGAAGATTATCTGGGACATGAAGTAACCGAAGCTGTTATTACAGTACCTGCTTATTTTAACGACGCACAAAGACAAGCCACTAAAGAAGCCGGAGAAATTGCCGGATTAAAAGTGCGTAGAATTATCAATGAGCCCACTGCAGCAGCACTTGCTTTTGGCGAAGATAAAAAAGGTAAAAACCTTAAAATAGTAGTATTTGACTGCGGTGGAGGTACGCACGATGTTTCTGTATTAGAAATGGGAGATGGCGTATTTGAAGTAAAAGCCACCGATGGAGACACCCACCTTGGTGGAGACGATTTTGACCAAGCCATTATTGATTGGTTGGCAGAAGAATTCAAAAAAGACGAAGGCGTAGATTTAAGACAAGACCCTATGGCTTTACAAAGATTAAAAGAAGCCGCAGAAAAAGCCAAAATAGAATTATCAAGCACCACTACCACAGAAATTAATTTACCATACATTACATCAGTAAATAATATTCCAAAGCACCTTACTAAAACTTTAACCCGTGCCAAATTTGAACAACTGGTAGATCATTTAATTAAAAGAACCATTGACCCCTGCAAATCTGCATTAGATAAAGCAGGATTAAAACCATCGGATATAGACGAAGTGATATTGGTAGGAGGTTCTACTCGTATTCCGGCTATACAACAAGCCGTAGAAAAATTCTTTGGAAAAGCACCTAACAAAAGCGTCAACCCCGACGAAGCAGTAGCCATTGGTGCTGCTATTCAAGGCGGCGTACTGACCGGAGAAGTAAAAGATGTGTTGCTATTAGATGTCATTCCATTGTCTTTAGGTATTGAAACCTTTGGAGGTGTATTTACCAAATTAATAGAAGCCAATACTACCATTCCTACCAAAAAATCAGAAGTGTTTTCTACCGCTGCAGATAATCAAACATCTGTTCAAATCCATGTATTGCAAGGTGAAAGACCCATGGCTAAAGACAACAGAAGTTTAGGCCAATTCATTTTAGATGGTATTCCACCTGCTCCAAGAGGTGTACCTCAAATTGAAGTAACCTTTGATGTAGATGCCAATGGTATTTTGAATGTAACCGCAAAAGATAAAGCTACAGGAAAGGAACAAAAAATCAGAATAGAAGCCGGCTCTGGTCTGTCAAAAGAAGAAATTGAAAGAATGAAAAAAGAAGCCGAACTCCACGCCGAAGAAGACAGAAAAGCCAAAGAAAAAGCAGAAAAACTCAATCAGGCCGATGCACTCATCTTTAGCAGTGAAAAACAACTAAAAGAATACGGAGATAAAATTCCTGCTGATAAAAAAACCAATATTGAAAATGCTTTACAGGAGTTAAAAACTGCCTATGAAGCAAAGGATATAGATAAAATAGATACAGCTATTAATAAACTGAATGAAGCATGGAACGCTGCCGCTACCGATATGTATAATGCAGCCAATGCAGGTTCTGCAAGCAGTGAACAAACCGGCGGAACGAGTGGTAGCACCAACTCAGGTCCTTCTGATGTAGAATACGAAGAAGTGAAATAACAACAAACTGATTAAATACATCATCAAGAAAAACAGCGATGGGAAATTCCCATCGCTGTTTTATTTTTGGGCAACGACTACAATACTATTTCCAAATGGAAGAGAAAAATTGTTTCGGATACACCACACATCGGCTTTCATACATTTGTAAAATAAGTTATTCATCCATTCAGGAATTTGAAACTCTTGTATAACATCTTGTACTGTTACTTTTTCAATCGGCTTGTTTTTCTTCAATAAACGAGACAAAAGCACAAACGGAAAAAGCATAGTTACAAAAGAAGATGAATATCTTATTTGAAACCCTGTGTCTTCCAGTTTTTTCTTTAGTTCTTTTTGCGTATAACGTCTTTTGTGCCTGGCATAATCATCTAAATAACTCCACATAAATTGATATTGAGGAACAGTAATAAAAAAATAACCACCCGGCTTTAATGCCTGATACACCTGTTGCATCACGCGCACATCATTGTCTATGTGTTCAATCACATCAAATGCACCAATAGCATTCAACTCGTTGGAAAATGGCATATTCAGGGCATCTAA
The DNA here is from genome assembly GCA_026418315.1 of Bacteroidia bacterium. Classification (GTDB taxonomy): domain Bacteria; phylum Bacteroidota; class Bacteroidia; order B-17B0; family Aurantibacillaceae; genus BPGX01. Next base: position 3,391 of record JAOABO010000147.1, read on the forward strand.
CTGAATCAGTTCTACTTGTTGCAATCTTTTTTGAACATTTTTCAATCCATCCAGATAAATTTCTGAACCTATTAGTTGATACCCTAAACTTTGTAATCCTCTTAATACATAACCATTTCCGCAACCAATTTCCAATACTTTTTTATCCTTGCCTGTACCAAGGTACTTTTGAAAAAGATGAATTAGAATTTCATTGCGGGCTTTGAACCAAAAACTTTTTTCTTCTAATTCAGCAAGCAGGTCAAACATGTGAGGCGGAAATCCATCGTTTCCATAAGCCAGC
>JAOABO010000148.1 GCA_026418315.1 Bacteroidia bacterium
CTCTAAATTAATTTCTTCAATCAAAATTTGACGCTGGTAATATTTAAATTCATCAGGAGTAAACAACATATTTAGTAATAGTAATTTTTGGATATATCTATTTATTTTTATTCTTTAATAACAAAACATGATTTTTGTTGAATATAATTTTATAATTGTCATTTTGCATTATATTTCTAATATTGATATAACATTCTGTTGTACCAGAAAAATAATAATATCTGTTTATGCAATCATTTTCAATCAATGCAATATAATCTGCATCATTCACTTCAGGAAAAAAATAGCACTTATCTCTAAAAGCCAGATGGGGTATTAAATGATTAGACGCACTAACAGAAGCGTTAGCAGGTATCATAGATAACATTTCTTTTATTTCTCTTATATTAAATCGCTGATGGTAATAATCAGTATATAATATCTTATCAAATCTTGTCCAACATGTAGAATAATTTTCTCTTAAAAAATAAATATTAAGGTAAATGAATAAAACACCAAGCATCACTTTAATATAAACATACTTTAAACGATTAATAAACAAAATAAGAATGTAAGGAATCCAAACAGAAAAAAAAATGTTATAATGTCCCATATTTCCCCAGGTACCCCAAGTGTCAGATAAATTAAACAAAATGAAATTGGGCAGTACAGGTAACAGGTATTTTGGTTTCAAAAACGCTACAAACCCTCCTGTATATAAAAAGTATTTCAGTTTCATTTCCTTTTCTGGGGTATTAAACATCATTGACAAGTATTTTCCCGGATTATTGATAAGTTCTAATAAAAACCCAGAAAATGTTGAACTAATATGATTGTATCTCCAATTACTTAGTTGCTTGTTTTCAAAAAGAGAAAAATAAGACAAAAGTTTAAAGGCAAATATTGAATATACTATTGAACAAATTAAAAGTATATATGCATATTTAAAGTTCCATCTATCAATTAATAAGTATATAGCTAAACACACTAAAATCAACGAGGCATCTTCTTTACTCAACAAAGATAAAAACAAGGTAAACAAAAACATCTTTAAGTTTTGAATTTTAATAAAATAAAGTATCCAAGGCACAAGCATAGAGCCAATTACATTGGTATGATAATCAAAATCCAATGTTGCAAAAACTGAATAATGAGATAACACCAAAAAATAAGCCAAAACACTTAAATATTCTGATTCGGTTTCTAACTTAATTAATTTATACAATCCAAAAGCACCAAGTATTATATAAACGATTTGTAAATACAATAGAACATTTTTTCCCATTAACCAATATAACATACTTTCAAATGGTAATAAAAGAGTTACATGATCTGAAAGAAAAAAAACACCTTGTTCAGAAAATCGTGCATATACTGTTGCAACTGGTTTTTTAAAATGAGAAAATTTATATACGTATTGATTGTATATTCCTAAATCCCATGCATTACTTAAATATTGGTTATGCTTTACTATTGAAAAAATATACCCTGCCACTAAAAACAAAACAGTAATAATAAATAAAAAAACATAAGCAGCATTTTTATTCTTTTCTGGTATAAACAAAGTTTTTTCAAATATTTTATTCATCATTTAAAACATATTTTTCTAAAAAGAACTACTTCATATTTGCGCAAATTTAATTATGTTTTCTATACTATTAGTTTTTTTATTTTACAGTTCGACCAACATTATTAAAAACCCTGGATTATAATTTAATACCCCCATTGTTAAAAACCCTATGAATTTTAATCGTTTAAAATAATTTCTTTACATTTCCACAAAAATTTTTATGAAACACTTTTTTAAAACACTTGCCATTTTAAGCATTTGCTTTTTATCTGCTATTAATGCACAAACAAATGTTTCTTATCTTCCTAACACTGTAATATTAAAAGTAAAATCTGAACATAGAGATAAATGTAATGTACATGCTCTTAAAATTCATTCACTTGAAAAAATTTTTCAAATCATTCAAACTGTTTCTATTAAGAAAAAATTTCCTGAACAAAATCCCCCAAATGAAAAATTTAATAAGTGGGGCTATCCATTGATTGACCTTTCACTAATCTATGAATTGAAATACGCAGCTCATTTAGATATATTCAAAGTAATCAATATGCTGAAATCTACCAATGTTTTTGAATATGTTGAACCCTACTATATTCCTGAACTAACTTATACTCCTAATGATCCGTCAGTACCATTACAATACGCACTTACGAAAATTCAGGCATTTAATGCTTGGAACATACATCAGGGAGATACCAACTCTGTAGTTGGCATTACAGATACCGGCACAGAACTTACCCACTCTGATTTGCAAAACAGCATTAAAAAAAATTACAACGACCCGATTGATGGCATAGACAATGACGGAGACGGATACATTGATAACTTTCAGGGATGGGATTTGGGAACAAGTGACAACGACCCCACCTGGCAAGGAAATGCTCATGGTGTACATGTAAGCGGCATTGCTGCAGCTACTACCGATAACAACAATGGCATGGCAGGCGTTGGATTTAAATGCAAATTCTTACCTGTAAAAATAGCGGATGCCTCAGGAAACCTTGTTGCTTCTTATGAAGGCATCAAATATGCCGCTGAGCATGGTTGTAAAGTAATTAATTGTTCTTGGGGAAGCACCGCCGGCGGGCAATATGGACAAGATATTATTAATTATGCTACTTTTAACTATGATGCATTGGTGGTAGCCGCCTGTGGAAACAATGGTGCAGACCAAATGTTCTATCCTGCCGCATACGATAATGTACTGGCAGTAGCAAGTACAGATAACAACGATATAAAAAGTAATTTTTCAAACTATGGCTATTATGTAGGAATATGTGCCCCAGGCAGTAATATATACTCTACCTGGAACGGTAATTCTTATTTGATTAGTAGTGGTACTTCTATGGCTTCTCCTTGTGTTGCGGGGGCTGCAGCTTTAGTAAGGTCTTACTTCCCAACTTATAATGCGCTGCAAACTATGTATAGATTAAGACAAACTGCTGATAATATTTACGGTCTTTCAGGAAATAGTTTATACCAAAATAAATTGGGAAGTGGACGACTAAATTTATACAGAGCTTTAAACGACCCCATTAGCCCTTACTTAGTTTATGAAAATATTAATGTTAACGATAAAAACGATGGCTTATTTTTAAATGGCGATACATTAAGAATTTCAGGAATCTTTAAAAATTATTTAGCGAACGCCACTAATTTAACTGCTACTCTAACATGCTTATCTCCTACCATACAAATCACTCCTTTGAATAACACATATTTCATTGGAAACTTGAATACCCTTGCATCAACTAATCATTCTCTATCTCCATTCGCCTTCAAAGTTAACTTTAATTTTGCTCCCAACACACCAATTACCTTTAAAGTACAAATGTCAGACGGAAGTAATACTTGGATACAATTTTTTTATATTTACATGAATTCCACATATATTAACATTACAGTAAACGATGTATTTTCCACTGCTACTGGAAATGGTAGAATAGGATACAACAGTGGGAACCAAACCCAAGGACTTGGATTTACCTACAATGGAAATAATTTGTTGTACGAAGCAGGACTCATGTTTGGTGTCAATACAACCAGTGTATCTAATTGTGTTAGAAATGCAAATTGGGGTGTAGATAATGACTTTATAACTATGTCCAATATTGTGA
>JAOABO010000149.1 GCA_026418315.1 Bacteroidia bacterium
ACGCATAGCTTGGGCATTAGAAGAATGGGTGCGGCTGCTATTGATTTATGTTATGTAGCATGCGGCCGTTTTGATGCATTTTTTGAATGGTATCTCAATCCTTGGGATGTGGCTGCAGGCAGTTTAATTGCTCAAGAAGCAGGTGCAATAGTTAGCGATTTTTCAGGTAATGATAATTATATTTATGGTGGAGAAATATTATGCGTTCAACCCAATCTTTATCATAAAATTCTGAACATTATACAAAGCCAATTAGTATGAAATTCAAACCTAAGATAATTAACGACCCCGTATATGGATTTGTTACTATACAACATCCCATTTTATTAGAAATCATTAATCATCCGTATTTTCAAAGATTGCGAAGAATTAAACAATTAGGTTTAACTAACTTAGTTTATCCTGGTGCACTACACACACGTTTTCATCATGCTATAGGGGCTATGCATCTGATGCAGCAGGCCATTTATACTTTACGAAACAAAGGCATTAAAATATCTGAAGAAGAAGAAGAAGCGTCTTTAATAGCTATTTTGTTACACGACATCGGACATGGTCCTTTTTCTCATGCTCTTGAAAACACTATTGTTTCTGGTGTTTCACACGAAGATATATCTTCTATATTAATGAAAGATTTAAATCAACAATTTAATAACAAACTGAATTTGGCAATAGCTATCTTTGAAGATAAATATGAAAGAAAATTTTTTCATCAATTGGTAAGCAGCCAATTAGATACTGATAGATTGGACTATTTACTCAGAGATAGTTTTTTTACGGGAGTAAGCGAAGGAATAGTAGGAGCTGACCGCATTATTCACATGCTAACTGTAGTAAATGATAAATTAGTAGTAGAGCAAAAAGGGATTTACAGTATTGAAAAATTTTTAATCGCCCGAAGGTTAATGTACTGGCAAGTATATCTGCACAAAACGGTTTTATCTGCAGAAAATATGTTGGTTAAAATTCTTTTTCGAGCAAAAGAATTAGAAAGGAACTATCCATTCGATTTGTTTGCTACACCTGCGTTAAAGTTTTTTTTAAAGAACAATATTCATAAATTGAATTTTTATCAAGATAAAAAAGTAATAGAACAATTTGTTCAATTAGACGATAATGATATCATTGCTTCAATTAAAGCGTGGACGAATTCGGAAGACAAGATACTTTCAGAATTATGCAAAAAATTTATCCATCGTCAGCTTTTTAGAACCATTATTCAAAACCAGAAATTTCCTACTAAGTTGGTAACCCTTGCTCAAAAAAAATTAATTAAAACCTATTCCTTTTTATCCAACGACACCGTTCATTATTTTTTGATAACCAGCAGTGTAAACAATTCTGCCTATATAAAAAGTAAATTTACTATAGAAATTTTTGATGGTAAAAAATTAATAGACATTGCAGACGCCAGCGATAACTTTAATATCAGGGCGTTGAGTAAAAAAGTAACTAAGTATTTTTTGAGTTACGATAAAAGTATTGACTTGTCAATATCATGAAAAATCCCTTTTGTATAATTGTTGGTAGCGGATTGGCTGGTGTAAGCGTAGCGTGGGAATTGTACAAGCATTCAGTTCCGTTTTTGATGATTAGTAATCCTCTACTTTCTCAATCATCGTTAATTGCTCCTGGTATATGGAATCCTATTGTGTTCAAAAGAATTGTTCCAACGTGGAATGCTAATGAACTTATTCAAACACTTGTTCCTTTCTATAATTATGTAGAAAATAAACTCAACAAAAAACTATTGACCCCGTTTAAAATATGGCACATTATTAATAATCAAGACGAAAAAAGATGGTGGTTGCAAAAAAGAGAGTTCTACCCACAGTTTTTGGGTGAAATAAAGACCTTCTCATCTACTGCGTTACATCATCAATTAGAATGTGGAGAAGTGCATCATTGCGGAAGATTGAATATTCCTGAGTATCTTTATTACTCCATTGAATTTTTCAAATCTATTCATCAATACCATGAAGAATATTTCAATTATCAAGATTTAGTTTTAAAGGAAACATCTGTTCTTTATAAAAACATAATAGCCGAAAAAATAATCTTTTGCGAAGGTTATCTCATTAAAGATAATCCATACTTTCAATTTGTAAAATTAAAACCGGCAAAAGGAGAAATCATTGAAATTGAAACCGCCCAACCACTACTTCCTAACAACACTATATTACATAAAAACATCAGTATTATACACCACCATCATAACAAATATTTTATAGGTTCAAATTATGAATGGAAAGATTTGAATGAAACACCAACAGAAACAGTAAAGCAAATTTTTCTCAGCACATTTAAAAAAATTTTTAACGTGGAGTATCAGGTGGTTGGTCATTATGCCGGAATTAGACCTGCCAGCGACAGACGCCCTATAATAGGACAGCATCCACAAATAAATAACTTGTATATTCTAAATGGTTTGGGCACCAAAGGTGTGATGCTGGCCCCGTATGTTGTTCAATTGCTGGTAGAACACCTTATCAATTATGCTCCTATACCAGTTGAACTTTCTTTGAATAGATTTTTGAAGTGAGTTTTAAATGTTTTCGTACTTTAACTTTATTTTTTAATAATCGGCACAATGATTCTTGTTCTCCACCTTGAAGTATCCTCTTGTATTACATATACTTCACGTACGGGACCGCTTTGTTTGTACCCTTGCTGTTCTATCATCTTTTGTATTTTGTCATAGCTTTGATGAATAGTATTAAAAGAGCCATAATGATCATATAAAATAGCCAAGGTTTGTTCTAAAATAACGGGCTTTGCGGTTTTAGGTTGTCTTTTGGGTTTTGCTTTTAAAAACATGAATGTTTCAAAAACAATTTTGTCTGGGGAATGAAAATAAAAGATACAGCCCGGTTGTTCCGCTACTGAACATTCTGTATATCTTACATCTTCTAATATTTTTTCATAATTCTTTTGCATTACAGTAGATGCATTTTGCGGGCTTGCAGAATCCAAAATACACAAAACAGCTTGTTCATTGATCATCATAATACCTTTGAAGCAGGTGTCCTCAATGTTAGTAGATAGGTTATCTTCTTTATGGTAATTTGTTTTATCTTTGTTGCTGTCAGAGCGATTACAAGAAATAGAAAAGATAAAATAGATAAGCATCCAAAAGATATTACAAAATATACTATTGTATCTGAAAAATTTCTTTAATAGTTGGTTTTTAGTAAAAATACGAACCAAATTGTCAAACTTTTGGGAACACAAATTTAAATGAAAAATACTTTACCTTGATGATTTTTTAATTTAGGAGAAAAATTTCAAACAATATTATTAAGTTTTACTTGCTTAATTTATAAAGAATTTCCTTCAGAAAAAGCTTTTTTATTAGGAAAGGATAATTTATGAATCTTATTAAAAACTACTGGTAATAAGCCATTACAACCAGTTTCCTTGCCCCACAAAAACCATCGCACCAATTTGGGTCACTGGACCAAGTAATAGTTCCTTGTGCTGTTCGCCACTGCAAAGTTATGGTATGATTCCCTGCTCCAAGAGATATTATTTTTGCTCCATTAAGGTTACCATTACAATCGCCACTGCAATATGGCTGAAAATGAGAAGCTGTTGTTCTATCGGGTGTCCCCTCAATTACTAATCTCGTTTGAACATAAT
>JAOABO010000014.1:0-3265 GCA_026418315.1 Bacteroidia bacterium
CTGCTCTACCATCTGAGCTACCGCGCCTGATTATTCAAAGAACTTTTGAGGGCACAATTTTACGAAATAATTTATGAATTCTCAAAATTTAAAATACAGAATAAACTTTGTATGGATTGTTATGGGATATTTTACTCACAGGGATTCCAAAACAATTTTTCAAAATTCTTAATTTGATTGTTTTTAACTTGTATTCCTTCTGCTTCCAATAATTCTTGCATTTGAGTAGGTGTAGAAAAGTGGTGCTTTCCGGTTAATAATCCATTTTTGTTTACAACCCGGTGCGCAGGAATGGTAGGGTCAAATTGATGAGACAAATTCATAGCATATCCTACTAATCGGGCAGAACGATTTGCTCCAAGGCATTGGGCAATGGCTCCGTAGGTAGTTACTCTTCCTTTTGGAATTTTTCGGACTATTTCATACACCTTTAAATAAAATTCATTCATCTGCTGGAAGATATTTTTCAATCAAATAATGGCCTAAATAAATAAAGGGTATTAAAAATATGGCAATAATTAATTTGAAGGTATATCCATAAAAAGCATTTTCAACAAAATCGTTAAAAGACCAGTAACCAGGAATAACAAAGGCAATGAATTGTACCACAAAGGTATCTACTAATTGACTGATGATGGTACTGCCTGTGGCTCTGAGCCATATCATGTATTTTCCGGTAGATTTTCTAATTATCCAAAAAGTATAAACATCTACCAATTGAGAAATAACAAATGCAGTAATGCTGCCAATGATAATCCATTGAGACTGACCAAACACGGTTTTGAAAACCACATCATTCACAGGTGAAAATTCTACTGAGGGAATACGAATGGCAATGCTTAATAAAACATAAACGTAAGCAATTAAACCTACTGTAATAAAAGTTAGTTTTCTAACACCATTTTTTCCAAAATGTTCGTTGATGAGGTCGGTAAGCAAAAAAACAAATGGCCATAAAATAATACCTATGCTCTGTGTAAAGATTCCAAAAAAACGAATGAGTTTGCCGCCAATCATTTCGGCAACTACAGCATTGGTAATAAAAAATCCTGCAAGAATTAAGAACAATACATCTTTCTTTTTACGAAAGTCCATTTGTACAAAAAATAATTACTTCAGTTTATATACTTCTACTCTTGCTTTTCTGTATTTGGAGTGAATGCCGTCAGGACATTTATCTAAATCTTTTTCAAAGCAATATTGTATTTCACCTTTAGGAACGGTTTCTAATACTTTTATTTTGTTTTGTTTGTAGAAGTCCGCAACTTTACTTGCTCTGAATAAAGATAGCTTTTTATTTAATTCATCTGTACCATACATGTCGGCATAACCATATATTTTAACTGCTAAATTATATTTTTTCAATATATCTGCATTTTTTTCAAGTTTAGCCAGATATTCTTCTTTGATGTTGTGTTTGTAAAAATCAAAATATATCGCAGTAGTATCATAACCTAATTTGACCAGTAAATCATAGGGTACCAATCCGGTTGGAATATTTTTGATATCAATTTCTTTAGGTGAGTTATTACTAACAATGGCTTCTGTACCGTTCCATATTGTTTTTTGAAGCATTATTTTTTGTGGATTTAAGCATGAGTCGCATATTACTAATGCTGTGTAAGTTACAGTGATGGAGTGATTGAGAGGTATAGTTACATCAATTGTTTTGTTTTCGGATGATTGGGAATGATAGGTCCATTGAGGATAATGAAGTGAATAGGATGGATAATCTGTAACACTCAAATTAAACACCGTGTCGTTGATTTTTTTATGTTGTATAGAAAAAAGCGTATTGTTGGAAGGTGGAACATTTCTGAATTTGTCAAGATACAATATTTTGTAAATATCCATATCCCCATATCCGCCTTTTCTGTAGGACGAGAAATATACGTTCGTTTGATTATCTTCTTCAATGTAAAAAATATCAGGGCCATAAGAATTAATGGGTAGTCCTAAGTTCACTGGCTCAGACCAGCGAGTACCGTTCCATTCCGATTTATATACATCATAATCTCCAAAACCCGGATGTCCTTTTGAAGCAAAATACAAGGTTTTTTCATCATCTGATAAAAAAGGCGCTTCTTCGTCGTATTCGGTATTAATGGGGCTGCCTATGTTTTCAGGTGCAGACCAGGAGCCATCGGGGTTTTTACGAGATACATAAATGTCTAATCCACCTATACCATTTTCTGATTCACTGGTAAAATAGAGTTTTTGCCCATCTTTTGTAAGAAATGCATGGTTTTGATAATAACTCATGTTGATGGTTTTAGGTAAAGCTTTATTCTTTTTGTTACTAATAGAATCAATAGCAATTTGTGTAATATTATTGTTTTCAAAAATAAACAGATACTTTTTGTTTCCTGAAATCGATATGATGGAGCGGTTATTATTGGATTTTATTTTTTTATTAAACGCAGGAATATAAAGATAATCTACTTGTTCAGGGCTACCATTTTTTAGTTTGGTAGTGTACATGGCTTCAAAATACTTTCCGTCCCATTCATTGTATTTTTCTTTGTTATTATCTTTTCTTTTAGATGTGAAATAGAGTTCGTTATTGATATATGCAGGAACATATTCCGGAGCGGAGGTGTTTAATTTATTACCTACATTCACTACTTTAATATTGTCATGTCGTTCATTTTGATGTTTTAATGCATATAAACAATCTTCTTTTCTTTTTTTAATGTCTTGTTGAAATTCTTTGTTGTCTTCTTCAATAGCTACTGCATCGTCCAATTTATTGAGCATTGCAAGGGCTTTGTCAAACTGACCATAAAACTGATAGGATTTTGCCAATGCATAAATCACATCGGCAGAAGTATCTTTTGGACTATGTTGGTAGGCGTTTTCTAAATAAGGTAGTGCTTCTTCATACAGATTCATATAATTGCACAACATAACGCCTAATGCAGCATTGGCTTTGTAATTATTTTTATCTAACTCCAATGCTTTTTTGTATTCATCTATGGCTTTATCTATCTTTAAAGATTGAGTATATCTTTCTGCTTTTTTGATGTGCTTATTTACTGGTGAGCAACTTATCAGTAAACAAAACACAACAAGTGTAAAGATATTTTTATACATGCTAATTTTTTTAAGGGACAAATATACAATTTTATTCAATTAAATATTAACAATTTCACCACACAAAACATCTTTTGAGGCCCCTGTTGCTTCCTTGATATTGCCGTGTTTTTCAAGTAGTCGTAAGCAACCAAGTAAAGCAAAGATGAGTGCTTCTTTGAATTTTACCAGT
>JAOABO010000014.1:3365-12218 GCA_026418315.1 Bacteroidia bacterium
TGATATTGCCGTGTTTTTCAAGTAGTCGTAAGCAACCAAGTAAAGCAAAGATGAGTGCTTCTTTGAATTTTACCAGTGTTTTATCGGGGACAATGATATTTTTATTTGGACAATGTGCGGTAATTCTTTCAATAAGAAAATGATTGAAAGCACCGCCGCCTGTGATGAGAATATTTTTAATGTGTTTATCAGAAACCGAGCGGGCTATTTGTATAGCAATATGTTCTGTCAGTGTTCTTAAAACATCGGGTACAGGTAAGTGATGTTTTTTCAGAACCGACATATATTCTTTTTCAAAATATTCTCTGTTTAATGATTTGGGAGGTGATTGATGAAAAAAATTTAATTGATTCAGTTGCTTTAATAAGCCATCGTGAGTTTTTCCGCTTTTTGCTATCTTGCCGTTTTTATCATAGTTTTTTCCGATTTGTTTTGCAAAGTAGTTTAATGCGATGTTGGCAATACCAATATCGTATGCCTGATTGTTGTTTTGCTTAAATACATTGGCTATACCACCAATGTTAATGCAGGCATCATATCGACTAAACAAAATTTTATCTCCGATTGGTACAAGGGGTGCTCCTTGTCCACCTGCTGCAATGTCGTTGTTTCTAAAATTATGTACGACAGGAATACAACAAATAGCTGCAATGTGTGAGGCATTTCCTAATTGTATTGAAAACCCAAGCTCCGGATGATGAAAAACTGTGTGGCCATGAAGGGCAATTATATCGGCAGTTAAATTGTGCTTTTTCATCCATGTACTGATTTTTTTCCCCAACCATTGGCCATATTTAGTATCAAATAAGAAAAAATCTTTGGCAGAGGATGTTCTGATATGAAGTAATATATGAAAGATTTCAGAGGGATATTGGAATGTGGTTGCTTGAATAATCTGATAATGCACTTTTTCATTATCAAATTGAAATTCACACAAAGCAATATCTACTCCGTCCATAGAAGAGCCCGACATGATGCCAATAGATTTTAGTGTTTTTGTTCTATGGGATTGCATCAAAATTTTAATATTTATTTTTTCCCCATTCCCATGCGCTTTTCAGCATGTCTTCAAGAGAGTAAACGGGTTTCCAGTTCAGTTCTTCATAAGCTTTATCGTTGTTAGCAAAAATGGCTTCTACATCACCGCTTCTTCTTTCTGATATTTTATAATGGAGTTTGATATGAGTAATTTCTTCAAATTTTTTGATAACTTCTAGTACAGTAAATCCCTTGCCTGTTCCCAGATTGATGGTATCATAAAAATGATTGGTTGTGATACTGAGTAGTTTTTGTAACGCCAAAACATGGGCAGAGGCAATATCGCATACGTGAATATAATCTCTTACAGGTGTGCCGTCTTTTGTGTTATAGTCATTTCCGTAAACATGGAGTTCTGGTATTTTACCAAGAGCGGTGCGAATGATATTAGGAACTAAACCTGTTAGATTATATTTTGGTAATTCTCCTGTTTTTCCTGAAAGATGTGCTCCTACCGGATTGAAGTATCTTAAGGAGTATGCTTTGAGAGGGTAGTTGGCTGTAGTTATTAAGTGATGCAGTATTTGTTCGCCTATTTGTTTGGTATGAGCATAGGGGGAGTTGGGAAGTGGAAGTGGAGTGTTTTCTGTAACAGGAGATGTTTTAATATCTCCATATACTGAGCAGGAAGATGAAAAGATAAAATTTTGTATTTTGTTTTCTTTGGCAAATTCAATAATATTTAAGAGAGATTGGATGTTGTTGTAATAATATTTCAATGGGTGTTCCATACTTTCGGGTACTGATTTATAGGCAGCAAAGTGGATAATGCCCAGTATTTGATTTTTATAGGGATGTAATTTTTCAAACAAGTTATTTTTATCGCAAAGATTTTCATTGATGCTTATCAGTTTTTTATTTGTAATGTCAGTAATTTGCTGATAGGTTTCTTCAAAAGAATTAGAAAAGTTATCTACTGAGATAACTTCATAATCGGTGTTACTGAATATATCAATGATGGTATGGCTGCCTATGTATCCTGCTCCCCCTGTAACTAAAACATATTTTTTCATACATTAAAGTTATTTCAACCATTTGAGAATTTTGCTTGTTTCATACAGGTAGGCGTCTTTTTCCAATTGTTTAGCCCAACGGGTTTCTCTGCCGGCTTTGGCGGTATCTATATCAAATTTTATTTTATTTTCTTCTGGGATAATGATTTTAAAGTTATCAAATTTAGATTTATTATCTTCATATTCTTTATTTTTCTTTCTTATGCTTTCTTGGTATTCAAAGAATTTATCTTTTTGTAAATTGATTTTGCTGTTCAGTTTGCGTTTTCTTAAGTCGTCTGCTTGTTTTTCTATTAGTTTAAATCCCTGATTATTTTTAATTTGTGTAGCAACATTTTTTTTGATTAATTCATAATTGATGTTATTCAATGCGGTGTAGTTAGCAGGAGATATTTTATCAAAAGGCATGGGATAATCTAATTCTTTTTCTCCATAATCGTCTATGTATTGATAGATATTCGGAAATTTAATATCGGGCTCAACACCTTTAAGTTGTGTGGCATCTCCATTGATGCGATAAAATTTTTGCATGGTGATTTTTACTGAACCTACGGGCTTAATGGTATCAAAACTTGGCAGAACATAATAATCCATATCAATAAAAGATTGAACCGTTCCTTTGCCATAAGAGTTGGTGCCTACTATCACCGCTCTTTTGTAATCCTGTAATGCAGCAGATACAATTTCTGATGCACTGGCACTACTGTGGTTGATAATAACCGTTAGTGGACCATTCCATGTAATAGATGGATTTTTGTCTTTGTGTACAGTAATATAATTCATTTTTCCGCGCACTTGCACAATGGGTCCTTCTGTGATAAATAAGCCGGCTAAATCAACCGCTTCCTGAAGTGAGCCACCTCCATTATCTCTTAAATCTAATATCAGCCCTTTAATATTATATTTTTTAAGTTTTTCAATTTCATTTTTTACATCTTGTGAGCAATGGTGGGCTCCGCTGTGGGTAAAATCGGTATAAAATGAGGGTAAATAGATATAACCGTATTTTTCTTTATCTTGTTCTATAAGAAAAGATTTAGCATAAGTTTCTTCCATTTCAATGACATCCCGGATGATGGGAATAACTTTGATAGTGCCATCTGGTTTTTGAACGGTCAGGCGAACTTCGGTGCCTTTGGGACCTTTGATGAGTTCAATGGCATCGTCAATATCCATATCAGTAACATCAACAGGTTCTTTATCACCTTGTGCTACCTTTAAAATAATGTCGCCTGCTTTTAGTTCACCTTGTTTGTAGCTGGGACTGCCTACAATAATTTCTACAACTTTAATTACGCCATCTTTTTGTTGTAAACGTGCTCCAATGCCTTCAAACTGTCCGCTCATGGATTGGTCAAATTTCTTTTTTTCTTTGGGTGGAAAATATTCGGTATGCGGGTCATATACATTAATAAAAGTATTCAGATACGCCGATATCCTGTCTTTGTAAGATAATTTTTTAAGACGTTTGAACCAGTCATTATTGGATTTCAAAACTTTTTGACGGGCTTTGTATTCAAGCGAATCAAATGAGGTAGGTTGTAACTTATGAGTGGAATCTTTTTCAATTTTCTTTCTTTCCTCTTCTTTCAATTCGTCTATTTTTAATAATACCTGATATTTTATCATTTTTTTCCATTCGTTTTTTAGTTCATCTATAGTAGCAGTGTATTGTGTTTTTTCTGCATCTATTTCGTAATATTCTTCTTTAGAAAAATCCAATGGTTGTGATAAAATTTCTTTATACCATTTTTCTGCATCTTCAATTCTTTTTTGAATAATCTGGTAGGATTTTTCAAAAAACTCTAAACTGTGATTTTTCCATTGGTCATCTAATTGTGTTTTGTAAATGCTTAATTGTTCTACATCGCTTTTGATAAGAAATTTTTTTCCGTAATCTAATCTTTTTAGATATAAATTAAAAACTTTTTCAGAATAAGCATCGTCTATTTTAGGTGGCTCGTAATGATTTTGATTAACACTGTCATAAAGAATCTGGCTAATGATTTGGTATTTGTTGTAAATAAGAACTTTGGCAGATATAACAACAATTGAAATTAAAACAAGAGTTGGAATACTTAATTTGAGAAATGATTTTTTATTAAATAGCATTCAATTATTTTTGCCTGAAAGATACTTAAAATAATGATGAAACTGAAAGGAGTATATTCTGAAAAAATGCTAATGAATCAAAAAGAATACTTAAAAAACAAACAATTGACAGGATTGTATTTATACAACAAAACAATGCTTGGTCAGAACCTATAATCACACTGTAAATGCTTGATTTTTGATAGAATTAAAAGTACAGCAATACAATATGGTATAGTAATTACTTGTGTATTTTAAAATATTTTTTTGCAATATTTCAAATCAATATACATTTCGGAAATGACAATCTGATATAAGGTGGTTATTTATTGCTTCTGCATTTTTTTGGTATCTATAATTTTACCATCTACTAACAAGTAATAAATGTAAACACCGCTACTTAGATCATCGGCATAAACGGTAATTTGACCACGGGATTTTTTCCCTGAAATATCTACGGTTTTCAAGATTTGTCCATTGATAGTGGCAAAGATGATTTGAGCGTTCGTATATTTTTCAGGAATATGATAGCTAATAACGGTTTTTTCTGCAAATGGATTGGGGACATTTTGATTCAGGATAATAGCATCACTATTGTTTAGTGTTATATCTGTGTTGTTGATTTGTCTGCTATTGTTGTTTTGGCAGCAGGAGTAGAGGGTGTTGGAAAGTACTTGAATGATAGAATCTTGATATTTTATTTTTTTGTATAATTCCTGAATAGCACGAATGGAAATAGCGTGAAATGCCTGATAGTTAAGATTTTTGTAAGTAAAAGATGGAAAAATTACATTTCCTGCGCTATCGTATTGTGCTGGAAAAGTTGTATTCATTACCAACTCGGGTAATATTGGTTCAATATCTTGTGCTATAAAGCCATATTGTTTAGCCGAAGGTAGGTGCATTTGTGGATGGTTGGCATTTGTAAAATAGAATGTTCTTGGGTTTAGTTGTGAAATGATTTGGAGGATATTTGGAATTGTATCAATGTTAGTTTTTAGATTTATATCTGAAGTAAAATTATCAGTGCCTGTACGTACCACATCTCCGTTAAAATAGCCCGCCCAACTGGTACCAGCTGGTGCTCCGCCTGGTGTTTGAACAGTTACAATAGGTGCTTCTGCGTAAATACCAAAATTTAGTCCTGCGCTATCTGCCTTTGCCCATACACCATAATTAGGTATATTTGTTCCTGTAGCAGAGGGAGTGGGTTTTCTAATAGCAAGAAAGGCCCCACCGATATTTCCCGCAAATGGAAAAATAGTAGGTACAAATGAAGTGCTATTATCTCCCATACCTATTACTCCGACATTTTGTTGAGCGCCATATCCTCGGAATGCTCCTCCAATGTGATAAGCGTCTATTGGTTCTAATAATATTGTTTGTCCTACAATTCCTATATGTCTTTTCAATGAGATTAAAGGAGTATTCTGATTTTCAAAGAAACCCGCAAAACTATGGGTGGAAGGGAAAGTAGTTTGCTTTTGAAGAACATTCAGTTTTGCAAATGGTACAGTAGAACCACATAAATAACCTATGTATAGGTTGTTTGTATTTTGGGGGCCTTGGCCTATGAAGTAAAAATTGTTGTTGTTAGCAGATAAATCGATGGCTCCATTTGAACCGGCAGAGAAAGTGGTAGGAGCAGAACAGTTACCGATTGGAGTACCCCCACCAACTCTTACCAATACTACATCTCCATTTTGATCTACACTTAAAACTTTGGTAGTGTCCACTCCATTCACACTGTTATTTAAGGGTGTTTTTAGGGAAGTAAGATGAGTGAAACGTAATCCACTCGCACCGTTTATTGGTATTACTGAATTGTAGGGGTCGTTCACAGAAGCAGTTATTTCTACTCTATTATTGGGTAAAGTTGCAGGTATATTTAAACCGGCACCTATTCGTAATTGACCATCAGCATTCATCATCATTTTGATAACACCGGCGTTTTGCCAAGTGAAAGCCACTCTATTGATGATGGTATCAATGTCCTGAATGCCTACTTGATTGTATTTCCAATTCTTACCAACTACAAAACGATGTACAGGGTTATTATTCACTGATGGTGGAAGGTCTTGTGAACCATCAATGTTAGCCAAAGTTTGAAAAGCAGGTAAGTTTTGAGTGCCATCAAGATTACCGAATACAGTGGGGAGAAATTTATTGTTAGAAAACGTAACATTACAAAACCCTACTCTGCTGTTGGGTACATCGGAAGGGTGTGCTCCAAAAAATAGTTCTCCCCCTAAAAAAGCAGGGGTATTAACTTCTACATGAAAAAAAGGATTCGGTTCATTGAGTCCAACATAACCATTGGTTACATTATTTCCTAAGTTAGGGCTAGTGATATTCCCGTGTTGGATACGCATCCATTCCACAGGTGTACCGGTACCTATTCGCCATATATGAGGACGATTTTCAAAAAGATTGTATGAAGCGGCACCATTGGCGTCTATTCCTAACTTTAAGCCATCTGTTGCTGTATTACCAGTACTAATGTTGGTAAACTGGTGAAAATTATTCACTGAAGTTATTTCATGTTGATGTAAGCGAGATTGAGGCGTAAGGAAATTTTCTCCAATACCGATGAAGCCATTGGATACTCCATCGGTGATCGTCATACGGGTAGTGGGGGTACCACCAGATGTAGAAGGCCCCGCAGTTTGAAATTGCATAGAAGAGTTGGGTTGTACAGCCCTTATCAATACATTACCGCTGTTAGCTGGGACCATGATGCGGAATTTTTCGGTTTGGGAGGTGGCGGAAGTGCCGGTGAACATTTGCCAAAGGGTATTTTGAGAGATGTTTCCGTCAGTACGGAAGAGGAAGCCATCGGTGGGGGGATTAGGAGCAAGTAAAAATTGGTTAATGTGAAGTTTGGCTGCAACGTTGGCATTGGTTGGAAAATTACCAATACCAATTTTTTGAATGGGTGGATTGGTTCTGCCATATGTTATTAGGTTTTGGAACTGTCCTGTGCTTTTTTCCACACTGCATACAATGAGTGTTGTTGCAGTGATTAGCACTTGTCCTGCTTTTTGGCTTTTTTTAAGCCAGTGTTTTGGATTTGTTTTCATAGTGGTAGTTTTTAAGGTTAGTAGATGTGTTATGTTTATTTTAGTAATTGAAAGAATCCTTTTTTGATAGTGGGTTCTTGGTTTTGAGTATATGCTTTGATAAGGTAGTAATAAGTGCCGGTGGGGGCATTTTCGTTTTTGAGTTGGCCGTTCCAGAGTATTTCATTAGAAAGTGTAAGTGGATTAAGATCTTTTTTTCCGGAATGTAGGAGTTGCCCCCATCGGTTGTAGATGAAATATTCTATAGAGGAGTAGCCGCTTATTTGGATGGAAAAAAAGTCGTTAACATTATCGTTATTAGGGGTGAAGATGTTGGGGATGGAAATGCTAATGGGTGATGGGTTGAGATTATCATTTTTATTACAATAGATATCGTTATCGTAAAAATGATTTACATAAGGAAATTGCTGTCGAGCATATCTAAAAAGGTTTAATGATAGGATGCTGTAACTAATAGAATCTCCCAATAAAGTGATATAACTAATTTTTTTTTCAAAATCTGCGGATATATAAATTTTTTTATCGGGACCCGTTTGTAATCCTACTAGAGAATTATTACCTAAGTAGGTGGAGTCGTATAGTAATACTTTAAAGCTTTGTTGAATTGAATTTGTGTCATCTGAGCATAAGGAATAATAATAGATAATATTCCCACTATTAGTATAGAAAATATACCTGTCATCATAGGAAAATTCTGCGTGGATTCCGGAGCCATAAACCCATAGATTGCAGAAATGTTTTAAGTCTGCAGTTTTGAGATCAAATAAAAAAAGTTCATTATACACATTGGAGAAATCTGGGGATACTATGTCAAAGGTGCTCAGTAGGAATTTTTTATTTTTACTAAAAATAAATTTGCCGACATAACCAGTTGGTATATGAAAACCAGTACTAATTTCTTTTACCTTATTCATTCCGCTGGAATCTAACTTATATACCAAGAATTTATTATCGTTGAGTCGGTGAATTAATATCCACCAAGAATATGGGGTAATTTTAGTAACAGCTATCCCTTCTGTTGATGGGGAATCCAACAATATTCTTTTTTTATCAGGTATTACATCACCGAATCCTGAATTTAGGCTCATGTCAACAATGGAGTATCTATAGCCGTCATGTCCATTATTTTCAATACAATCAGAAGTGATGATGTAATATTGTTGGTTATTAGCAGGATTAGGTACTATGACACATCCTTGAATACTACTATTTTCAATAGAACACAAGTAGGATGCTAAACCTGTTCCATTTGGCATAGGAATGTGCCTTCTATCCCATACAGTATCGCCATCAGTATAAAACAATAGGTTTCCTAATGTATCACTAATAATAGCGCAACCCTCTTTAGCATGTAACATTCCTGAGGTATCAACAACAGGGGAGCCACTACTAAAATCAAGTCCTGCGCCCATTCCGAAATACCAGTGCCATGTCCTTTTAATATCGGGATTTTGGCTGATGGCTATTTGCATCAGGCAGAAGAAGAATATGATTAAAAATGGTTTCATCTAAAATTTTATTACAAAGGTAAAAATTTTATTTCTTATGTACAAGGTTTTGGATTTGTTTTCATAGTGGTAGTTTTTAAGGTTAGTAGATGTGTTATGTTTATTTTAGTAATTGAAAGAATC
>JAOABO010000014.1:12318-20246 GCA_026418315.1 Bacteroidia bacterium
CTTTTTTGATAGTGGGTTCTTGGTTTTGAGTATATGCTTTGATGAGGTAGTAATAGGTGCCTGTGGGGGCATCTTCATTTTTGAGTTTGCCGTTCCAGAGGATTTCAGTAGTTGGGGTATGGGGGTTCAGTTCTTTTTTTCCGGCATGGAGGAGTTGTCCCCACCGGTTATAGATGGAGTATTCTAAAGAGGAGTAGCCGCTTATTTGGATAGAGAAGAAGTCGTTGGTATGGTCGTTATTAGGGGTGAAGATGTTGGGGATGGCAAGAGTGTAAGAGGGTTCTACTGACGGGGTATTGTCATTATTGTTTAGACGAAAGTAAGATGAGATAAAATTTGGTAGACCTAAATTACAAAATTTGTTCTTTAAAGATATGTTATCTACGATAATATTATTTGAGGTATCTATAGAGGTTAATTTATTTGAGAAGAGTTTTGCTATTATAATATTTTTCATTGGAGAACATTGTATTTGACCATATGATTCCGCACTGTCGTTTGTATTTTTTAACCATGCCCATGTGTTAGTGATATTAGAGGAATCAGTGGGAATAGAAAACTTATATGAAAATATATCATTACTACTACTTGTTGTACAATAAAGAAAACTATCATTTATAGAAAATTCCATTGCGTAATATCCTATAGGAAAACCAATTTTATTCCCTAATGTAAAATACGAGTGTATATCACCGGTATTTTTATCAAAAGAAGCTACAACTAAGTTTCGGATGTTTGTAGTGATTAAACTTGTTAGTATACTTCCTTTATGGTTGAACTTTAAATATGTATTATAATCCTTATTTACATACGGAGATAAATTAATTATTGGTATAGTTGTAAGACCAAGTGTATCATCTATTTTATAGACAATAAATTTGTTTGAGTTGTATTCGTGGGTTACTAACCAGTAATCTATCCCATTGGCATGTTTTGTTACGGCCATTCCTTCTGTGGAAGGGGTATAGAGTAGTATATTTTTCTGTAATACCTGTTTATTTTTTATATCAATCAGTGTATATCTGTAGCCATTTTGACCTTGATTTTCGAAACAATCAGAAGTGAATATGTAATATAGTGAATCGTTTCCTGGGTGGGGTACTATTAAAGCACCTTGTGCGGCACTGTTATCATTATTACCGCATCCAAGTAATCCTGTTGTTAAGATAGCGTGGTTATTGTCCCACACGGTATCACCGTCTGTGTAGAATAGTAGATTTCCTGCGGTGTCGCTCATTACAGCACTACTTTCGTAGGTGTGTAATACTGCTGTGGTATCAGCAACAGGAGTGCCGCTGCTGAAATCGAGTCCTGCTCCTGCTCCGAAGTACCAGTGCCATGTTCTTTTGATGTCGGGGTTTTGGCTGATGGCTGTTTGTGTTATAAGGAGGAATATGATAAAGCATGTTTTCATGTAGTATTTTTTGTTGGAAAGATAAGCATTTTATTTATTATGGCAAAGGGAGTGTTGGGAAAAGTTTTATCTGTTTTTTGAGTGAGGATGGAGGATATTTTCTGTTTCTGATATATTTACTGAGTGTTATACATTGAGATGGTGTATTTTTTATTTGTAATTTTGTTGAGATTTTTATAGAATGAACACTAACAGATATTTATATCCATGTTTTTCGGGTAAATCTGTAATAAAAATAGATTCCATCAGTGGAGGGTGTATTAATCAAACCTATCAAGTTACTTTGAATACTCAAGAAATCTTGTTTGTCAAAATCAATAGTTCAAACCAAAAAGATAATTTTATTCAGGAAAAGTTTAATTTGGAGTTTTTGAAAGGTAAATCTTCTTTGAAGATACCTGCGGTGATTGACTTTTGTGAAGAAGAACAAAAAGTGGTTTTGATTTTAGAATATCTTGAAAAAACTAATGAAAATAAGGACTTTGAATTTTTGTTTGGAAAAGGACTAGCGGAATTACATAAAAATACGGAGCAATTTTTTGGTTGGTATCAAGATAACTATATTGGTAGTTTGGAGCAGCATAATAAGCAATCAAAAACTTGGACAGAGTTTTTTGTTACGCAACGTTTAGAACCACTCGTCAAGGTATGTTTTGACCGTAACATGTTAGGAAAATCGGATATTAGAAATTTTGAACATTTATATTTAGAAATTGAAAACATTTTTCCTGCAGAGCCCCCGGCATTATTGCATGGAGATTTATGGACAGGCAATCGTATGAATACAGTGCATGGTCCTGCAATATTTGATCCAGCTTGTTATTTTGGACACAGAGAAATGGATATTGCTATGTTGAATCTGTTCGGAAGTGTTTCAGAACTGTTTTACGAAGGATATAACTCTCTATATCCATTAGAGAAAAACTTTGTGCATAGGAGGGATATTTGTAATTTGTATCCATTGTTGGTTCATGCTGTATTATTTGGATATGCTTATATTTACGACATCCAATTGATTATCAAAAAGTTTTAGTAGTGTTGTTTAACTCTTTATCTTTCATTTATTTTTTATTGATTGTTGTTGTTTTTTATTGGATTATTTCTCTAAAATACCGAAAGTATTTTTTGTTGCTGGCTTCTATTTATTTTTATGCTTGTTTTGAATGGTGGTATGTATGGTTGCTTTTGTTTACTACACTTGTTGATTTTTGGGCAGTAAAAAAAATTCTGCAATATCCTGAAAAGAAAAAACTCTTTTTGTGGACGAGTATTGGCATGAATTTAACTGTGCTTTCCATTTTCAAGTATGGCTATTTCTTTCTCAATATTTTTGATTTTTCCAAATATCAGTATTCATGGGCTATTCCTGTGGGCTTATCGTTTTATACTTTTCAATCTATGAGTTATGTAATAGATGTGTATCGTAATCAATATCAGCCCAAGGATACATTTTCTGAATTTTTACTGTATGTGTCTTTTTTTCCTCACATGGTAGCAGGGCCTGTTGTACGCTATCATTCTTTAATGCCGCAACTAAAACAAATAAGTTATTTAAAAAACATAGATTGGTATGCTGCCTTTAAACTGTGCGTGTGGGGATATTTCAAAAAAATGGTCATTGCAGATAATTTGGATTATGTAGTAACACCGGCTTATCAAAACATTGCTATATTGAATGGATGGGAAACTATTCTGTCGGGTTTTTTATTTGCTGTGCAAGTATATTGCGATTTCAGCGGGTACTCAGATATTGCTACAGGAATAGCCAAATTATTTAATGTGAACTTATCCATCAATTGGATGCGACCATTTTTATCAAAGAGTATCAAAGAATTTTGGAGTAGAAATCATATTAGTGTAACTACCTGGTTCAGAGATTATTTGTATGTATCATTGGGAGGAAACAGAGTAAGTAAAAACCGTTGGAATTTAAATATTCTATTGACTTTTATAATCAGCGGATTTTGGCATGGTGCTAACTGGACATTCATTATATGGGGTGCTATGCATGGCATGATGTTTTTGATAGAACATTATTATTTTATTCATGCTAAATGGATAAAAGGTATAGCAGGACATTTGTATTTATTGTTGTTTCATAGTGCGTCATTGATTGCTTTCCGATGTTCTTCTGTTATAGATTTGAAGGATGCCTACTTAAATTTTTTTCAGGATTGGTCCTTGCATTGCAATCATCTTATATCTTTTCAGGATAAAATATATTGGTATTTTGGATGGGCGATGGTACTATTTTTATTTGCAAAGGAGATAATGGAAGAATATTCTTCTAATTGGTTAACAAGATTAAAAGACAAATGGAGAGATGTTTTTTATGTTTTATTATTGACGGCTATTTTTTTGTTTGGTAATTTTCACTCTCAACCATTTATTTATTTTCAGTTCTGATTATTTTTCATTTACCTATATTTACGCTGATTTATGAGTAAAGAGGAAAGCAATACATCATCTATTAATATTCAAAACAAAAGAGCCACTTTTGAGTATCATATTATTGATAAGTACGAAACCGGTATTGTGCTTACAGGCAGTGAAATTAAGTCCATTCGTGCAGGAAAAGCCAATATCAATGATGCTTATTGTCACTTTAAAAATGGCGAACTTTTTATTAAAAATATGCACATATCACCTTATGGTAGTGGCTTTGGCACTCACGAACCCACCAGAGAGCGTAAATTGCTCTTACACAAAACAGAATTAAAAAAATTACATCGTGCTGTAAAAGAAGATGGAATGACTATTGTTCCGCTCAAATTATACATTAATAAAAAGGGCTGGGCAAAATTACTCATTGCTCTTGCCAAAGGTAAAAAGTTGTACGACAAAAGAGAGAGCATCAAAAAAAGAGATACAGAAAGAGAATTACAAAGAAAATTCAAATGATGGAGTTGGAAATTAAACATAAAAGAGGAATAGCAATTGTAGGCAGTACAGGTAGTATTGGTACGCAGGCGTTGGAAGTAATCAGGCATAGTAAATATTTACAGGCAGAGGTTTTAATAACCAATAACAATGTAGAATTACTTATTCAGCAGGCCATTGAATTGGAGCCCAATGCCGTAGTAATTGTAGATAAATCTAAATATACTTGGCTAAAAGAAAATTTAAAGCATCTGCCTATAAAGGTATATGCAGGAGAGGAGGCAGCAAAGCAGGTTTTGGAATACGATGGTGTTGATATGGTACTGGCTGCTGCTGTTGGATTTGCAGGATTATCTACTACTATTCATGCTATTCAGAATAAAAAACCTGTTGCCTTAGCCAACAAGGAAAGTTTGGTAGTAGCAGGAAGTATTATCCATGATTTGGTCAAAGAATTAAATGTACCAATATTACCGGTAGATTCTGAACATTCTGCTATTTTTCAGTGTTTGATTGGTGAGCCGCCCCATTCTGTAGAAAAAATTATACTTACTGCATCGGGTGGTCCGTTTAGAGGATATTCAAAAGAGCAACTTAAAGACGTTACGTTAAAGCAAGCATTGCAACATCCTAACTGGAAAATGGGGAATAAAATTACGATTGATTCTGCTACTTTGATGAATAAAGGCCTTGAAGTCATTGAAGCCAAGTGGTTGTTTGATTTAAAACCTGAGCAAATTGAAGTCGTTGTACATCCGCAAAGCATTATTCACAGTATGGTACAATTTACAGATGGGAGTATCAAAGCACAAATGGGCTTGCCCGATATGAAGCTGCCCATTCATTATGCTTTGCATTATCCTGACAGAGTGACGAGTGCCTTTGAACGATTTGATTTTACAAAATATCCGCAACTCACTTTTGTAATGCCCGATACACAAGCATTTCCTTGTTTGCAGTTGGCCTATGAAGCATTGAAAAAAGGCGGGAATATACCATGTGCCTTGAATGCTGCTAATGAAAAAGCAGTTCATTTATTCCTGCAGGAAAAAATAAAATTTTATCAAATACCCATGGTGATTGAATCAGTGTTACAAAAAATACATTATATTGCTCAACCCAAATTGGAGGACTTAACACAAACTCACAATGAAGCATACACATTAGCCAAAAATATTTTTAATTTTTAATGAGAACATATTTTTCTATAATCATTAGTTGGTGTATTTTATTTGTATCATTCTTTTCATTAGCTCAAAACACATATACTATTTCCGGTAAAGTATTTGATGCAGCTACCAAAGAACCACTGCCTTTTGTTCCCTTGATTATCAATAAAACAACCATTGGTACACAAACCGACATGGAGGGTAATTATATGATTAAAACCAACCAAATAGGCGACTCACTCGTTGCCTTTTATGTTGGATACAAAAAACTTTCACGACCCATTCAAAAAGGCATTTATAATCAGGTGATTAATATGCCACTGGAATTAGAGGGCGTAGCATTAGAGGAAGTAACGGTAAAGGCCGGTGAAAATCCTGCACATCGAATCATTCGCCATGCTATTGCAAACAAGAGCCGAAATAATCCTGACAAATTAGAAGCATATCAATATGAAGTGTACAATAAAATAGAGTTTGATTTAAATAAAATTCCAAAAGAAATGAGAGAAAGTAAGTTGATGAAGCCCGTAGCATTTGTATTTAAGAATGTAGATAGTACCTTCAGTGATGAAAAACCTTCTTTACCTTTTTTTATGATAGAAAATATATCAGAGTTTTATTACAAAAAAAATCCACTGAGAAAAAAAGAAATTGTAAAAGCCAGCAAAATTACAGGAGTAGAAAACAGCAGTATTTCAAGTATTATGGGGGATATGTACCAGCGGGTGAATATTTATGACAATAATATTTTGATATTTGACAAACAATTTCCAAGCCCTATCTCTTCTGAAGGTTTTTTTTATTATAAATATTTTCTGGAAGACAGCGGGTTTATAGGAAATAAATATTGCTATCACATCCGGTTCAAACCCAAACGAACAGGGGATATTGCATTTGCAGGCAACATTTGGATTGCAGATACTACTTGGGGTGTAAAACGATTTGAAATGTCCTTGCCTAAAGAAGCCAATATTAATTTTGTTAATCAGGTGAAGTCGGTACAGGAATATGATATGATAGATACCACCTGGATGTTGATTAAAGATAAATTAGTCATTGATTTTTCGCCCACAAAAAACTCTATTGGTTTTTATGGTAGAAAAACTACTTCTTACAAAAAAATTGTTATCAATCAAGCCCGAGAAGATAAGTTTTACACACTTGGAGATGCTATTGTTGTGGAAGACGATGCTCTAAAAAAAGATGACCATTTCTGGCAGCAAAACAGACACGACACCCTTTCTGCAAGAGAAATGAAAATATTCAAAATGATTGACACCATACAAAGCTTACCCATATATAAAACATGGGTAGATTTCTTTTATTTACTCTTCAACGGTTATAAGAAGTTAAACAATTTTGAAATAGGACCTTATTATAATATGGTGAGTTACAATTTAATAGAAGGTCCCAGATTCCGATTTGGCGGAAGAACAAGTGCCTTGTTCAGCAGATGGTTTGAATTAAGCGGATATGTGGCGTATGGTACAAAAGATGAAAAATGGAAGTATGGATTAGGATTCAAATGTTTTATTACTCAGAAACCAAACAGACAACTATTCGGAATAAACTTCAAGAGTGATTATGAAATACTTGGACAAAGCACCAATGGGTTTTCACAGGATAATCTTTTTGCATCTTTTTTAAGAGCCAGAGGATTGAAAACGCTCACCAAAGTGAATAAAACAGAAGGGTGGTATGAGCGTGAATGGTTTCCTGGTTTAACTACTAAACTCATCTTGTTTGGCACTACCTATGCACCCTTGTCACTTAATTTTCCTTATTTATATGAAAGCACTTTGGATGGAAAAATTAAAGAAAAAGATTATATAAAAAATGTAGAAATAAGAGTGAACATACGATTTGCCTATAAAGAAAAATTTGTGGGCGGCGATTTTGAAAGGGTATCTTTAGGTACTATTTATCCTGTTATACAATTGATGTATTCCAAATCTTTACCGGATGCTTATGGAGGAGAATATAATTTTCAAAGAGTGGCATTAAGTATTTACAAAAGAATAAGAATTACTCCTATTCTTGGTTACACTGATTTGAATGTTACAGCCGGCAAGATATTTGGCACATTACCGTATCCACTCATGGAATTACACGGTGGAAATGAAACTTATATGTTTGACCCTTATGCTTATAATATGATGCGTTATTTTGAATTTGCTTCTGACCAATATATTTCTTCTTATGCCGAGCATCACTTTAATGGTTTATTTTTGAACAGAATTCCACTTTTGAAAAAATTAAAGTTGAGGGAAATTGCCGGTATAAAGGGCGTATGGGGCAGTATTAACAGCTTAAACAGGCAAGTACTGATTTTTCCGCCTACTTTGAGAGCATTGGATAATGGCCCTTATTTAGAGGCAAACGTGGGAATAGAAAATATATTCAAAATTTTCAGAGTAGATGCTTTGTGGCGACTTACTTATCCATTGCCAAGAGCAATAGATAAT
>JAOABO010000150.1 GCA_026418315.1 Bacteroidia bacterium
CACTATATATAGGAATTTCAGGATATTTGATTTGAAATTGTTCTTTCACTTTTTCCATCTTTTCACGGCTCGCGTCAAAATAAATTTTTACACGATAGCCATCGTAAACACCTTTCGTTATTTGGTGATATTGTTTTTTCTTTTCTATAAGAAGCTGAATGTTGGTCGTATCGTTTTGAATAAACTGATTTTGAGAAAACCCGGTGAGGTAAAAGAAGTATAAACACAATAAGTATAATCCTTTCATTTTTTATTATTTATCTTCTGTTTTAGGTAATTGATGAATAACAGTTTCGCCTTTTAGTGGTTCTGGTGCAGATGGGAAACGAATATCCTGATATTTTGAAATAATATTTCCATTTTCATCTATATCATCTTTTCTAATTGCAATAATGAACCATGAAAACTCTGCATTACTTTTACCATTCAATAGTTCTACTACTTCAAATCCCTTTGCAGAAATATTCTTTACATACATTCCATTGCACTCTTCAAGTGGCTGAATGAAAATATTAGCAGGGTGTTTTTCATCAATAATAACATTATTGGCAAATGTTTCATCGAGATATATGTACGCTTTTCCATTCTCTAATTTACCCCTCCCCATATCTTGAAAAAGAACTTGGGGCGCTTCGGGTGCATACATAATCCGAGGATTGTTATTTTTATCTTTAATAATAGTACTCATAGCACCATTGCCCATTACTTTATACTCTGTGCCTCCTACAAAGCCGCCCATCATAGCCGTTCTGATATTTCCAATACCATCTCTCCACATAGCATAATATGCTCTTCTGTCATTTGCAGTATTGTTAGCATAGCTAAAAGTACCTATCTCCGTACCTGTAAAATATCCTCCACAGCCGTTGCTTGGAATGTTTTGAGCAGATGTTCCGTTCCCTACGCCCACTACACCAATACTTTTAGCCCCTCTTGTCTCTCCCCAAAACACATAGCTTTGTAAGGTGGCACTGTTATTGTTAGAAACGCCCCATATCGTTATAGATTGAGGAGCATCGTTTTGGCCGTAAAATGCTGTTCCGGGAGAGTTGGTGTTACTGGGTGCACTGGTGGCACTATTGTATCCTCGTACTGCATGAGCATCTGTAGAATTTACCCGACCATCTACACCAAAATTAACTCCACTGGTTGCCTGGTTCTCACCATAAACACCCTTGGAACCATTTGAAATAGAATTCACTCTTCCCCATAATCCGTAAGTTGCACCTCCTGCATTAACATAAGCCCACACGCCATTTCCTGCGTTGGTAGTGCTTTCTACGTAAATACCGTTATTTACTGTTGATGTTCTGACATCTAACTTTCCATTGGGAGTAGTGGTTCCTATACCCATTCTCCAGCCAGCAGTAAAGCGGGCTACCTCAGAATTGTTGGTTTTAAACACCAGATCATTGTTATCTACAGTACCTAAAAAATTAGTGGTAGGGCTCGTACCTGAATTACCTGTTATGAGCCACGCCGGAGATGAACCAGCTGTGCCCGTGCTTGCCAACAAACAAATCCATTGAGGAGTGGGCAGTGTATTATCCCAATAATAATACCCTCTTCCACAACCACCCGTGATGCCCGCATTGGTATTGTATACTAACAAAGAATGGGCTGCGCCTGGTATAGTTACTGCATCGGTAATGCTGGATAAACTTACTCTTGGTACCAGTAACCCTTTGTTTGAAAAATCCACATCCAGACCGGCGGAATTATGAGGCATGGAGCCCGTAGAGTTGATACCAACGTTTTGTGCCAACACACTTTTAAACATCAAAAATCCGACAATAAAAATCACTGTTTTTTTCATACCTCTTGTTTTACCTGCAAAAATAAAGAATTAGTTTATTATTTTTATTTTCAACATTAGTTACTTTATTTTAAAATCCAATTTTTTTGATGTTCGTTTTTTCCATTTGAAAAATAAATACTAAATTTGTGGCGCTTACAGAGTTCTCATTTAAGATGAGATGAAAAGGGAATCAGGTGAAAATCCTGAGCTGTACCCGCAGCCGTAAGTTTCTTAACTGCTCTCTGACCAGTACTCAGCCAGTGTCTGTATCAAACAGATGCGAAGGCCGTCAGAGCGGAACAAGCCGGAAGACCTGCTTTGTAAGCATCTGAAATTGTAGCTTTCGGGAATAAAAGCTGCAATCTATCTGAATAAAAAGAAAGAAAGATTGTATTTTCCGATTAGCTGCAAATGATTTAATCATCAATCATTTGCCATTCATGAAACTTAATTATTACATACTTTGTTCTTTGTTGTTTTTTTATTCCGGGTTTGGACAAACCTTAAAGGATACCATTCATTTAAGTGAGATTGAAATCTCTCCCTCTTTGTTTACTTTAAAAGACAAATCTTTTGAATCTGGTAAAAAAATTGAACACACAGATACTTTGTTGAAAAAAATTTTTTTGCTTAATGCTCTTTCTGACGCATTGAATTTTCAAACATCTGTCTTTGTAAAAAATTATGCCCCTGGTGGCATCGGAACAGCGTCTATTAGAGGTGGTAATGCATCTCAAACATCTGTGCTTTGGAATGGAATTAATATCAATCATCCTATGTTAGGACAATCTGATTTTTCGCAATTATCTGTTTCATTATTTGATAATATATCGGTTGAGTACGGTGCTTCCTCTTCTTTATGGGGAAGTGGTGCCATGAATGGCAGCATACGATTGGAAAATAATTTCTCTTTGAAGGAAAAATTCCTTTTTTCTTATCGTCGGGGTAGTTTTAATAGCAATTATTGGTTTGGAAAATTCAATTCTTCTATAAAAAATATTAAGTACTATGTTAGTGGAAACCTTCAATCTTCTGAAAATAATTATTCTATCGGAGATAGTATTCAACTAAAATATGCCAAATTTAATATGCAAGATTGGAATGCAGGAATTTCTTATGCTTTCAAAAATTTTCATCGTATTAGTTATCATTTTTGGGTTCATAATGGTAAAAACAACCAGCCCAATAATTATTTGAATGCCACCTACGCTACTTTACTTACCAATCAAAATATCCGAAATGTTGTAGATTATTTGTTTCAAGAAAAAAGTTTGAAAATAGGAATAAAAGCTGCCTACTTAATTGATAATCTAAATTACACAGATAGTGTGGCCAATATTAACTCAAAAAGCAAAGTCCACACTGTTCAGACAGAGGAAAACATATATAAACCCCTTACCAAAAATTCCCAGATAGTGTTTGGTCATCAGTGGGTCTATAATTATGCTATTACCAATAATTATCTCAATAATTCATTTATTAATAGGCACTCTGTATTTATAGGATATGAGCATATTATCCGAAAACTTGCTTTCAATGCGATTGTTAGAAAAGAGTGGGCCAATATTGCAGCAGATATTCCATTGACAAGTAATGTAGGGGTATCGTATACAATATTCAGACCATTTCGTTTAAAAGCACAATTAAGTAAGTTCTATAGATTACCTACTATGAATGATTTGTATTGGAAAGGCAGCAGAAATCAAAATTTAAAACCAGAGGATGGATATTGTTATGAGGGAGGAATAGTTATTCATTATCAATGGTTGTTTTCTGA
>JAOABO010000151.1 GCA_026418315.1 Bacteroidia bacterium
ATGGGATATTGTCTGAATATTTCGGGGTTTTCATAAATTTTACCAAGAATTAATGGTACTTTGTAAGGTGTGGTTACTTTAAATACTTTCCATTCATCATCAATATAATAGTGTTGTTTTTTTGAGATAATTCTTGCTATTGGTTTTTTTTCTATGACTCGAATATATAATTGTCCGTCAGGAGTAAAATAAACAGCAGATTGTTTGATTTCATTTTTTTCATTCAAATATTTTTCAAGTGCATTAAAATGGATATTTTGATAAGGTTCATTTTTTAATTCAAATTGACGATTGAGATAGAGTTCAATATCTTCTGTTGAGCACATCATACGTGGATTGGACGTGTCTATTTTTATATTAATAACTTGTACTTTCTTTTTTTTATATTCATTATTAACAAAAGCCATGGATACAATAACAAATGAAAGAAATAAAATTTTACCTGTGATGATGAGTAATTTTTTATATATAGGGTTGATATTCATGCTGAAATTAAATTTTGTTTTATTTCTGGAATCAGTAATTCTATATCTCCTGCTCCTATTGTTAAAACAATTTCTTGATGTGAATTCTTTAAATACGAGGGTAGTTCTTTTTTGGATAATAATTTTTTGTCGGGGTGTTGTATTTTGTTTAGTAATACCTCTGATGAAACGCCTTCAATTGGTAATTCACGTGCGGGATAAATGTCTAATAAGATAATTTCATCTGAGTAGTGCGATAAAACATCTGCAAATTCATTCATAAAATCTTTTGTGCGGGAATACAAATGTGGTTGAAAAACGGCTGTAATTTTTTTGGAAGGATACAATGTTCTTACTGATTGTAAAAAGTTTTTGATTTCCTCAGGGTGATGTGCGTAATCGTCTATTAATACTAAATTGTCTTTTTGGATGTGGTACTCAAATCTTCTTTTTACACCTTTGAAAGATGCTAATGCCTCAAAAATTTTATCAAAAGAAATATGATATTGCCTTGCAACAGCAATAGCAGCGAGTGCATTCAATACATTGTGCTTTCCGGGAATGCCTAGTTCAATGTTCTGAAATAACTCATTTTTGATATGTAAATTAAATACCATTTTATGATTATCAAATCTTATATCAGAGGCAGATATTTGCCCATTCAAATTTACATCGTAAGTGCTTAGGTTTTTATTGGTAGAAAAAAACTTATCCACAGATTTATTAACAACAAGTAATCCAGAATCTTTGATGTTTTTAGAAAATTGAATGTAAGTATCTATTAAATTTTGATGCGTATGATAAATGTCTAAGTGGTCGGCATCCATGCTTGTAATAACGGCTGTTTCGGGGTAAAGATTTAAAAATGACTGGTCGTATTCGTCTGCTTCTGTAATGGCAAACACAGATCGGTGATTATCTTTCACCTGATAAATAAAGTTGGTATTATAATTGGACATTATTCCACCAACAAAAGCTATTGTGTTATATTGAGCGGTAAGAAAAATATGTGTAATTAAAGCTGTGGTGGTAGTTTTACCATGCGTTCCGGCTACGGCAATACATGAGTACTCGTTTACTATATCTCCTAATACTTCAGCTCTTTTTTTGATGGTATAGCCATTTTGTTGAAAATATTGTAGTTCTTGATGATCTTTTGGAATGGCTGGTGTATAGATAACCAAAACATCTTTTTTTGCGTAGGGTTGTAATCTGTTTTTTAATTGTACGACATCTTCTTTGTAGTAGCAATGAATACCTTGCTCTACGAGGTGTTGGGTTAAACTGCTTTCCGTTTTATCGTAACCGACAACTATTTTATTATTTAATTTAAAGTATTTTGCCAAAGCACTCATACCAATGCCTCCAATTCCAAGGAAATAATATACTTGATATTGATGAATGTTACTTTTCATTTTTTTGAATATCGTTAAGAATATATCGGGCTATTTCTTCTGCTGCGTTTGGTTTTGCAAATTGTTGAATATTTTGTGTAAGTTGTTGTTTAAGAACATGGTTAGTTAGCAAATTTTCTATTTGTGGAATTAGTTTTTCTTTTACTTCAGAATCCTGAATTAAAATCGCAGCATTTTTTTCAGACAGTGCCTTTGCGTTTTTTGTTTGATGATCATCTGTAACGTTTGGTGAAGGTATAAGCACAGCAGGTTTTCCTACAATAGCTAATTCGGCAATAGTACTGGCGCCTGCACGGGATATGATAATATCTGCTGCAGCATAAGCCAGGTGCATTTCAAAAATAAAATCTTTGTAATAAATTGTTGGATGGTTTAATTTGTTTTTCAATTCTTCGGATAATTGCTGATAAAAATTTTTTCCCATCTGCCATATTAATTGCACATTATTTTTGATAAAAAAATCCAAATGCTGAGCAATGGTTTGATTGATTGTTTTTGCGCCTAAACTGCCACCTAATATTAATACAATGGGTTTATTGATATCCAGATGAAAATGCAATAAGGCATTTGACCTTAAAGATGAAAGGTGGGTGAGATCGTTTCTTACAGGATTGCCTGTTATCATTATTTTTTCTTTTGGAAAATATTTTTCCAAATTTTCAAATGCTACAAATATTTTTCGGGCTTTACTGGTCAATAATTTATTGGCCAAGCCGGCATAGGCATTTTGTTCTTGAATATAAGTAGGAATAGACATCATTTGTGCTGTAAATAATACGGGAAAGCTCACATATCCGCCTGTTCCAATAACTGCATTTGGTTGAAACTCTTTGAATATTTTTTTTACCTGATGAATGCTTTTGAAAACATAGAAGGGAAGTAAAAAATTTTTCCAATTGAAACGACGCTGTAAACCAATAATATCAATACCTCTTATGTTATAACCAGCTGCTGGCACTTTATCCATTTCCATTCTGCCATTGGCACCAATAAATAAAATATCTATATCGGTATTTAATTCTTTCAATGCATTAGCAATGGATACAGCAGGATAAATATGGCCTCCTGTTCCACCCCCACTCATGATTATTTTAATAGATTGTTTCATTGTATCGTTGCATTTGTCATTGGTGCAGATGATAGAACTTCTGTTGAAGTTGATGGAGTAGTTAATGATTTTTGCTCATTGATTTGTTTACTAATGTTGAGTATTATCCCAATATTAATACACGAGAATATTAAAGAAGTACCGCCCATGCTCACAAACGGCAAAGGTTGCCCTGTAACAGGCAACAAATTGACCGCTACAGCCATGTTTACAAATGCCTGTACTATTAAATTAAAAGATAATCCTAAAACAATATAAGTATAAAACAAATTATTGGATTTTTGTGCAATACGAATGGTTCTAAAAAAAATGATTAAAAATCCGATTAATACGAAAAGTCCAATCAGTGTTCCGTATTCTTCAATAAGAATAGCATAAATAAAATCAGACGAGGCCTGTGGCAAAAATGCTCTTTGGGCACTGTTTCCGGGTCCTCTTCCAATCAATACACCGTTGGCAATTGCTATTTTAGCT
>JAOABO010000152.1 GCA_026418315.1 Bacteroidia bacterium
AACATATACTGCATCATCATCACAATTTGATCCAGGAAATACCACTACACCAAATTTTATAGACATAATTTTTTGGGCGAAAATACATAAAACAAAATTATAAAAGAGTTTATTTATTTTTCCTTATTTCTTTTTTTTTTCTATATATTTGCGAAAAAAAACTTATGAAAAAAACATTATTGGTTTTAGGAATCACATTTGAACTGTTAGTTGGAAATAAAAATGCATGGTCTCAAAATGTTGGAGTTAATTCAACTGGCGCAATGCCCCACCCATCAGCAGGATTAGATGTTAATTATACCAACAAGGGTGTTTTGATACCAAGGGTTAGTTTATCTAGCATTACAGATGCTGTAACTATACCCGGAGCAGCTAATTCCCTGTTAGTATACAATACTAATGCTGGAATCACAGGAGGATGTGGCACGGGTTATTACTACTGGAATGGCTCTCAATGGGTATGTTTTCTTACCTCTCCTGGTAGCGGGGGCGGCAGTTCAATGGCATGGCTCACCAACGGAAATGTAGGTACTAATTCTGCTGTTAATTTTTTAGGCACCATTGACAATCAAAATTTGATTATTAAAACCAATAATTTTGAACGAGCAAGGTTTTTGAACGGCGCTGCAAACGCCGGAGGAATGGAAATAGGAAGTATTAACCCTGTAAATGGAAGAGCCCTTTTAGTAGTGGGTTCAGGTAATGCTGTTCATACAGCTTCTTTTAGAAATTCAACGGGCTATGGTATTGCTTTAGGTTCTATGAGTAATGCTCCTTTTAATACTGTGGGTTCTATACAAGCGTTTGATAATACAGGAGCATCTCCAACTCCTCTTGTAATGCAAACCGCTATGAGTGGTTCGGCAAGTGCAGTTTGTATTGGAACGGTAGCCCCACTATCATGGCCTGGAGGAGCAGTAAAAACACATATTGAAGGAGCAGCCAATGGTATTGCTCTTTATGCCCATGTGCCAAGCGGTGCAGGAATAAGTGGTGAAACGAACGGAAGTGGTGGAGGCAATAACGGCGTAGAAGGATATGCATGGAACAGTGGATCCTCTTCTGCTACAACAGGAATGTTGGGCTATAGTGATGGATTAAACGGAAATGGAGTATATGGTGAATGTTCTAATGGTACTGCTTTTCCACTTGGTTTATGGGGAGTAAGTAAAAGAGGAAGCCCTAACGCCGATGGTTATACCAATACCAATGGTTATGCTGGTTATTTTGGATTGGCAAGTACTGCTAATTCCGGATTTGTCAGGGTTTTGAGTAATTTGGAGGTAGTCGGCACCGTATCGAAAGGAGGAGGAAGTTTTTTAATAGACCACCCATTAGATCCCGAAAATAAATATTTGTACCATAGCTTTGTAGAAAGCCCAGACATGATGAACATATATAATGGCAATATAATCACAGATGCTAACGGAGAAGCAATAGTAAAATTACCCGATTATTTTATGGCCTTAAATAAAGATTACAGATATCAACTTACTCCTATAGGACAGTTTGCACAATGCATTGTTCTGAAGGAAATAGAAAATAATCAATTCGTTATCAAAACAGACAAACCCAATGTAAAAGTAAGTTGGCAAGTAACCGGAATAAGACAAGACCCTTTTGCTAACATGTATAGAATCATTCCTGAAGTAGAAAAAAAATCAGAAGAGAAAGGTTATTATTTACATCCTGAATGTTATGGAAAACCGAGAAGCAAATTCATTGATAATGCTTATAAGCAATCTCAACCTAAATTAAAAAGATTTGCTGATTCAAAAAAGTAATCTATCATTTACTATTTTGGTATATTGAAATTATTGGTTTGTCTAAAATAATTGATAGGTGTAGAAAAATAATTGTTTCATTTGTGCCGGGTTGATAATAGATATGTCAAGTTTAAATCAAACAAAAAAAATTATTTTAGCCCTTCAAGGTGGTGGGGCTCACGGAGCTTTTACATGGGGAGTATTAGATAGATTATTAGAAGTGGATGAAATAGAAGTTGAAGCCATGTCCGGCACCAGTGCAGGAGCAATAAATACAGTTGTATGTGCATATGGCTTACACATAGGAGGACCACAAAAAGCAAAAGAATTGTTAGAAAAATTATGGAAAAAAATTTCATTAAACGGTAGTGTTTTTTTAAAACCATCCGTATTTGATGCATTTTTAGGCAATGGTGATATTTATAACTCTCCGGGTTATATTTTATTTAATACCTTTACTCAATATGTTTCTCCTTATGTTTTTAATCCTTTTAACTATAATCCTTTAAAAGGAATTTTGAATGAATTAGTTGATTTTGAAGAATTAAATAAATACAATAAAAAGAAACTTTTTATTTGTGCAACTAATGTAAAAACCAATCAAGCAAAAATATTTACAAATAAAGAAATCACGGTTGATGCAGTATTAGCATCTTCTTGTTTGCCTTTTTTATTCCCTGCTGTAAAAATTGGAAATGATTATTATTGGGATGGAGGATACATGGGAAATCCACCTTTGTTTCCCATGATCAATAACACGATTTCACAAGATATTGTATTAATTAAAATAAATTCAATTAACATCAATACCCTACCCACCACAGCAAGAGATATTGCTGACCGTGTAAATGAAATTTCTTTTAATAGTAGTTTAATTAATGAAATGAGGTTTATTCATTACAGAAATGAATTGATTAGAAATGGCATTATCAAACCAGATGGTAAAATAAACCGAGAAATTTTTATTCATGTCATATCCGGATATAATGTTTTGAATGCACTCGGGTACAGCAGTAAATTAAATACGTCCTATCAATTTTTCCAAAAACTAAAGGAAGAGGGAAGAAAAGTAGCCAATCAATGGTTAGAAAAGAATTTACATAAATTAGGAACTCATTCTACTTTTGATATAGAAGAACACTTTTTGGACAAATTCTAGCCTAAATTTAATAAGCACCTATTTTACTGTTATTTCACCATTGCTTAAAGTAAAAAAGCAATACTTATTTTTTCATTGCCAAAATATTAAACTTTTTCAATACCAATAGATCTAGTCTTTTTTCTCACGTAAGAAAACTGATTTAAATTATTTTTTTATTTTTATTAAAAAATTACATAATTTTACGCCCAAAACAAAGTGTTAATTTTAATTTAATTTAAATACTATGATAAAGAAACTTCTATTTCCCTTGGTTATGTTTGCCTTTTTAGGTATCAAATCTCAAAATAATACAGGTGCTATCAAAGTAACTATTAAAGATAAAACAACCGGAGAAACTTTGCCTTTTGCAAGTGTGGTGGCCTATTCAAAAGGTGTTCAGGTAGCAGGTACTACAACCGATATGAACGGAGAATGTTTCTTAAAACCATTACCTCCCGGTACATATGAAGTAAAAGCTGTATATGTGGGTTACCAACCAAAAGAACTTAAAGGAATTTTAGTA
>JAOABO010000153.1 GCA_026418315.1 Bacteroidia bacterium
ATTCACAACTCAATTAAACTCCTTACTATTTCAAACCTTAAAGACAACCATAAAAACATATCATTTCTACTAAAAGTAATTTCTGAAATAATAAAAATTTATCCAAACATAACACTTGATATATACGGAGAAGGAAGCGATAAAAAAATGTTATTGCAAATTGCAAAAGATTTGAACTTATTAAATACCCACGTTTTCTTTAAAGGAAAAATTGATAATAACGATATATCCGATGTTTATATTCAATATCATGCCTTTATTTTACTGAGTAAATTTGAAACCTTTTCAATTGTTACAGCAGAAGCTATATTACATGGACTACCTGTTATAGTATCTAAATGCGGCGGACCTGAAGAATATGTAATACATGGAGTAAATGGATATCTTGTAGAAATTAACAACTTAGAACAAACTATTCATGCCATACAAGAGTTAATATCAAATTACTCAAACTTTAAACCCGAGTTAGTAAAGAACACCCTTATAGAAAAATATTCTGTTGAAAAAGTTTACAAACAATTTATAGAACTCTATGATATTGAAAAAAGCTTTTAAAGAATTATGTTTACAATAAAATACCATATTAATAATTGGGTGAAATTTTCCATTAGCACAACATTAGTTAGTTTCATACGTTTTATTTATTAAATTTTTCTCATTTTTGCAGACAATGAAAAAAATTGCATTATTTCTGTTTTATACTTGTATTTTTACTTATGGTTCCTTTTATAGTTTTTCACAAGAATTAAATTGTCAAATTACCATTGTGTCTCAACAAATACAAGGAACACAAGAAAGACAAATTTTTGACCAGCTGGAAAAAGCACTTACAGAATTTGTCAATAACAACAAATGGACTAATGACAACTTTGAACCCATAGAAAAAATTGACTGCTCTATGCTGATTAACATTACACAAAAAAATGATATTGGTGATTACAACGCTACCATTCAGGTACAAGCCCGTCGCCCTGTTTATAAAAGCACGTATTTTACTCCTACATTAAATATCATGGACGAAAACTTTCATATTCTATATCAACAATTCACTCAGTTATTTTTTAATTACAATAATTTTCAAACTAACCTTACTTCTGTAATTGCTTACTATATCAATATTATACTGGCATTAGATTACGACTCATTTTCACTTTATGGCGGAACAACTTTTTGGAACAACGCTCAAATCATTGCTTCCAATGCTCAAAGCTTCGGTGAAAAAGGATGGTCCCCCAGCGAAACAGGTCAAAAAAACAGATATTGGTACGTGGATAATCAATTACAACCCTCTTTCCAAGGAATACGCGAATTTATGTATCAATATCACCGCCGTGGACTAGATATCATGTATGAAAAACCAGAAGAAGGCAGAGCCAACATTCTAAAGGCATTAGAACTTCTCGTAAAAGTATATCAGGCAAGACCTGCCTCATTCAATATGCAAGTACTAATGAACACCAAAAGAGATGAAATTATCAAAATATTCAAAGAAGCAACTCCAGAAGAAAAACAAAAAGTATTAGAAATACTGAGCACTATTGACCCGGCGAATACCAGCAAATATCAGGTTATTACAGGTGGATAATGAAAGTACATCTTAAAACATACCCCAAAGAAATAATAGAAAAATTCACACAGTATGTCTATAACGACACAGCCGCATTTAATTTTTTACTACTCAATAACTACAAAGAACTCATCGCTACTTTAGATGCCATCCGAGATGATAAATATGCATTTGAATATTTAATTAAATCCAAACACTACCATTTAGCTGCTTTTGTCAATGCCGTATGGGATGATGAAGAAGCATTTCATTTTTTAGTTCAAATTAACCAGCCCGATTGGGCTGCATGCGCCAAAATTATAGATGGCGATGAAAAAGCAGAAAAAGTACTTTTACAACTCAATAAAAAACACTTTGTAGATTTGGCTTACGCCATACAATCTCGTATTCGTGAAGATGGCGACCGCTTTATATCACCCATACATACATTTCAAAACATCTTCAATTTCAAGAAATACCTTAAAGGTCATTAATTATGCGTATCATAGACACCATTCCACATCCCTCTATGTCTATTCAAATTCTTATTTGGAATAATAAATATATTGTTAAATTTGAAGCAGGTCCTATGGAACAACACTTTAAGTTTCCATTAGAAGATATTCCTTCTTTAGAATATTTAAAAACCATTATTAATTCCGAATT
Source organism: Bacteroidia bacterium (assembly GCA_026418315.1). Lineage (GTDB taxonomy): Bacteria > Bacteroidota > Bacteroidia > B-17B0 > Aurantibacillaceae > BPGX01. Next base: position 2,213 of record JAOABO010000153.1, read on the forward strand.
TATTGAAAAGGTGCGTCAGCGGTTCAATGATATGTACAAACAACTGATGGATATTAACTTTGGCAAACCCAAACAATGAAACGTATTCTCATTATTACATATTACTGGCCACCATCGGGCGGTTCAGGCGTTCAACGATGGCTTAAATTTGTAAAATATCTTACCCAAAAAAATTATTACTGTATTATTTACACCCCTGAAAATCCCGAAGTGCCAGTTATAGATGAATCTCTCTTAAAAGATATTCCTACCCAAAACTTTGAAGTGATTAAAACAAAAATTATTGAACCTTATTCTTTATATAAAATATTCACAGGAAAATCTTCAAAAGAAAAAATCACTGTTTCATTCCTAAATGAAAAAAAAAGAAAATTTTCTTTTGCTGAAAAAATAAGCCAATGGATCCGAGGCAACTGCTTTATACCCGATGCACGAATGTTTTGGATTAAACCATCTTTCAATTATTTATCTCATTACATAAAACAAAACTCAATTGATTGCATCATTTCTACCGGACCACCCCACTCTATGCATCTCATTGCTTTAAAACTTAAAGAAAAATTTCCCCGCCTTAAATGGATAGCTGATTTCAGAGATCCATGGACCAATATTGATTTTTTAAATGAACTCCCACTTACCAATTGGTCTAAAAAAAAACATCAACAATTAGAAAAAAAAGTAGTGCAAGCCGCTGACGCTGTTATATCCGTAAGCCCCACACTCACAAAAGAGTTATCGGCATTGGATAATACCCACCCACATAAATTTTTTACCATTACTAATGGTTTTGATGAAGACGACTTCAAAAATATTCTTCAAACTCCTCTTTCCATACCTGAAAATCAATTTACCCTCACCTATGCAGGATTGATACCTCCCAACCGCAATCCTGAATTACTATGGGCGGCTATTAAAGAATTATCTGATGAAAAAACACTACCCGGTACTTTTAAACTAAACATTATAGGTAAGGTAGATGCTGTTGTAAAAGAAAGTATTAGCCAGTATCAGATTGGTAATTTTATTCAGTACACTGATTATTTGCCACACGCCAAAGTACTAGAGCAAGAAGCACAATCCAGTGCTCTTTTACTGCTTATCAATAATGCCCCTAACAGCAAAGGCATTCTTACAGGAAAATTATTTGAGTACCTTGCATTACAGAAACCTATATTGGCTATTGGTCCTACAGATGGCGATGCCGCCCATATCT
>JAOABO010000154.1 GCA_026418315.1 Bacteroidia bacterium
ATGTATGGGGAAGAGTTAGTCGCTTATCTCCTGAGGCACCAGTACCTATTGTCAATGTTCAAAAAAAAGAAATGCGTTTAGGAGGTGCCGCTAATGTGGCGCTCAATGTTCAGGCACTTGGTGCCAATCCTATTTTATGCTCTGTAATTGGTGCTGACATGGAAGGAATGGCTTTTTTGGAACTATTAAAAAAACAGCGGTTAAGTCAGAAAGGAATATTAAAATCCAGAAACAGACCTACTACCATCAAAACAAGAATAATTGGTAATAACCACCAATTACTAAGAGTAGATGAAGAGAGTGAAGAGGATATTCTGCCAAATGAAACACAAAATCTGCTCACACTTATTAATTATATTATTCATCACGATAAAATTGATGTCATTATTTTTGAAGATTACAACAAAGGATTAATAACTTCCAAACTTATTCAAAAAGTAGTTGAATTAGCCAGACAAAAAAATATTCCTGTATGCGTAGATCCTAAAAAAAGAAACTTCCATGCTTATAAACACGTTACTCTATTCAAGCCCAACTTAAAGGAATTAAAAGACGGTCTTAAAATAGAGGACGTAGAAGAAATGTCACTTCATGAACTACAAAGAACTGTGAGTAGCTACAGAGTAAAACAAAAAATAAATACCATACTTGTAACATTGGCCGACAAAGGCGTTATTATCAACACCAGAACAGACAAACATCATATACCGGCTCATGTAAGAAAAATAGCAGATGTAAGCGGCGCCGGAGACACCGTGATAAGTGTAGCCGCCTTGTGTGAAGCCATGCAGTGCGAACCTTATCTTACTGCGTCTTTGGCTAATCTGGCAGGAGGATTGGTTTGTGAAGAAGTGGGTGTAGTGCCCATTGATAAAAGTAAATTTTTAGAAGAAGCAATGAATTTAGATTTTGTAAAATAATGATGGAAGAAGTAAAACCTTATGGTAAAAATACGTCCAAAAAAGAACAGGTACAAAAGATGTTTAATAACATCTCTGAAAAGTATGACATATCCAACACTGTTTTATCTTTAGGTATTCATTATTACTGGAAAAAAAAATGCGTTACATTACTTAAACCATATCAACCAAAAATAATTTTGGATTTAGCTACCGGAACTGCAGACCTTGCCATTTTTCTTGCAAAATTAAATCCCAAAAAAATTATAGCTGCTGATTATGCAGAGCAAATGCTTTCAATTGCTCAAAAAAAAATTAATAAAAAGCAATTATCCAATACCATCATTACACAAAAAGAAGACGGAGAAAATTTATCTTTTGCAGACCATACTTTTGATGCAATAACTATTTCCTTTGGTATTAGAAATTTTGAGAATTATATAAGAGGAATTACAGAAATGCACAGGGTTTTAAGACCAGGCGGAGTATTGTTGATTTTAGAGTTTACTTTGCCTAAAAATAGTTTTTTAAAGAAGTTGTACGAATTTTATTTTCGGTACTTATTACCAATTATTGCGTGGTTTATTACAAAAGACAAAAAAGCGTATGCTTATTTACCAAACAGTGTTGCAGCTTTTCCTCAGTATTCTGATTTTGCAGGTATTATTAAGCAGTGTGGTTTCAAAAAATGTGAGTATTATCCATTAACAGGAGGAATAGCCACCATTTATCTTGCTGAAAAGTGAGACATAATTACTTCACCATTTTTATTTTCAACAACAGATCCTTTTTTATAAAAAATTATCTTATGATACACATGATTGATTAGTAATTTTTATTCTGCATTTTGATTTCTATTTCTTTATAGTTTTACATAATTCTTATATTCTCCTATTCTCCATCCTGTAAGTAGTTCTATTTTGTGTAGGAATTTATCTTTCCAATTTAGTTTTACTTTATTTTTATTGTAATCAAAGTGCCAATTGTATTTTTTAATTCGTTCATTCATTATAGCAGGATGCGAGCCAGAAAATTTTTCTAAAATATCATTGACTTCATACTGTAATACTTTTTGTTCATCAATGTTTTTATTTACCCAATCATCATCGTGCCATAATTTATGAAAATTTTTTTGTTTTTCTAATTGTGCCTGTGGATGCCGCACCCAGCCGTAATGATAGATGTAAGCACCGGTTTCTTTTACTTTTAATTTGGAGTTATTTTTTTTTCTAAAACCTTGTGCATCTTTGTAAGATAAAATATCATTATCGTTCCTTATAATTCTTATTTCTTTTCTGTACCATTTTCTTGAAACAGCTATATAATTGTAATTGCCAAAGAAGTGATAATAGTTAAATAACAATCCTTCTACTCTTTTGTCACTTTGGTATTTGTGCATAGTAGAATATATTTTATCGTAATCCTGTTCATGCACCACTTCATCGCTTTGAATGTAAAAGCACCAGTCCACATCATTGGAAATATATGATTTGGCTTTATTAGTTTCTATAGATAATAGTTTACCTCCTTCTCGTAAACTCTCATCCCATACAGAGTGGACTATCTGTATTTTATCTGATTGTATGGAACGAATGATTTGTTCAGTGTTGTCTTCACTTTGACCAATAGATACAATAAATACATCTACCAATGGTAACACCGATAAAATAGATTCTTTTACCGGATAATCAAACTTTTCTGCATTGCGAATAATAGTAAACCCTGCTACTTTCATGCTTAATCCGGATAAAACAAAGGATTGTTAGAGGTTGAGTAAATAAGTGCCACTGCATAAGCATTAATACCTTCTTTTTTCCCTACATAACCCAGTCCTTCATTGGTAGTGGCTTTGATAGATACTTGTGATTCACTGATATGAAGTGATTTGGCTATTGTTGCTTTCATTTGAGGAATATAGGGTTTAATTTTGGGCACTTCCATAACCAATGTAGCATCAATATTAGAAATAGTATAATGATGCTCTATTAATAAATCTCTCACTTTTTCAAGCAACAGAATGCTGGAAATATTTTTGTACTGATTATCCGTATTTGGAAAATGCCAGCCAATGTCTCCTAAAGCAGCAGCACCTAATAGAGCATCGCATATAGCGTGAAGCAATACATCTGCATCGCTGTGTCCATCTAATCCAAAGTCGGCGGCATCAATTTTTACTCCGCCTAAAATTAAAGGTCTATGCTTTGTAATAGCATGTACATCATATCCAAAGCCAATTCTGTATTTCATAAAATTTATTTATAATCCGATTTTATTTCTACACCATATAGCAACGCACGAAGTATTTCTATTTCTTCTTTACTAATTAAAGTGCCACGAATATCTAAATATTCCAAATTTTTTAACTCTGAAATACTATCAGGTAGTTTATTTATTTTAGTATTTCTAAAAGAAAGAATTCGTAGTTTTTTTAATTGATAAATGTTCCATGGTATTATTTGCAAAGGGTTGTTTTCAATGGCTAACACTTCTATATTTTCTGC
>JAOABO010000155.1 GCA_026418315.1 Bacteroidia bacterium
AATTGCTTTTGAACATATTTTACAGAATAATCTTTGTCATTCAAATTAATTCTATCTAATAACAAACAAACAAAAAAGAGCAGTATGGTTGTAATTAATAAAAAATATTTTCTCATCAATCAACAAATTTGCATAAAGTTTATCTATAAAACAATAAAAATTATTCATTGGAAAGTTGGATAAATAAATACTTACATTTGCAGCAAAAAAAATGGAAACAGCAAACAATATAGAAAAATGCATCATCATAGGTTCAGGACCAGCCGGATACACTGCCGCTATCTATGCAGCACGTGCTGCATTAAACCCTTTACTAATTTCTGGTTTACAAATAGGCGGACAACTTACTACTACCACCGAAGTAGAAAATTACCCCGGTTATCCTAATGGTATTATGGGGCCAGAAATGATGGAAGATTTCAGAAAACAGGCAGAACGTTTTGGAACACGTTTTCATTATGCTTCTGTTACCAAAGTAGATTTCACAGGGCCTATTCATAAAATTTATACCGATGATGGAAAAGAATTTTTGTCGCATACAGTTATAATTGCCACTGGTGCTTCAGCAAAATGGCTTGGATTAGAAAGTGAAAAAAAATTAAATGGAATGGGTGTTTCTGCCTGTGCAGTATGCGATGGTTTCTTTTTCAAAGGACAAGATGTAGCAATAGTAGGTGCCGGAGACACTGCAGCAGAAGAAGCCACCTACCTTGCCAAACTGTGTAATAAGGTGTATATGCTGGTTAGAAAAGACAAAATGCGTGCCAGCAAAGCCATGCAGGAAAGAGTGTTCAAAACTCCCAACATAGAAATTCTATGGAATACTGAGACAGAAGAAATCCTTGGAGAAACGAGTGTAACTGGTGTAAGAGTAAAGAACAATAAAACAGGCGAAATCAAAACTTTAAATGTAACAGGTTTTTTTGTGGCAATAGGTCATCAGCCCAACAGCGAACCATTTAAAGGATGGTTAGACATGGATGAGCAAGGTTATATCAAAACCATTCCTGGTTCTACTAAAACAAATGTCAAAGGTGTTTTTGCATCGGGAGACGTCCAGGATAAAATATACAGACAAGCAGTTACAGCCGCCGGCAGTGGTTGCATGGCTGCATTAGACGCAGAAAGGTATCTGGCAGAACTTGGAGTTCATTAAAATATACCAACATTTATTTTTTTACTTTTTTATTTTTTCGTCTGAAAATGCTATCAAATTCATATTTGTAGCCAAGACCTACACCTTGAGTATAAGGACCTCCACTAATGGTCATTTGTGTATTATTGTTAGTACGATTGAATGCTTTCAAAACATATTTACCTGATTCCGTTAGCTTATATTCAATATTCACATCACCAATAATCTGAGAAGTGTTTTGTGCCTGATTACTATTTACACCAAAACTACCATCAATAGATAAGCGATTATTAAACATTTGCTTTGACATGGTCAATTCCATTTGCTGACTACTATTTTGGGAACCAGGATTATAATTAACACCAATATCTACAAAGTCAGAAATTCCCTTTAATGCATTACTTAATCGGTTAGAAAGCATCTCGCTACTATTTGCAGCAAGAGCACTACCCGCCGATACTCCACCGGCATTAGCATATTGTAAGGGAGTAACAAAACTCTTTAAAAGCAATAATGAAAAAAATTGTCTATTCAGTTCATTTTCATCAGATAGTAACAGTTGAATTTTGGATTTGGTAGCGGCATCTAATTGCGGCACATCTATTCCAAATAAAATTTCTGGCGAAATCATTTTTCCTCTTAGGGTTAAAGTAGATACAACAGGATACCTTCTTTTATAAGCCCCTGATGAATCGTAAGGAAACAAAGGAGCAATAGATGCTTTTTGAATATAATTGGCATTGATATTAATTAAAGTATTATATGGATTTCCAACCAATGTTATCTTACTTCCTTTTTCTATCTCAAACTTTTTATTGATAATACTTTCTAATGTAAATAAATAGGTACCTGAATGAATATAATACTCACCATTCATATCAAATTTTCCAAAAGAATTAATTTGCATTTCAATCACTCCTTCTCCTTTTGCTTTTACACCATCGCCCGTTTTATCATTTAATACAACTTCTACTTCCAAATCCGGATTGACATTTAGTATAAAATTCATTTGTAACCCGGATATAGCTTGCTTTTTTTCTCTTTTAGCAGTATCTTTTGGATTGATAAATTTCACAAAACTATTTTCACCAACTTCTTCTGCATGAGCAAAAGACAATATAAACCGAGAATTTTTTTGCGTTACCAAATTGGCTTCAATATTCATGTTGTTAATGAATCCATAAATTCCAATAGTGCCGGCCGCATATATTTTGCCATAATAATCTTTGTTAATTAAAGAATTGGTATTGAGTACCAATAAATTTTTTGCATTAATATCAAAGTCCAGCCGCATGTTTGAAAAATTTTTGTGAAATATATTGCCATTTAATACTCCGGCAATATTTTTATTTGGATGATTATATATTTTCATGTCATCAAACCTTATTTGATCTGGAAAAACTTCAATATCACCTGTTATTTTATGATATGTATTCAAATAATCTGTTTTAATTTTAGAATCTGTAACTTTGAATTTTCCGGATATGAGTACTTTGTCAAATGTTCCTTCAATTTTACCCTTTCCATACAAAAAGGCATAATCTATAGTCATTATATCTTTTAGAATAGGATTCAGTAAAGATAAATTAAACGGCTGTGCTTCTATTTCTATATCCAGTGCACTATCTTTTTTATTGGTATAATAAATACCTTCAAAACTCAGATATTTTAATTTTGTTTCTGTTTCTGTTCCCAACACATTAGAGTAATTGTAAGATAAATTGCCTCGCAAAAAGAGCGATTGATTTAACGGTTGGTAGGCAGTATAGGTTTTTATATCACCAATAAAATAATTATTGAGATAAAAATCAGAGATTTTTACATCTGAAGAAATTAAAAATTTTTTCAAAGTTTGATGCCATACTATATTGCCGTTTAATTGACCTTTCAATTGTACACCATTATCTGAAAGAAATGGATTGATTTGTTGTAATTCAAAATTATGAAAACTTACTTTTAGTTCATCTTTTTCATTATTGTGTAATTTTCCTGCAATATGTATTGATTGGTTTTGTCGTACAAACTCTAATGGAAAAAAATCAATATTTCCGGAAGTATCAATAACTATAGGATCTAATTTATCTGCCACCCATTTATCTTTTCCAACAGGGATTTCAAAAGCATCTGGTACAATATAAACAGCATGAGGATAAAACACTGCACTAAATCCTAATTGTCCGTTATATGTGTATTTCACAGCATCTCTGAATGCTTGCCATTCAATATTGGTTCTTGCTATAT
>JAOABO010000156.1 GCA_026418315.1 Bacteroidia bacterium
GAGATGACCTTCACTAATGTGTCCCTTAAACATAATATACGGAGGTTCTGAAATTGCAAATAAGGCCTGATAGGAAGTATCACCCAATAAAATAATTTTTCCGGAAAATATGTTTTCATAATTTAAAGGAAAAGGATAAGGTATAAATTGGGGTAATTCTTGTTCTTGGATTTTGTCCAAACAAAAAGATATTGCTTTCATAGTGGTTTCTGATGAGTCAGTGTTTTTCAACATAAATGAAAATTTTTCCTTAACTCCACTAAATCTAAGAATAAATGGAAAATGATATCCCTCTGTCCATGATCGCTTGATTTTGTATGCAACAAACTCTTTTCCTATATACATATCCTTAAACCAATGCAATGCCTGTCTGTTGGTAACTTCATAAATTATCCCTGAATTCATTAGGGGTTCAGAGACAAAAGCATGTTGTGTTTTGCAGCTATTTAATACTATAAATAATGATAAATAAGCGGTAATTCTAAACATAAAAATATTTTATATCTTTTACCAAAAATACATAAAATTTTTGACAAATAAATAAAACAACCATATCTATTCCCCCAAAAAACCAGATGCATTAATACCGGCCTTGAATGTATGTACTAATTGGCCATTTGCATTATATCTGAAAATAGTTGAGTTTTGTACATAATCCATTGCATCACTGATATATAAATTATTATCATAATTATTCCAATACATGGAATAAAAATTATTACTTGTGTTGGTAATGAAAGGTGTATTCGGTAAAACGGTGCTGTTAATATTCATTTTGTAAATATGATTATTTATAAAAAAAATATTTTCTCTTGAAGCATCGATAATTAAGTGATGCGGGTTGTCAGAAGAACTAAATGTAAAAGTTTTTTCTTTATTAAGTGTAATAGGATCAATTCTATGCAGCTTAGGTAAATCGTTTATAGTATTATCGCCGCTACAAAGTATCCATAATTTCTCATTCTTGTCCAAAACTATACCACTGGCATACTTGCCAACATAAATACTATCTATTACTTTGTCTTGCAGAGCATCTACAACATAACAATAAAATTGATATTTATTAAGAATAAATGCTTTGTTGTAAAATAATAGCATGTCTTCAGACCACCCCGGTAAGGGGATATAACCAACTATCTGTTTTGATGTCAGATTAATGATGTTGATTTTATTAGCATATAAGTCACTTACATAGGCCTTGACAAAAGACACAGGAAGAATATATCGGGGAGATGTAAATCCGTAGATGGTTTGCTTTACCTTGAAATCATCTGCAGAAACAATTACAATTTTATTGGAATTATTTATAACCAGATAATAATCATTCATCATTTTAATGATACTTTGGCAAACATCTCCAAGAGTATAACCGGGGTTTTGAGTTTTGAATATATCCGATACAACTTCTTTGGTGTCAGGATTGTAAAAAGTAACAGAGGCATTGTTATACATAAAATTTCCTTCGTTAGTAATGTATAATTTATGGTTTGCAGATATACTAACACTGGAAGGAGTAATTACAGTTGGTTTGTCTTTTATACAAGCAGTAAAATAAAAGATACATAAAAAGATAAAAAAACTCCACCTGCGCATAATTGATTATTCTTTAATGATTAAAAACGATTTTTTTCTTTCATTAACTTCACAAACGACAATATAAACGCCTTTGGAACAAAAGGATAAATCTTTGCTAATAATTTCTTCTTTGGCAACTTCAGAGAAAAGTATTTCTCCATTCATATTAATTACAGAGATTTTTACAAGCAGATTATTATCTTTTTCAATAATAATTTTATCCACGAAAGGATTGGGATATATTTTGAGATTTATACTTTGTGTAAACTCTTGTATTCCTACTTCTTTTTGATGAATAACACCCACAGCATCTAAGTCAAATCCACCCGATGGAAATGGAGTGGGATAGGGGTCATTTATTTTATGTCCATAACTATCATATCTTACATAAGGGGATTGTATACAACCCACCACATCAATAATTTTAATATGTGTGATATTATTAATATCTAACCCCGATGTTCCTGCTAACTCAGAAAGGTCAAAGGGTGTGCCAAAATTTACCAAATACTTCCCTGCCAAATTATTGATTTTTGAGCAGTCCATATAGGCGGCATTATCGTATTGTATAGTGTCTTGCAATAAGCAAGTGGAAGGGAACCGAAAATAGTGAATACCATCACTGCTTACTTCTACAAAAGCCAGTTCAAGAAATGTGCCATTGAACGAATTCTCGAAAACGGCAAAGTCAAAACCAGGTCCGTCTTTTATAGGGGCAGTAAAGGTGAGTATGGCATAACCCCCATCTCCTAAACTAACTACTCCTGTGCCATCTGCTTTTCCGATTGCTTTGGAACTATCTCCGTAAGTTACTTTTCCAAGTGTTGTATCTGCAATATTTTTCCATCCACGAACCACCGTACATTGTGTAGCCCAACTCACAAATACACTGCTATCTTTATGAATGGCGGTTGTGTTGTTGCTTCCTACGGGTCCGGCAAATTGAGCCAAACCCGTGAAGCTAAGAATGGCAAATACAACAACACTTAATTGTTTTATCATGATTTACTGTTTAATAATTAAGTGTTTTTCAACGGTTTCATCATCTGATATTTCTACAATATATTCACCTTTTGACAATTCATCAATAGAAACAAATGTGGGCTGATTATTTTCAATGATTAATTGTTTTTGATACATTAATTGCCCCAACATATTTGAAATTCTTATCGTATAATAATTGTTTTTCTTTGTTTTGATAAAAATTTTGTTTGTTGCAGGGTTAGGAAATATATTGCTGTTAAGGGCCGCAACACTTTTTATGCCCGCAGTTCCAGAAGTCATTAGATTATCTATACTAAAAAAAGCCGGCGTGTTCATTCCCCATGGACCCACATCTGATGAATACATAAAAAACTGAATACTATCTACTTGTCCTAAACTACTGCAGTTTACCCATTGCCAGTTCCATACAATATAATCTAATGCGTTGTTTGAAAAACGATAATCAGCCAAATAAAACTCTACACTATCATTTTTCATTAACCCATTTTGATAACCCTTTACTGTAACCTTGAACCAATCGGGATAAGAACCTTGTGGACACCCACACCCTGTGCCCGTTGTGTCACCAAAAGCACGAGAGAACATATTACCATATTTCACAATTTTTGCAGCATAAGTGGTGTTAGTAATATAAAACCCATCAACAATTTGGTAAGGAGCTTTTAATACAATGGTGGCATAGTTTTGTAGTGTTACATAATAATTAGAATTATTATAACCGTTGTAAGGAATACAACCATAAAGATTACTGTAATTACCATTAGACGAATCTTTCACGTTGGTATACGC
>JAOABO010000157.1 GCA_026418315.1 Bacteroidia bacterium
ATCATATTACTCAAAGTCATTTCATTATCAGGGTCTAAATGATAGGCCTTCTGAAGGTAATACCATGCGCTATCTTTTTGATTTTGCTGTAATTTTAAAAATCCTAAATTGGTAAATGCCTGTATAAACATTGGATTTTCTTTGGTTATCCATAACCAATTTTTATAAGCACTGTTTATTTGATTGTTTTGTAACTGTGTTATTGCTAATTTGTTTCTAAACTCTAACACATAAGGAGCTAATTGAACAGCATTATTGAAAAATAATTCAGCTTCTTTTATATTATTAATATTGTATTTGGCTTCACCAATTCTATAAGAGGTCCATGCGTCGGTGTTATTAAGGTCTTTATGAGATAATTTTTTTAGTAATCTATGAAGTCCTATTTTAGATACCAGTTCGTCTATTTTATTCATTTTATTTTGTAAGAAAAGCAGATGTATGTATGTATGTAAATATTTTTCTGCATCATTTAAATTCTGAATACTTAGTATTTTTTCAGCACTATCTAAATAGTAAGTAAAAGGGTCAAATTTTTCATATTGATATAAATATGCTTTTGCTTTTGTTTCTTTTGATGGATGAGAGTCATTGATGCATACCAAGCCAATGAATTGGTGATTGGTTTTAGTAGAAGATTTTTCTTTGTTTGGTATTCTTATATAATGATCATGTATGGTAACGTGTGGAATATCTTTTGACCCTGATACGGGCATGTGGCAAGATACACAGTCGGATGATAGGTTTTTTTTCACTTGAGTAGAAGAACAAAATTGTTGATTTTGATTTTGGGGATTATGACAAGATAAGCAAACCGAGTTAAACTTTTCTGATTTTGTAGCAATCACTGATATGTGCGGGTTATGGCATGTTATGCAGGTCAGAGCGTTTTTGTATGGTTTAAGAGAATGTTTGTTGTTTATTTTTTTTAAGGATTGTATATAACATTGACTTTGCTTGAGCCGATCGGCATGTGAGGCCATAATAAAATTTTCTTTTGAATCTGTGAATCTTGGAAGGAATACTTGAATAAAATCGTTCAATTTCATACCCGGTTTGAAGTCAAAAAAAGTGGCATTGTTTACTAATACCGCATTACCTTGTAAATGACAGCGCATGCAAATATCAAATTGTCTTTCAATAGGAAGTTTAGCAGGATTGATAATAGAATAATCAATGTATTTTGCAGTATCGGTAATATGGTTGTTACGAATTTTATTCACATGGATGCTGCCGGGGCCATGGCATCTTTCACAATCAATACCTGTAGGAATATTTAAATACTTATTTTCAGAACCATTCACAAATTCCGGATAAGCATTATGACAAGTGATGCATTCCAATCCTATCTTTCTGAAAAAACGAGTATTATGTCCCTTTTCAAATCCTGGAGGCAAGTCCCATATTTTTTTTTGAGCATAAAAAGTCATCGGGGCTTGATATAAATATCCGTTAATATTATACAAATGCGAGTTGGTATGTTGCCCTGAACCAACGATGTAATCAATCTTTTTTAACATTAAGAAAACAGTGTCTTTTTTGTCCAAGCGGTATTCTTTTATGTAAATAGAATCGTGTAATAAAGTTGCTGTATAATGAAAATCACTATATGAATCATAAAAATGAGCACTTTTAAAGTAAGCAGCGGAGTTACCTTTAACTGCCCATCGCAAAGATTTTCCCATGCCCGTGTGAATAAAGGTATTGTATATGTTTTGATGACACAGCATGCAAGTTTGTTTTCCTACATATCTGGCTGAATCGGAGTGGTTGAGATAAACATTTGCGAGTGGTTTTGGGTCTGTTTTTTTTGGATCGTTATTTTTTATACATGAAATAATAATTAACCAACTAGACAAGCACAAAAAATGAATAATGAATTTGAATTTCATCAAAACAAACTAAAATGGGGGATAAAGATAATGATAAACAAATAAGTAGAAGAGAGGTTGTCAAAAAATAGTATGGGTAGTAATTATTTTTGTATTATTGCCAAAAATGATTTTATGAAACATTTTGAATGTAAAAGAGTGCTGGCATCTACAGATTTTTCTGAAACCTCATTGAAAGCGGTAAGACAAGCTGCCTACATTGCACAAAAAAACAATGCTATATTACATTTGTTGCATGTTGTAGACAAACACTATGAGTCCTTTAGTATTATAGATCCTTTGATGTTCAACAAAAATTTTTACGATAAGTTTCTTGAAAGAGCTAATGAGAAAATACAGCAATTATCAGAAGAGTTTCAAAAAGAATATAATATCAAAGTTTATACTCATGTTACTGTTGGTTCTATTTCAGAGGAGATTCTTGAAGCATCTAAATCTTTGCATATTGATATGATTGTTATGGGTACGCATGGATATAAACCATTGGAAAGCTTGATAATAGGAAGTAATGCTTATCGTGTTTTGTCAAAATCTAAAAAACCCGTTTTGGTTTTAAGTGAGGAATCTGAAAAATCCCTTTTCAGAAAAATATTGATGCCAATCAGTACCGATGTGGTAAGCAGGTATAAGGTAGATTATACGCTATCGTTGGCTCGCACATTTGATGCAGATGTTACTGCTCTGATGATTATTGGAGAGAATGAGCAGGACGAATTACCAAAAATGAAGGTTGTGCTAAAACAAATTGAAAAAGAAGCAGAACGACATGGTGTAAATTTAGAAACTTTTCTTAAGGATCATGTGCAAAATGGTGTACGAATCATCATAGATTTTGCAAAAGAAAATAATAATGATTTAATAGTACTGATGGACGAAGGCGATGCACAGGAAACCGGTATATTTTTTAGCATTATGTCTCAACAAATTATTCATCATGCCCCCGTGCCTGTATTATCTATTTATCCTGAACGTATTGGCATTGACCCAAGTTCTATATTATCAGGAGCCGCTGGTATTTGATTTTGCTCGTTCTTGATGTAGATATGGTTTTCAACAAGTTTATTCAGAGTATTTAATTAAGTTTGATTTGAATGTTATATGGTGTTAAACTTTCTACTATTCGTATGTATTATTTTTGTTATTGAATACTATTTTTTCATTTCGCTAAAAAATTTATTGCCAAAAAAATTTCATTCAGGTTTATTGTCTTTTGAAATTATTTGGCTCATATTGGTTTTTTCAATATCTGGTTTATTATTATTTTATCAACCACATCAATGGAGTGATGCTTTTAGAGTCATTTTATCTCTTATATTGATTATACAGGTATCAAAATTATTTGGAGTAATATTTATGTTGCTGGATGATATAAGAAGATTAATTGTATTTGTTTTTAATTATTCTAAAAATATGGTTGCGAGTTCTGATAGCACAAGTACACCTG
>JAOABO010000158.1 GCA_026418315.1 Bacteroidia bacterium
CTATAACGGTATTGCCATTATCTACCATTTGATGAAGTACTTTTAAGAGGGTATTGATATCTTCAAAATGCAATCCAGTGGTAGGTTCATCTAAGATATATAGTGTTTTTCCTGTGTCTTTTTTATATAATTCAGAGGCCAGTTTAATTCTCTGTGCTTCACCACCACTGATGGTTACAGAAGATTGTCCAAGTTGAATATACCCTAAACCAATATCGTTGAGTATTTTTAGTTTTTTCAAAATTTTTGGATGATTTTCAAAGAATGAAATAGATTCTTCAATAGTCATATTCAATACATCGTTAATATTCTTGCCTTTGTATTTTACTTGCAATGTTTCTCTATTATACCGCTTCCCTTGACAAGCAGGGCAGGTAATGTAAACATCGGGCAAGAATAGCATTTCCAGTACCTTTTGTCCTCCTCCTCCACATTCTTCGCATCTTCCGCCTTTGAGGTTAAATGAAAATCTTCCTTGATTATAGCCACGAATTTTGGCTTCGGGTGTTTCGGCAAATAATTTTCTGATTTCATCAAACACACCTGTGTAAGTAGCGGGATTGCTGCGAGGTGTACGCCCTATGGGGGACTGGTCTATTTCAATCACCCTATCTATATGTTCTATTCCTTGAATAGATTCGTAGGGGTATGGCTGAGTGTCTGTTACATATCCTAATTGTTGTTTTATAGCAGGTAATAGAGTTTCCATTATCAATGTAGATTTTCCACTGCCACTCACGCCAGTTATACAAATAAATTGACCTAGAGGAAATTTGACCGTGATGTTTTTAAGATAATTGCCACTACAATTTTTAATGGTCAAAAATTTTCCGTTTCCTTTTCTTCTTTCAGGAGGTGTGTATATTTTTTTTTGATGATTAAGATACTGAGAAGTAAGAGTATTGTGTTTTAATAATTCTTTTGGAGTGCCTGAAAATACAATATGTCCGCCATGTTTTCCTGCACCTGGTCCTATGTCCACTACAAAGTCACTTTCAAGAATCATTTCTTTATCGTGTTCTACTACTATCACAGAGTTATTTTGCTCTTTTAATTTTTTCAATGCATAGATTAAACGATGATTATCTCTTTGATGTAAGCCAATGCTAGGTTCGTCCAAAATATATAAAACATTGGTTAATTGAGAGCCCAATTGTGTTGCCAGGCGAATTCGTTGTGCTTCGCCACCACTCAGTGCATACGCAGGTAAGTTCATAGTAAGATAGCCCAATCCTACATCTAACAAAAATTCAATTCTTGGTAAAAGTTCTTTGAATATTTCTTCCTGCACCATTTTTTTGGATGGAGAATTGGGTTCTGGTAATTGTTTTAACCAGTTGTATAATTGATAAATAGAAAAATCTCCTATGTCTCCAATAGTAGTGTTATTAATTTTAAATAAAAGTGACTCGGGTTTTAATCTTTGCCCCTGGCAGGTAGGACAGATTGTTTCTGTAACAATATGATGCTGGTCAATAATTTCCAAAAGTTTTTGTGCTTTCTTGGGCAAGTCAGAAGATGTGTTTTCATTTTGAATGAATATAGATAGGTCAATACCATACTTTTCTTCTACATACGAATGAAAAAAATTAATCAAAGCCGATGATACCACTTGAGGATACTTGTTAGATAAAACCTGAAAAGGTAGTTCAAATAATTGATCCAGAGGAAAATCGCATATAGGTTCTTTTTTTAACGTTTCAATTTTTATTAAAGCCATTTCAAAGGAATAAATCAATAAATTTCTTTTATACCTTGATGTTCCTTCAAATATGATGTTATTTAGTGCATCAGGTAATGGAAAAGTATCATTTGATATAAAGGAGTTAATATTCATGGTTTTTGAAAGACCCACTCCTTTACATGCAGGGCACCAGCCATAAGGAGAGTTGAAAGAAAAAGTATTGGGCGATGGGTCTTCAATAGAAAAGCCCGTGTCTTCATCAGTAAAGTTGAGTGAAAATAAAATAGGTTTTTTGTTTTCAGCTTCCAAAATCATGAGTTTACCTTCACCCCACTTTAAAGCAGTGTGTATAGAGTTTTTTAGTCGCTCCAAATTATCAATATTGACTTCTAAATCATCTATCAGCAATTCTATATTGTGAATTTTATGACGTTCTAATTTTAATTTTGGATGCAGTTCTGTCATTTTTCCATCTATTCTGCAACGGGTATATGCTTTTTTAAGAAGCTGATTAAATAATTCATTGTAATGACCTTTTCTTCCATATACCAAAGGGGCCAATAGGATAATATTTTGGTTCAGATACTTTTTTTGAATGAGTTCAAAAATTTGTTCAGTGGTGTATTTGCTGAGTTTTTTTCCTGAATGCGGAGAATAGGCATCGGCTACACGGGCATACAACAAGCGTAAAAAGTCGTATATTTCTGTGATAGTACCTACCGTGCTGCGAGGATTTTTGCTAATAGTTTTTTGCTCAATAGAAATAGCCGGACTTAATCCATTGATTTTATCTACATCAGGTCGTTCCAATTCTCCTATGAATTGGCGGGCATAAGCAGAGAGTGTTTCTAAAAATCTTCTTTGTGCTTCTGCATAAATGGTATCAAAGGCCAGTGAAGATTTTCCACTACCACTCAAGCCGGTAAAAACAACCAATTGATTTCTAGGAATTTCAAGAGAAATGTTTTTTAAGTTATGTTCCCGCGCATGGATAATTTCAATGACTTCTTTTTGTGAGGTCAAGGTTTCTTCAAGTGTATTTGTATCTGCCGTATTCATTGTTTATTGAGAAATAGTTTTTTGTTTTGATTGTTCAGGATGCAAATTTGCAGAATCCGATTGGATTAAAGTATCTTTTTTAATCTCAGGCAGAGCGTCGGTATTAAAAGAGTATCCTAAAACATCGGATATGTAGCCCGAATAGTCGGCTTTAGTATTAACCGGATATTTGAATATATATGTTTTTTTTTCAGAATTAGGTAAACTATTGGTAAGCAACCATGGATTAAAGGCCTTTAATAAAAGTTTAGGGCAGTTCAAAAATTTAGACAACAATTGTATATCTGTAATAGTCGTGTCTATTTTAATGGTTTTTAAGGCGGGCTTATATTTTGGTTTTAATTTTCTTTTAATTCCAAAATGAGTGGGATAGTTTAGTAGAGTTTTGTAAGCAATGATTCTGTACACAAAGTCCTTGGTTTCTTGGGTCAATTTGAGTAAATGATAAGAATTGGTTTTTTGTTTTTCAATTTGGTATTTTATTCCATTAATTCCGTAGTTGTAAGCAGCTGCTACTAAGGTCCAGTTATGTAATTCATTGTAAGCTTGTTTCAAATACTTGCAGGCAGCTACAGTAGATTTTTCTACAT
>JAOABO010000159.1 GCA_026418315.1 Bacteroidia bacterium
TTGTGATGCTGTGGTCCAGCCTTATAAAACAGCTACCAATAGTGGAGTAAGTATGGTAAGTTATTTTTATGATAAGCCAATTATTTCTACCAATGTAGGAGGGCTTAAAGAAATTGTGAAGGATAATATGACAGGTTGGTTATGTGAACCAACAGCTGATGGTATTTCATCTACAATACAAAAATTTTTACATATTGAACATTTTGAAACATTTGAAGAAAATATTCGTTTGTACAAGAAAGAATTTTCATGGGAAAATTTTGTAACTAAATTAATCCGATTTATTGATTCAATTAAAAAATGAAAAAATATACACCATATTTTTTGATATTGATTGTTCTCTTGCTTGTTCAAGCATTAGTTTATTCTCAAAATAAAGATACATTGAATCAATATTTTCAAGACAAGGAAAATCATTTAAAGAAACTGACTTACTATGCATTTAGAAGCAAATATGAGAGGCAGAGAATAGATTCCAATACTATTTTTTTGAATATATTAAAAGAGTTGCTTCAAATTCCTGAGTCCTTTTATTATCCTTTTGATAGCTTGAAAAGTGATATTTCTTTACTATCTGATAGCAAGAATACTTTTAGAATCATCACATGGAATTTACCAAAAAACGATGGTACGCATTTATATTATGGGTTTATCCAAAGATGGGATAAGAAAAACAAACAATCCGCCGCAGAATATCATCTTTATATTTTGAATGATGTTTCTGAAAGCATTAAAAATAGTCCTGAAACTTATGTTGGAAGTGCTCAGAAGTGGTTTGGAATGCTTTATTACCAATTAATAGAATCAGATGATTATTATCTTTTACTGGGGTGGGATGGGAATGAGAAATTGATACAAAGAAAGTTTATTGATGTATTGTATTTTAAATCTGATGGAACACCTGTATTTGGAAAAGATGTGTTCAAAATGCCAAAAAAAAATCCAAAGAGAATTATGTTTCAGTATAGTAGTGAAGTGGTAATGCCATTAAGATACGAAGAAAAAAAACACGCTATTGTTTTTGCACATTTATCTGCAGAGTCAGATGATCCGTATTTAAAAGAACAATATCAATTTTATGGACCAGATGGTAGTTTTGATGCCTTTATAAAAGATAAAAACAAATGGAAATTAGTAGAAGATATAGATATTCGCAATACAGAAGGTAATTACAGTAATACGAAAAAGCCCAATCCTAAAAATCAAAAGCCATTATATCAGCCAAAATAGTTTTTTATTTACATTTTCTGACCGTTCTTTGTTCTATTCTCTTCTCATACTTTTCTCCTTGAAATATTCTGTTTACAAATATACCGGGTGTGTGTATTTCATCAGGGTTCAGCTCGCCGGCAGGTACAAGAATTTCCACTTCTGCAATAGTGATTTTTCCTGCCATAGCCATCAGCGGATTAAAATTACGGGCAGTAGAACGATAAATTAAGTTTCCTGCAGTGTCTCCTTTCCATGCTTTTACTAGTGCAAAATCTGCTTCAAATGCATATTCTAACAGGTATTCTTTTTCTTGACCATTGAATTGAAAGCTTCGTACTTCTTTTCCTTTGGCAACTTCTGTTCCAACTCCTGCAGGTAAATAGAGAGCAGGAATGCCGTATCCTGCGGCCAAACAACGGGTGGCTAAGGTGCCTTGCGGAATAAGTTCTACTTCTAACTCGCCGCTCAGCATTTGTCGTTCAAATTCATCATTTTCTCCGACGTAAGAAGAAATCATTTTTTTGATTTGTCGCGTTTGCAAAAGTAGTCCTAATCCAAAATCATCTACGCCAGCATTGTTGCTGATGCAGGTTAAATTTTTTACACCTTTACGAACCAGTGCAGCTATAAGATTTTCAGGAATACCGCATAAACCAAAACCGCCCACTAAAAGAGTAGCACCGTCTTGAATATCTTTAATAGCATCATCTGCATTTTTGACTACTTTATTGATCATAAGTAAATTTTTTTGGGTGGCACAAGTATAAGATTTTGAAAGGGTTTGTCCAAAATGTAAAAAATTTGTTTGTTTTTATTTTTTTAATTAAAATTGCGGCATTATTAATTTATTAAAATTCAAAACTATGAGAAAAGCATTATTAGGAGTAATTATTGCGGTATCATTTGCTGCAAAAGCTAATATAGACACAAAATATCAAGTAGATGAAAATAAGCTGAATGCTATTGTAATGCAGGCAATAGAAATGACAGAAAATGAGCTGGATGAGTATTTAAATTGTTCTATTGGCAAAATGAATGTACTTGTACCAGAGCAAACAAGAGGTGGATATTTGTTAAGAGCATTTTTTTGTGGTGGAATTGCTTTACACAGATATTATATGGGAACAAGTAACCAATGGATGTGGGCTATGTATTTTTGTATACCAGTAGTTGGTGAAGTGACAGCTTGTGTTGATTTTTGGGGCGCTGTTTTTGATAAGGATTTTTATTTGAAATATAAGAATAATGATAAGTATATTGTGTGGTTAGATTAATAAATAGTTGGTTGTAATTTAAGTAGAATTCAAAGGAGGCACTTGCCTCCTTTTTTATTTTAAATAAGTATTAATAATATAGTTCTTCACGTTATCGTTAAATTTTTTTGATACAAAATAATTATGTTTCATTGCGGAATATTCGGCTCTGGAAATATTGCCTGTATAAAATTTAGCTAATAAAGAACTTCCTGCTATGATGGATGTAAAATAGTATTGATAATATATTCCGGTAATGGTTAATAGTGCAATAGAAGTGTTTGTAAAAAAAGCTATTATTCCTTCTGAATAGTTTTTTGAATACATTTGCCCTAATCCGGGAATAAATGTAGAAAGAGTAATGGCTTTTCTAACATTTTTTAGTTTAGGTATGTTTTTTGTATTATATAAAGAATCAATGTTCTTTTGATGAATAAATTTTTGTTGTGTGTCTTTAAAGTATACACAATTATATTTTAAGAGCAATTTTTTTGCTTCGTTCCAGTTATATAATTCATTCAAAATAATAGTATTCAATGGGTATGCTTTGTAGTGTAACAAAGTATCATGGATAATGTTATATAATATTATTAGTTCGTTTTGGGATTGGGTTAATTCATTAAGTAAGTAATAGTTTAATGCCGTTTGGTACTTAATAATAAATTTTAATGAGTCACTTAAATTATTTGTATTAATTGATTTGAGGACATGAATAGCATTGGAATTTAGATTAGATTGCTTATAGTAAGCTGCAGCGTGAATTTTAAATAAAATTTGTGAGTCAACAGAATGAGTAAGATGAGACAAATTTTCATATAATAAAG
>JAOABO010000015.1:0-435 GCA_026418315.1 Bacteroidia bacterium
AATGAGTACTTCAAGATAATACGGACCATTACTCCATAGTACAGAATTAAGATTTTGATTTACAGAACCTATTTGAAGTGAAAATAAACCAAGAGAATTAGTGGTTATTGAATGAGGTTCAGAAAACACTACTGGACCATTAGGTGATCCTTGGTGAATATTAAATTTTACATTAATGAGATGATTAGGTAAAATATTTCCTGATGCATCTCTGGCAATGCCTTGGTAGGAGATAAGATCAGGTGGGGAAGATTGAGAAAGTACTTGATTACTGTATACCAGAAACAGGATTAAAACAGATGAGAAAATTTTTTTCATTTTAAATTTTTTTGCAAATATAAGAAAACTAACTTAAAAATCATAATAAAGAATAAAGCTGAGAACAAAAATAAAGAAAGCAAAAAAATAAAGAAAGCAAAGGCGAATGAAAGAGTA
>JAOABO010000015.1:445-19733 GCA_026418315.1 Bacteroidia bacterium
AAAGAGTAGCGGGGACGGGAATTGAACCCGTGACCTCAGGGTTATGAATCCTGCGCTCTGACCATCTGAGCTACCCCGCCATTTTTTTAGCGGCTGCAAATAAAATAAATTTTTTGTGTAACAACAAACAGATATATACTTTCTTCGGATTAAGGAAGCCCTAACCAGTTTTTTGGAGCTTGCGTTAGAATGATGTTTTTTTCTTTTTCACTAATAGGTGCAGTTCTTACTAAATCACCGGGTACGGCTTCACCTAAAGGAAAAGGATAATCAGAACCTTGCACAATTTTATCTGCACTTATTTCGTCTATGATGTATTTTAGTAATTTATGATCGCAGGTGTGAGAATCTACCCAGAATTTTCCTAAATAGTTTCTTGGATTATGGGGATTATCTATTGCCACTAAATCAGGGCGACATTCCCAACCATGTTCAATTCTTCCTATGGTGGGAATAAAAGATCCTCCTCCATGAGCAAAGCATACTCTCAGGCGGGGGTGCTTGTCAAATACACCACTAAAAATCATATTAGCGATGGCGCGCGCGGTTTCAGCAGGCATACCCACTAACCATGGCAGCCAGTATTTTGTCATGTGTTCCTGACCCATCATTTGCCATGGGTGAACTAAAATGGCCATGTTAAGAGATTCGCAGGCAGAAAAAAATTCACCAAAGTCCTGTTCTGTCAAATTTTTTTGGTTTACATTGCTACCAATTTGTACACCACGAAAACCTAAGTTTTTACTTCTTTCTAATTCTTTTATCGCTAAATTTAAATCTTGTAACGGCACTGTAGCTAAACCAATGAATTTTTCAGAATAGCGATTAATAATTTCTGCAATATGGTCATTAAGAAATTGTGCTACTTCAAGTGTATGCTCGGGTTTTGCCCAATAACTAAACATTACCGGAATAGTTGAAATAACCTGTACATCAATCTGAAAACGTTCCATTTCTTCAAGACGAACTGTTACATCCCAGCAGTTTATGTCTATCTCTCTGAACTTTTTGGAACCTTGTATCATCCATGCCTTTTTAGGTGTATGGTGTTGAAGTGTAATAAATTCTCCATAGCCAAATTTTTTTGAGAAGTCGGGTAATTCTGGCGGAATAATATGAGTATGAATATCTATAACCATTTTTTTGGCGTAAATATCATTAAAAATTTATTGTGGTATAAACGAGAAAGGCCTTAAAGTATCTAAAAAAGCAAATTAGTGAGAAAACAACCTAATTGAATTAACAAAACTATTTGTGAATAATATTTGTTTGTATTAGGATAAGCAGGAAAATATGTCCAGAAGTTATTTTACTTCTATGACTTCAAAGCATTTGATGTTATCAGAAGTAGTTCCTATTAATTCTGCATGGATGTCCACTAGGCCTATTTGTTTAATTTGATCTTTATTTAATGGGTGTTTTGGATACCATTTATCATCTTCATTAAGAATTTCAATGTTTTTTCCTCCTAAAATTTGATTAAATTGTTTTTGGGTAAGAAACAGTATGCCTTCTTCTTCTTCTTCTGTTTCAGATATTAAAATTTCTCCATACAATTTAAGTTTTGGGACATCTGGTTTGTATTGAAATGGAAGTTGTTCTGTATTTTGTTCTATGTAATCAATATTGATTAAATGAATCTCATTCATAATTTTTATTTTAGTGGATTTTGATTTTTAGAAATGTCCCTTCATTTTAATACCTAACTGAAGTTTTTCAAGTGCTGTTATATAAGCAGCAATTCTCATACTTGTTTTATACTTTTGGGCATTGTTCCATACTTTTTCAAAAGCTGTTTTCATTTTTTCATCGTGCTTTTGGTTCACTTCTTCTTCGGTCCAATAATAACCCATTTTATTTTGTACCCACTCAAAATAAGACACTGTAACTCCTCCGCTATTAGCTAATATATCGGGAACTACAATAATACCTTTATCATTAAGTATAGGATCAGCATCGGGTAAAGTGGGACCATTGGCACCTTCTACAATAATTTTACATTTTACATCTTTTGCAATTTCTTGGGTAATTACATTTTGGAGGGCAGCAGGTACCAATAAATCGGTGGGGAGTACAAGAAGTTCTTCGTTGGTAATTTTTGTTGCTTTACTGTATCCTTCTAATGATCTATTGTTTTTTGCAACATAATTCAATGCGTCATGGATGTCAATGCCTTTTTCATTGTAATACCCTCCACTGGCATCTGCAATAGCGATAATTTTTATTCCTTGCTCGGCAAGTAATCTTGCAGCATGAGAACCTACATTACCAAATCCTTGTACAACAGCAGTAGATTGTTTGGGATTAATATTTAATTTTGTCAGTGATTGCAGAGCATTTACCATCACGCCTCTTCCTGTAGCCGCTTCTCTTCCAAGAGAGCCACCAAGACCTACAGGTTTCCCGGTAATAACGCCCGGAGAATCTTCACCCGTTATTTTATTGAATTCATCTAGTATCCAAGCCATTTCCCTTCCGCTTGTTCCCATATCCGGTGCCGGAATATCTTTATTTACACCAAAGATGTCTTTCATGGCTTTGGCATAAGCACGGGATAATCTTTCTAACTCAGATTCACTCATCTGACGAGGATTACATTTAATACCTCCTTTTGCTCCACCGTAAGGTAAATCAGCAACTGCACATTTAAAAGTCATCCATGCTGCTAAAGCTTTTACTTCATCTTCATTCACATCCATAGCATAGCGAATACCGCCTTTTGATGGTCCTAGGTGGGTACTATGAATGACTCTGAATGCTTCAAATACTTTTATTTTTCCATTATCCATTACAACGGGCAAACTTACTTTTACTTCTTTTTGAGGGTATCTTAATACTTCTGTGATAGAGTCAGGTAGATTGATTAATTGAGAAGCTGTATTTAGGCGGGCTAATACTGCTTCGTACATACTTTCATGAGTGGTTTGAGTGATAGAACTCATAAAAAATTTTTTTAATTTTTGTTCCCGCAAATTAACATTAAATTATTTATTTGAACAAAATTAAACTTTACTAATAAAACTTTAATCATGATATCTCATCAATTAAATTTTACTTACTTTTACGACAAAAAAATATGAAGAAAAACATTAATGACGCTCTTAACAAACAAGTGTCTTTGGAAGCAGAATCATCACATATTTATTTATCCATGGCCTCGTGGGCAGAAAGAAATGGCTTTCAGGGAGTAGCCGATTTTTTATATCAACATTCAGACGAGGAAAGAATACATATGCTTAAACTCATAAAGTTCATTAATGAACGAGAAGGTAACGCGATAATTCCCGCTATTCAACAACCTAAAGCTAATTACAAAAATCTTGTAGAGATATTTCAAAGTATACTTAACCACGAAATTTATGTTACTTCTGAAATTAATAAATTAGTAGAAATTACTTTAAAGGAAAAAGATTTCACAACACATCACTTTTTGCAATGGTATGTTAGTGAACAACTTGAAGAAGAAGCATTAGCAAGGCAGATTAATGATAAATTAAAATTGATTGGAAGTGATAAAATGGGGCTGTATATGTTCGACAGAGATTTAGCAAGATTAAGAACTGCAGATACAGACACTAAAAATTCTGAGTAAATTTTTTAGTTTAAGTAAACCTAATACTTTCTCTTTGAAAATGTAACATTACCTCTTTTTCTGTTTTTCATTCTTTGTTTATTAATTCTTGCTTGTAGTTTGTCTTTGAATACTTTGTTTTTGGTTCTGAAACGATGAAAAAGAGAATGGTCTGTTTTGTGTGTTCCAGGTGTTTTGTGATATATCCACCCACCGGCAGTAACTTTTTCTCCACTAAATAAACGAGCTAAAAATCCTTTTTTTTGTTTATTGTGTCCTTTTGCAAAGGCACCGGCATTTCCCCGGCTTTTTTTGAATAAGTGAAAACCACCCCCTCTCTGATTTCTATGCTCTCTCTTTTTTCCACCTGTTTGTGCAGAAAGAGATGCAGAGATAATCAAACTTATCAGTAAAAAAAGAACTTGTTTCATTTTATGGAATAATTGAATTTCAAATACAAAGGTAGCCATTTTATATTAAATGCAAATAAAAAAATATCAACATTTTTTTGTTAAGAGAGTATTAATAAGAACTTGATTTCAGTAAATTTGCAAAAAATAAAATAACATGCGGTTAAAAATAGTATTCTTTTTTGTTGTATTTTTTTTTCTTAAGGGACATTCTCAGAGTATATTGATTAAAGACATTATGGTTCATAATGGTAAAGGAGATCAGCCCTATGTGGCAAGTATTTTAATTCAAAAAAACAAAATTATTAAAATACAGAAAGAGAGTATCTCTGTGGCGGCAGATACCATTATAGATGGAAAATCATGGCATATATATCCTGCCATTATCTTGTGTAATAATATTCTTGGATTACAGGAAGCAGAAGCCATTCGGCCTACTTCTGACTATAACGATATTGGAAAGTTTAACCCTCATTTACGCACATTGACATCCTATAATACAGATAGTAAAATACTTCCAACGGCGTTTTCAAATGGCATTATGTATACTCAATGTACACCAAGAGGTAGTTATATAGCAGGAACATCATCTGTGGTAAGAATTAAAGCATGGAACTGGGAAGATGCGGCTATTAAAGAAGATGGAATACATTTGTATTTTCCATCAGTATATGTTCAAAAAGGGTGGTGGGCAGAACCGGATAAATCTGAAAAAAGTAAAGATTATGAAAATCAACTTACAGAGATTAAAAACTTTTTTAATTTAAGTAAATCTTATTATTTATCTAAAGATAGCATGTCTTTTAATCCAAGATATGAATCTATGAGAAATATATGGGAGGGAAAGACAACTTTGTACATACATTGCAACAGAGCAAAAGATATATTAAATGCCATTCAATTTGCACAGGATATGCAGATTCCTAAAATAGTGTTAGTAGGATGTGATGAATTGTATAAAGTAATAGATATATTAAAAAAATATCAATGCCCTGTAATATTAAGCAGACCTAATAGTTTACCAACCAATACAGATGATAAATTGAAAATTAATTTTGAACTACCAGGATGGCTTGAAAAAAACAACATATTATATTGTATCAGTGCAGAAGGAGATATGGAAGCCATGCAAAGCCGAAACTTACCTTTTATGGCAGGTATGTGTATTCCTTATGGCTTAAGTAAAGAAGATGCTTTAAAATCTATTACATACAATCCTGCAAAAATTTTAGGAATAGACAATATTTTAGGGAGTATAGAAGAAAACAAGCTAGCGTCTTTGATTATATCCAAAGGAAATATATTAGATCCTGTTACCAGTCAAATAGAATGCCTTATTTTAGAAGGTAAAATTTATTCGGCAAAAAATTTTCAGAACGATTTATATGAAAAATATTTGCAAAAATATGGCTTAAAAGCAAATTAATATGACACAAGTAAAAAAATACTTACTGATTGTTTATTCTGCTGTTCCTTTCCTATTAAATGCTTTTCAGATATTGATACCAATGGATGAAACACAGAAAAATCACCTGAAAGCATACGGCATAGCTTATTGGACATTAAAACAAGATGTAGAAATATACTGGCTCTTGAATTACAGAGGAGGAAGTTTTTTATTACCTGGCAATAAAGTCATTATTAATGAATGTAATATCAGAGGGGTAAGTTATGAGCAAGTATCCGATGCTCAGGTAAATGCAATATTACAGGAAATAGCGCAACCAGAGGTGAATATGGATGCTATGAAGCTTGAAAAGGCACCCAAAGTGGCGGTTTATTCACCAAAATCCAAACAACCATGGGACGATGCTGTAACACTGGCCCTCTCTTATGCAGAAATTCCATACGATGTAGTATATGATGATGAAGTGTTGAGCGGGGTCTTAAAAAATTATGATTGGCTCCATTTACATCACGAAGATTTTACAGGCCAGTATGGAAGATTTTATGCACAATATGGTAATACTTCCTGGTATAAGCAGCAAGTGCGGGAAAACGAGGAAATTGCAAAAAGATGGGGATTTTCTAAAGTATCTCAACTTAAATTGGCGGTAGCAAAAAAAATTGACGAATTTGTAGTAAATGGTGGTTTTATGTTTGCTATGTGTAGTGCTACAGATAGTTATGACATTGCTTTAGCCGCAGAGGGTATTGATATATGCGGAAGCGTATATGATGGAGATCCGGCAGACCCGGATATGAATAAAAAAATTGATTATTCTAAGGGATATGCTTTTGAAAATTACAAACTTAATACCGATCCATTATTTTATGAGTTTTCTGAAATAGATACGTATTTTACAAGAAACCAATATGGTGTTACCAAAGAAACAGACAAATTTACTTTATTTGAATTTTCTGCCAAATGGGATCCGGTGCCTACAATGCTTTGTCAAAACCATACCAATGTTATACAGGGCTTTTGGGGGCAAACGGTTGCGTTTAATAAAAACTTTATTAAAAAAAGCGTATTGATAATGGGCGAAGCCAAAGCATTTAATGAAGCAAGGTACATTCATGGAGAAAGAGGGCAAGGGACATGGACCTTTTATGGTGGGCACGACCCGGAGGATTATATGCACAAAGTAGAAGACCCGCCTACTGATTTAAATCTACATCCTAATTCGCCCGGCTACAGATTAATCTTAAATAATGTACTATTCCCTGCGGCCAAAAAGAAAAAACAAAAGACATAAATCCGTATGTCTTTACAAAAATGAGATTGGTAATTAAAAGAGTAATTACCCTATAAATAAAACATTTTATTAAATTTTTAATTATTTTTGCCTTAAATGCAAAACAATAATATAATATCTGTAGTTGTACCATTGTATCATAGTGAAAGTTGTATAGAAGGATTAATAAAAGAATTAACTACGGGATTACAGTCGTTTCAATTTGAAATTGTTTTAGTAGATGACAACAGCAAAGATCATACCTGGGAAAAAATTTTGAATATAAAACACCATTTCCCGGAACAGTTAAAAATTATTCGTTTGTCTCGTAATTATGGCCAACAGAAAGCTACTTTTTGCGGATTATCAAGATGTAAGGGAGATGTTATTATTACAATAGATGATGATATGTCTCACCCAATAGAAAAATTACCTGAAATAATTCAAAATTTTCTAAACAGTAAAGCAGATATTTTATACATCACACCTGAAAAATATAATTATCCGTGGTACAGAAAATTACTATCAAACATTTATAAAATCATTTCCCGATATGAAAACCCTGATGCAGGAAAAGGATCTAGTTTCAGGGTCATGTCTAAAAAACTTGTTCATTCTATTTTACAACATCCTTCCCATTTAATTGTTATTGATGAGCTGATTTTGTGGTATACACAAAGCATTCATTCTATAACAATGCCATACCACCCCTCTCAAAAAAGAAAAAGCACGTATTCCTATTCCCGCTTATTTCATCTGTCTAAAAATACCCTGATGATAAGTACTACCATGCCTTTAATACTTGTAAAAACAATTGGTTTTTTGGTGGCATTATTTAGTTTTCTTGCAGGAATCTACTATCTTGTTCAAAAATTTGTTTTTCATCATGCCGAAAAAGGATATACCTCTATTATTGTGAGTATTTTGTTTGGTACAGGATTGATATTGTTTTCACTTGGTGTTATAGGTGAATATATCGCATATATATTAATGGATATTCACAAAAAGCCACCTTACCACATCAGAGAAGAGTTATGATTGTAAAGCAGTACGGATTAACTTATAAACGGATACAAGAAGAAGACCTGGAACTAATAAGATATTGGCGTAACCGCGATTTTATCAGAAAAACAATGCAGTTTCAGGAGTATATTACCTTTAAAATGCAAAGAGCGTGGTTTCAGAAAATCAATAATAAATACAACTATTACTTTTTAATAGAAGATAATCAAAAAAAAATAGGACTTATCAATTGTAAAGACACAGATAAAAACAGAGTGGCCGAAGGGGGTATTTTTTTTTGGGAAAAATCTTACTGGAATACTTTTGTTCCGGCATTAGCATCTTTAACTATGCTTCAGGTTATATTTGAAGAAATCAAGTCGGGAGATACTTCTATTATTACTGTTCGTAAAGACAACTTACATGCACTAAAATTTAATCAGTATTTAGGATATTCTGTTTATTATGAAGATGATAAAGTATTCAAACTAAAATTAAGCATTGAGGACTATCTTACGAAAACCTGTAAAATTAAAAGAGCAGCACAAATATTAGTAGGCAAAGACAATAGTACATTACAAATAATAGCCCAGCCATCAGAATTATTAGATGAAAAAGTAAATGAATATCTAAGAAAACAGAATAAAAAATAAGGATATTTGAATGAGGATGGTACTTATTTAAGGCACACGATTATAAACAGGGGCTTTATACTGACGATAAAATTGTCTTATCAAGAAAAAATATCTACTTTTGCCAACCTTTATTACTTAATAATCAAAAACTTATGGAAAATAAATTGACAAAATTTGATATTGTAAAAGAAATTGCCAATAAAACTAAAATGCGGGAAGAAGATGTGCAAATTATTGTAGAGGAATTTATGAAAACCATTAATCGTGGATTGGCAAAAGGATTAAACGTCTATTTAAGAGGATTTGGAACATTTTACTTAAAGAAAAGAGCACAAAAAATTGGAAGAGACATCAAAGCAAATAAACCTGTTGTTATTCCTGAGCATTATGTGCCAGCTTATAAACCCTCTTTGCATCTTGTAGAAAAAGTAAAAAAAATAAAGGTTATACCTTCAAAGAAATAAGATTTCAGATGGGCTTAATTAAACAACTTACATCCTTTCATGTTCTTATCATTCTGGTTTTTCTGTCTGTGTTGATGATTGTTTTGTTTTTACCAACATCATCTGCTTATCAAAAACCTATTGTGAATGTTCAAACTATAGATACTACACAATCAGTTAATGTCCATTTTTATACTCAAAAAGACAAAGCAACCGACAGTTTGATTCAGTTATATTTCCAAAAAAAAGTATCATTAGATTCTTTGTTGCAATTTATAAATTCAAAAAAAATATTTCCGGTTTCTGCTTATTTTGAAGAAATCAAATATCTTAACTCCACATCAGATACAATCTGGTATCATTTAGGGAAAAATTATTATACAGCATTGGGTTTTATCTCTTCCTCTGATGAAGCCCAATCGCTTATTTCTTCGGCTGCTCGATGCTTTAATAAAGCCATTTATTTGAATCCTAACAACACAAATGCCAAAATCATGTTGGCATCCTGCTATATTCAAACACCATCGCCCATGCTCGGAATACAAATGCTTAAAGAAATTGAAAAGACCGACAGCAATAATATATTGTTACAAATGCAACTGGCTGAATTTTCTGTGCGGTCTAATCAGTTAGATAAAGCCATTTTAAGGTATCAAAAAGCTTTAAAATTAGATAGTAATAAAACAGAAATTTATGCCTATTTATCCGAAATATATTTACAAAAAAAAGACACATTGCAAAGTATCCGATTTCTTCGTAAGTTTGCCGCTAAAATTTCTGATACTGCTTTAAAAAACAGCATACATCAGTATATTCAATCAATCAACAAATAACCATTATTAACCTTAAAATTCAAACTTATGCCATGCGGAAAGAAAAGAAAAAGACACAAAATGGCCACACACAAGCGTAAAAAACGTCTCAGAAAAAATCGCCATAAGAAAAAACTTCGTTAAGTTGGCTTTATTGTAACACGGTAATTATACTATGTTACAGAGCAGCCAATTGTATTTATTTTCCATCATTTAATTACGGAAAAACCATTCTTCTTTAAATAGAAGAATGTTTTTCTTTTTAAACTTTTTATATGTATGACCTACGAATTAATTGTAAACCATAATAAAGGAGAAATAGCCATTGCATTGCTGCAAGATAAAAAATTAGTGGAATTACATAAAGAAAAAACCAATAACCAGTTTACGGTTGGTGATATTTATCTTGGAAGAGTAAGCCGGGTCATGAAAGGATTAAATGCCGCATTTGTAGATGTGGGTTATGAAAAAGATGCATTTTTACATTATCTGGATTTAGGCCCACAATTCAAATCTTTAATGAAATATACTGAAGATGTTATTAAAAACAAACAAAACTCTTCCAGTTTAATGTATTTCAAACCTGAGCCCGACATTGATAAAAACGGCAAAATTGACGAAGTCATAAAGCCCGGAATGAACATACTTGTACAAATAGCCAAAGAACCTATCAGTGCCAAAGGACCAAGAATAACCTCTGAAATATCTATACCCGGAAGATACATTGTTCTCATTCCTTTTAATGATAAAACAACCGTTTCTTCCAAAATAAAAGATGAAGCAGAACGAGAAAGATTAATTAGCATTATTAAGCAAATAAAACCCAAAAACTTTGGAGTTATAATACGCACAGCTGCAGAAGGAAAAGCAACTGCCGACCTGGAAAACGACCTTAATGATTTAATTTCCAAGTGGGAAAAAATATATAAAGAATTAAAAACTGCCCGTCCACCCTATAAAGTTTTAGGCGAAGTGGATAGAGTGAGTGCCCTTTTAAGAGATTTACTCAACGAACAATTCACGGCTATTTATGTAAATGATGATAACTTATATAAAGACATTTTAAATTATGTACAAACTATTGCACCCGAAAAAAAAGATATTGTAAAAAGATACGACAGCAAATTACCCATCTTTGATGTTTTTGGAGTAGAAAAACAAATAAAATCCCTTTTTGGCAAAACGGTTTACCTTAAAAGTGGCGCATACCTTATTGTAGAACACACCGAAGCATTACATGTATTTGATGTAAACAGCGGAAACAGAGCCAAATCCAGCGCATCACAAGAAGAAAATGCCCTGGAAGTAAATTTAGAAGCGGCCGAAGAAATTGCAAGACAGTTACGACTCAGGGACATGGGAGGAATCATTGTTATTGATTTTATAGACATGTATAATCAAGACAATCGTAAAATCCTCTACGATAAGCTGAAAGAGTTTATGAAAACCGATAGGGCAAAACACAATATATTACCTCCTAGTAAATTTGGTTTGGTACAAATTACAAGACAACGATTAAGACCCGAAGTCAATATTGAAGTTCTTGAAGTATGCCCCAGTTGCGGAGGGACAGGAAAAATTCAGCCCAGTATATTGTTTGTAGAACAAATAGAAAAAACCCTGCATTACATTGTTACTGAAATGAAAGAAAAAGACATCAAACTAGCGGTTCATCCATATATTGAAAGCCATCTAACAAAAGGAATATGGAGTAAACTCAATCAGTGGAGATGGAAGTACAAACAATGGATTAAAATTATCCCTATGGATAGTTATTCTTTTATGGAATACAGGTTTTTTAATGCACTGGACGAAGAAATTATTGTTTAATCATTTCAAACTATGTCTTCAAAAAAAAATAAAAAGCCCGGTATAAAGGATTTTAATCCTAATGACGCTGCATTGTTTGATGGTATATTTGGATTACCATTTGAAGCAAAAGATAGCAGTACTATCATTATCCCTGTTCCGTGGGAGGTTACCGTGAGTTATCACTCAGGCACTGCAAAAGGTCCCGATGCTATATTAGAAGCATCTTATCAGGTAGATTTATTTGACCCATTTTTAGAGGATGCCTGGAAAAAAGGTATTTACCTTGAACCCGCACACCCTGAAATTTTCAAAAAAAATAATAGGTTCAGAAAAAAAGCAGAACAATACTTCCAATTGCTGAACAAAACCTCTTCTGCTGCAACAAAACAAAAAAACAAATTAAACAAAGAAATAAACCATGCCTGTGAATGGCTGAATAATATCGTAAAAACTACCACATTAAAATATTTAAAACAAAAAAAGTTGGTAGTACTATTAGGTGGAGATCATTCTACCCCATTTGGATTTATTCAATCTGTTGCAGAACACTTCGGAAAATTCTCAATTTTACAAATAGATGCACACGCCGATTTACGAAATGCTTATCAGGGACTAAAATATTCACATGCTTCTATTATGTACAATGTAGTCAATCATGTACATACGCTCGAAAAATTAGTTCAAATAGGTATCAGAGATTATTGCGATGAAGAATATCAACTAACACAAACGCACCCCAAAATAAAAACATTTTTTGACAGAGATATTAAATATGAACTTTATAGAGGTAATTCTTGGGATAGAATTTGTAACCAAATAATCAAAGAATTAGGCGATAAAGTGTATGTTAGTTTTGATATAGATGGCTTAGACCCCAAACTATGCCCCAATACAGGAACACCTGTAGCAGGTGGCTTTGAGGTTGAACAAATTTTATATTTACTTGAAAAAATAGTTTTGAGCGGAAAACAGATTATTGCATTTGACCTCAATGAGGTAGCACCAGCAAAAAATAATGATTGGGACGCCAATGTTGCCGCCCGATTGTTGTACAGAATAATCAATATTGCTCAAAAAAACTATAGCCCATCTACTAAATCTTAAAACCAAAAATATTTTTCAATAAGCAATTATGAGAAGCACTTCTTGTAATTAATTTGTATTATTACTGCGTCAAATGTTATTAAATGAAAAAAATTCTGCTGGTACTTGGCTTTGAAGTAAAAAGAAAAATCAGCAATAAGGTATTTATAGTAATGACTTTTTTGACGCCATTTATTATTGCTGGTTTTGTAGCACTTATCTTCTGGTTAAGTATGGAAGAGCAAGCAGAATACAATGTGTTGGTAGCCGATGAATCTCAGTTTTTTATAGGTAAATTGCAGGGTAATAATTATATAACATTTTTGTACTCTAATAGTTCGTTGGAAAAATGCTTGGATAAATTATACCGTAATGATGTAGATGTGTTACTCTACATTCCGCATAATATTATAGATGGAGCAGGTGGTGTGGTTAAAGTTTTTTATAAAAAAACGCCAGGATTGGCATTTCAGACCATGATAAAATCGCAGATGGAAAAGATTTTGTTTGAACATAAATTGCTGGCCAATCATATTAATCCGCAAACCATCCATAGCGCCAGACAAAATGTAAAAATAATCACTGAAAAAGTTAATGAAAAGGGAGAACATTCTGAACAAATTACCGCCTTTATCAGTATATTTGGTTTTTTGTCTGCATTGCTTATGTTTATATTCATTACTATGTATGGCATGATATTATTTAAGAGTGTTGTAGAAGAGAAAAACAACAGAATTATAGAAGTCATTGTATCTTCTGTGCGTCCTTTTCAGTTGTTGATGGGTAAAATTATGGGGGTAGCTTTATTAGGAATAGGACAGTTTATTATTATGGGCATAATGACTTTTGTGCTGGTGAGTATTGTGTCTGTAACCATGATGAGTGGTATCAGAGAAGATTATCAGAAGTACCTTAAACAACAAAAGATAATTTATGAAAAAGGGGTGGAAGCCAACTGGAATCAAGTAGAAAGTTTTCAGGAAAATCTGGAGGTGTTTGAAGTATTGAAACAAATAGATAAATTAAATTTTTTTGAAATTGCATTTTATTTTGTGTTGTATTTCATTGGTGGGTATTTGTTTTATAGTGCCATATTAGCCGCTTTGGGCAGTGCTGCCGATACTGATGCCGATGCCCAGCAATTTACTTTACCGGTTACATTGCTATTAATGGTAGGATATTTTATTGCAGCTAAAATGATTAGTAGTCCTGACACTTCGCTGTCTTATTGGGCATCTTTTATTCCTTTTACATCACCAATAGTAATGATGGCTCGTTTACCATTTGGTGTACCCTTTTTTGAAGTATTGATATCTCTTTTTATTTTATATTCATCTTTCATCATAATGACTAAAATATCGGCAAAAATATATCGCACGGGTATATTAATGTATGGAAAGAAAGCCAGTTGGAAAGAAATATGGAAATGGATAAGGTACTAAAATGCCTGTTTTATTTAAGTGCTTGTAAATCAATAAGATGTATAGTGTAATAGGAATAGTATAATAGTTAAATTTATTAAAAGAGTTTTTTAGCCCCAAAATTGTATGTATATTTGCAAAACTTTTTAACAAGATGGCAAAGATTTTAACACAGGAAAAATCAGCGGATACCAATAAAAAGCGTTCTGAAAAATCAGTAAAAAATAATAAAGGAGCATCAAAAGCAGTAGATGATAAAAAAAACTCAAAAAACCCGAATAATCCTTTTGGTGAAATTTCAAAAAAGCCCAAACGAATACTGATTAAGGAACCAAAAGAAATTAAAGAGTTATATCCCTATCAAAAAGAAGCAGTAGAAAAAATTTTTAAGCGTCTTGAAGAAATGCCTCCTAACGCTAATTTACTTTTTCAGCTACCAACAGGAGGAGGCAAAACCATTATTTTTTCTGAAATTGCCAGACGGTATATAGAGAAGTACAAAAAAAAGGTTTTAATTCTTACACATAGAATAGAATTGAGTCAGCAAACGTCAGATGTATTAAGCTATATAGGTATCTCCAATAAAATCATTAATTCTGAAGTCAAGCAGTTACCTAATCAAACACCTTATCAATGCTTTACAGCATTAGTAGAAACATTAAACAATCGTTTGCAGGAAAATGAAGAGTTTTTAGAAGATATAGGGTTGGTAATAGTGGATGAAGCACACAATAATTCTTTCAGGAAAATTTTTCATTACTTTAAAGATGTGAATATTCTTGGTGTAACGGCCACGCCATTAAGTAGTAATAAAAAGTTGCCATTATATCAGATTTACAACGACCTTATAGTAGGAGAAAGTATAAAGTCCTTAATTGAAAAAGGGTATTTATGCGATGCAGACACCTATACCTATGAAGTGAATTTAAGCTCATTAAGAGTGGGTTCTAATGGAGAGTTTACCATTAGTTCTCATGAGCAATTATATACTCAATCAGTGATGCTGAATAAACTTATTCAGGCATACGAAGAAAGAGCTTTGAATACTAAAACATTAATTTTTAACGCAGGTATTCTTACTAGTAAAGCTGTATACGAAGCATTTTCAAAAAAAGGATATCCTATTAAGCATTTGGATAGTACCTTTAGTGACAAAGACAGAGCAGAGGTATTAGATTGGTTTAGAAATACACCTACAGGAATACTTACATCGGTCAGTATTTTAACTCAGGGATTTGATGAACCGGCAGTAGAAAGCATTATATTAAACAGAGCCACCCGCTCTCTTACTTTGTATCATCAAATGATAGGCAGAGGTAGCCGTGTATGGAAAAACAAAAAAAGATTTCAGATTATAGATTTGGGAAATAATTTAAGAAGATTTGGATACTGGCAAACAGAAATTGACTGGAGGCATGTTTTTAGAGAACCCCATCTCTATCTTGAAAACCGATACAAAGATAACTGGGATTATGAATTGGAATTTAACTACGAATTACCACCCGAAGTAAGAGAACGTTTTGTCAATTCATCTTATGAGGCCTATTCTGTAAAGGATAAATATCAGGAGTACATTAAAAAAGGAATAAAGCCATCTCAGGTTTTAGAAGAATCTTTGCATGATCATTATGAAAGAATTATAGGCAATGCTTCTGAAAAAGAAGAGGCCTTTGAATTGTTTGAATTATTAAAAGATGAAATGAAGCACAGAATTAAACAATATTGTAAGTGTATTAATGCTACAGATAATTATTATTTATGGCAATATCAACAATATGTATCCAAACTGAGAAAAATGATTAACTATCATTATGATGTCTGATTCATCTAAAGTGTACAAATGGGTAGAGTATGGTTCTCTTATATTCGCTTTTATTTCAATAGTTCTTTTGTTTGTTAGTGTTTTCTTTAGTTTGTTTTTTGCTGCTTTAAGCGCTGTTGTATCTTCAGTAGGAATGTTGATTTATGTTTTCAATTCAGATAAGTTGGGGTTTTCAAAAATATTATTATATTCATTATTCATATCATCGGTGCCTCTTATGATAGTATTTTTCAGAGCAATCAAATAAAACCATGTATCAGAAAATAATATTGTATCTGAAATTAGTAAGGTTTAATCATACCATTTTTGCAATGCCTTTTGCTTTATTGGGAGTTTCTGTTGCATATCAACATTCACCATCATCATTGACAGTAGAAAAATTTTTTTACGTAATCATGTGTATGATATTTGCCAGAACAGCAGCTATGGCTTTCAATAGATATTTAGACAGAGAGATTGATAAACTAAATCCAAGAACCCAGGATAGAGAAATTCCTTCTAATAAAATAAAACCCAAAGAAGCACTCTTATTAACTATTTTGAGTGCTACATTGTTTTCTTTGTTTTCTTATCTGCTCAGTCCGCTTTGCTTTTATTTATCACCTGTAGCATTATTAATTATTTTAGGATACAGTTATACCAAAAGATTCACTTGGTTGTGTCATGTTGTATTAGGTGTTGGTTTAGCATTGGCACCTATTGGTGCATACATAGCAATAAATGGTCATATTCATGGTTTTGTTGTATGGATTGGTTTGGCTGTGCTATTCTGGGTAAGCGGATTTGACATTATGTATGCCGTTCAGGATGAGGCATTTGATAAATCTCAAAATTTATTTTCTGTACCCGCTTATTTTGGAAAAAGTAACGCTATTTATTTATCCAGAATATTGCACGCATTGAGCAGCATAGCATTATTGGTGCCTTTTTATATTTATGAATGCGGAATTTTGTATTTTTTAGGATGGTTCATATTTACTGCTCTGTTGGCTTATGAGCACTTTCTTGTTTCTCCAAAAGATATTAGTAAAATCCCTTTTGCCTTTGGTGTATTGAATGGATGGGCAGGTTTGTTGTTTGGTATTTTTGGCTCTATAGATGTATGGATTAAATAATTCAGAATAAAAGAAAATTATTCTGTATCTTTGTTTGCAATAAAACTCTCAACTTTTTTATGAATCTATTTCGTTTTTTAACATTTACATACTTTGTGCTGATTATACTTCTTTTGCCTTCGTGTAAAGTATTACGTCCTAATCTGATGCTTCAAACACCACCTGGATATAAGTTTGCAGCACTCAATGATAGTTTGTCTCACATATCTTATATACTATCACCCAACGACATCATTAATTTTCAAATATATACTAATGATGGATTTAAAATGGTAGATGTGATAAATAATGCACAATCCAATTATTTTGTGAAGGCAGAAGCGACTATAGATATGGACGGTACTCTTAAGATGCCTATGATTGGAAGAGTAAAAATAACAGGCCTTACTCTGGCAGAAGCAGAAAAAAAATTAGAAACACTCTATTCAGAATATTATATTAAACCATTTGTTAGATTATCAGTGAATAACAAAAGAGTGATTGTTTTTCCGGGAAATAACGCCGTAGCCAAAGTGATTCCTTTACAAAATAATAATACCACTGTTTTAGAAGCTATTGCTATGGCAGGTGGTATTCCTGAAGATGGAAAGGCATACAAGGTAAAACTTATACGCACCTTGCCTAATGGACAATCTTTAGTATATTTGATGGACCTTTCCACCATTGACGGACTTTCTTATGGGCAAACAACAGTACTGGCAAATGATATTATTTACGTAGAACCCAGATACAGACCTGTGCAAGCTATTGTGAGAGATATAACACCGCTTTTATCATTATTATTAAGCACATTGGTGTTTTTAAGAGTTTACAAAAGTTTTTAAATGCTGATTACCAATACCCATAACGAAGAATATCGTTCGTACAAGCAAAGATTAGAAAGTTTTAGTAATAACCTGGATATTGGATTGCTTTTAGATATCATAGTGAAAGCGAAATGGTGGTATGTTCTTTTTTTAAGCATTTCAGGAATATCAGTATTTCTTTATTTACGATACAGCGAACGCATTTATTTATCTCAAACTATCATTCAAATTGTAAATTCAGATGCAGGGCAAATACTGCAATTAAATCCAATCAATAACGATGGAAATAATAAAATAGCCGAAGCAATAGAACAAATTCACTCTAAAACTTTTTTAGAAAGAATAGTAAACATACTGAACTTACAAATCTCCTATTACAACAAAGGAACATTTAAAAACCATGAATTGTATAAAAACTCCCCGTATTTGGTAGACCTCAATATAAAAAACGAAAACGTATATGCCAAGAGAATATACGTAGAGTTTAATAATAGTTTAAAATCAGGAACCATAAAAGTTGAATTGTCTGAAAATCATTATGTAAAAATACCGTTTACTACCAATACATGGATAAAACACGACCTGATGGATTTTAATATACACCTGAATGAAAAAAGAGACACGATATCTATTCGACAAGATTTACAAAATAACGAGGAAACATTTTTTGTTGTTCAATCAAAAGATGCTGTTGCATCTCAACTACAAAAAAAATTAGAAGTAAAACCATTGAATGATTTAGCTCAAACTATTTCTATTTCAATAAAAGATGTCAATCCTCAGAAAACGACCGATATTGTCAATGTGGTTGCAGAAGAATACCTGAACTATGATGTGGAACGAAAAAGCGAAAGTTCTAAAAATATTCTTAATTTTATTAACGCTCAGTTAAGTGTAGTGTACGAAGAATTAAAAAACTCTGAAACCAAGTTGAATGAATTTAAGAAGCAAAATAAAATTATATCATCGTCCGATCATTCTGCATTAAGCACATCTCAATCTCAAATTTATTCATCTGTACAAGAACAATTATTACAAATAGAATTGAATGAAAAATTATTAGATGAAATACTGAATAATGTGCAAACCCAAAAAAACATAGATTTATATCAACTCATATCTATTGCTAACGGAACCTCTTACGAAGAGAGCATTAAAAACATTACTTCTAATATTCAAAAACTACTTTTGGAAAAAGAAAATCTTTTATATCAGGTAACACCCAACTCTGAACAAATCAAGATTATCAATTATCAAATAGAAAATCAGAAAAAAATTCTTATTGAAACGTTATATGCCCTCAAGCAAAAATACAGAACACAATACAGAAACTTATTGGAAAGAAAAAATGAAGTAAAAACAGAAGTGTATCCTAACAGTGAAAATGAAATAGAACTTACCAGATTATCACGCATTTATTCAATTAATGAAAAATATTACACACTATTACTTGAAAAGAAAACTGAATACTCTATTTCAAAAGCGGGCTTTGTGTCACAAAATATCATTCTTGAAAAAGCGTATGCAGCACAATTTGTATCACCAAGCAAAAAATCTTCCTTTACATTGGCCTTTCTTGCTTCTTTTTTGGCCTCTTTCTTATTAGTTTTTTTCAGATACATCAGCAATGATACTATTTATTCCCTTACAAATATTACAAAAGCCACTAATGCTAATG
>JAOABO010000160.1 GCA_026418315.1 Bacteroidia bacterium
GTACATCTAGTTTTCCAAATGTTTCTATGGATTTCTGTGCTAAATCATAAATTTCGTTCGGGTACATCAGATTGGCACCATGAAACAGGGTTGGAATGCCATATTCCTTACCAATGTTGTCTGCAATTTCCTGACCATTCACTTCTAGTCCGTTAAAAATAATATTGTATTGCTTTGTTTTTGCAAACTCTTTGGCTATTCCTAATCCAATGCCACTTGTAGAACCTGTTATGAGAACTGTTTTCATTTTATTTTTTGTTGCAAAAGTAGAAATTAAAAACGGAGCGAAAAAAGTTATTTTTAGTGTACTTTATTGAAATTTTTTTTACATTTGCAAAAAATTACAATATGAAAAAGAAAATATTTATTATTGGAACAAGTTGTGCTTTGTCAATTATTGCAACCTCATTTGTAATCAAATATTCGTCTGGTGTAACGGATAAAACAGGTAGTCCGGGAGAGGGTTCTTGTGGTGATTGTCATAGTGGTGGAGGCGGAACCACCATGGTCAATGTTTCATTTAATCCATCTATGCCTTCTTTTTCTTATGTACCTAACCAAACTTATACTGTTACTGTAAATGTAATGAACAATCCTTTCAATCGATTTGGTTTTGCATGTGAAATTTTGAGTAATCCATCGCTTACCAATGTAGGCAGTATGGCTAATCCTGGTAGTGGAGTTCAGATTCTTACCGGTGCTAACGGGCGGAAAGTAGCCACTCATACTACTCCTAAAAACGGAAGTGGTTCAGCACAATTTACCTTTGAGTGGACTGCTCCTGCTTCAGGAATGGTTACATTTTATGCTATTGGTAATGCAGTGAACGGAAATGGCAACACAAGTGGAGATAAGTCATCATCTGTTTACACACTCACTATTGGTCCAGATTTAACAGGTATCAGAACCAATAATATTTCAGGTGTTTCTGACGTGGTTATTTATCCCAATCCGGTAAAAGATGCTGTTCAAA
Source organism: Bacteroidia bacterium (assembly GCA_026418315.1). GTDB lineage: Bacteria > Bacteroidota > Bacteroidia > B-17B0 > Aurantibacillaceae > BPGX01. The sequence continues at coordinate 974 of JAOABO010000160.1, forward strand.
TACAATTTAATGCAAATAATTACTTAAAAGAATTAGAATTTTCTCTTGTAGATTTGAATGGTCAAATTGTATATGAACATAAAGAAAAAAATGTTCCTGCAGGATTGAATGTAGTGAAGATGATTTTACCCGATCAAATAAAAAATGGTTTGTATATTCTTAAAACCAATTCAGGTAAAGACAGAATTTCAAAAATGTTGATGATTCAAAAATAAAGTAAGTGAAAAAAATTTTTTTCATTTACTCCTTTCTATTTGTAGGAGTAGTGTTTTTACTCTACCAATGCCGTAAAGATAAGTATGTTATTCCGGTTTGTTATGATACAGATATTCAGCCCATTTTCACAAGTAAATGTACCATGAGTGGCTGTCATAATTCTACAGATAAAGCAAAAGATTTGGATTTAAGCTCTTATGATGCGGCTATGGCTTCTAATAAAAAAGATGATATTTTAAAAGTTATACAAAAAGGGGAAATGCCACCATCGGGCTATGTGCCATTAACGAAAGAAGAAAAGCAATTAATAACCCGTTGGGTAGAACAGGGTTATACAAAAGGTAAGTGTTCAGATAATAATTCAACTTGTGATACAAGTACTGTAACATATACTAATTCCTTAAAATCCATTTTTGATACATATTGTGTGGGTTGTCATAATTCATCTAATATGGGTGGAGGTTATGCATTAGATACGTACTCAGGGTGTGTTAGTTGTGCCAACAGCGGCCGTTTGCTGGGTGCAGTAAAGTGGCAAACTGGATATTCCGCCATGCCTAAAAATGGAAGCAAGCTAAATGATTGTGCTATTGCAAAAATTCAAAAATGGATTAATTCCGGCAAACCAAATTAAAAATATATGAAGATAGTAATAAAAATGAAGAAAATCAATTTTGTTATTCTCACTCTCATTATTTCTTTTCAGTTTTTTTCTCAAAGTATTTACGTTGCCAAAGAGAAAGGAACTACAATTACTTTTTATTCAGATGCTCCATTAGAAAAAATTGAAGCCAAAAATACTTCAGCTTCACCTGTATTCAATGCTGCTACAGGAGAGTTTCAAATAAGAGTACCCATGCAGGCCTTTATATTTAAAAATGATTTGATGAAAGAGCATTTTAATGAAAATTATGTAGAGAGCGATAAATTTCCACACTGTACATTCAAAGGAAAATTGGATACTTTGAAAAGTTTTGAAGATGGTAAAGAAATTCCTGTGAGTATGTCGGGCAAAATGGACTTACATGGAGTAATTAAAGATATCAGGATAAAAGGAACTATTAAAAAAAGTGGTAGTGATTTAATTTTTAATTCTGTTTTTTACATTAAACCTGCCGATTACAACATTAAAATACCAACCATGCTCACTGAAAAAATTGCTGAAGAAGTAAAAGTAACTTTTAATTCTACTTTAATACCTTATGTAAAAAAATAATTTATGAGCCGCAGTATTTTATTTATTTTGCTTGTGTCTTACTCTTTAATTGATTTAAAAGCACAAGATGATTTATTGAATTTGACCGAGCAAAAACCTGAAAAACAATATGTGTTTGCTTCATGGAAAGCGTATAGATTAGGTAATGCACAGACAACAGAGACGGTCAAAAAAAATCATTTGGAATATAGAATCCTTCATAGGTTTGGAAACCTGGCCGATAATACCAAAACTTTTAATCAAATAGCACATACTGCCTTTGGAATAGATAATCCAACAGATATTCGTATGTCTTTGGAATATGGTTTGACCAATGACCTCACTATAGGAATTGGAAGAAGCAGAGTAAATGAATTGGTTGATTTGTCAGGAAAATGGAGAATTATCAAACAAACGACCGACTTCAAAACGCCTGTTACAATAGCCCTGTTCGAGAGTGTTGGTTATACCACTATGACTACTTCAAGAATGTATTCTGAAGTGGCAGTGAAAGATTTTCCTACACGAGAAGCACATCGCTTAAACTATGTAACTCAGTTAATTATTGGAAGTAAGTTAAACAGATGGATTTCAGTAGAAGTGTTACCTACATGGTTTCATAAAAACTTTGTAGTACAAAAATTTAATCCTAATTCAGGAGTAGATAATGGAAATGATGAATGGATATTAGGTATAGCAGCACGTTTGAAACTTTCTAACAGAGTTACTTTTTTTGCAGATTATTTTTATAATTTTCATCCTTTTTACAGAAATAACCCTGATTATGCTATGCCTTTATCCATTGGTTTTGAAGTAGAAACGGGCGGACATGTTTTTACTTTATTTTTTGCTAATAATTCTGCTATT
>JAOABO010000161.1 GCA_026418315.1 Bacteroidia bacterium
GCCTTTACCTTTTATGGTAATATAAATCTCGTCTGTACTAGCCATATATGGGCCTTCACGAAATCCTATTTTTCCAACTTCAAGGTCAGGAAAAACATGTTGAGCAAGAACAGCATTTACTTGAGGTTTTACCAATGCTTTTTCCTTTATCATCATGGTAGCGCCACCGGGCAATACTTCTTCTCCTGGTTGAAAAAAAACTTTAACACACCCTTTTAATTCTTTTTCAAAATTTTTCATTACTTTAATAGACCCCAATGCACAGGCAGTATGCACATCATGCCCGCAGGCATGCATTACATTAGGAACTTTGGAAGCATAATCGCACGTGTTTTTTTCTTGAATAGGAAGTGCGTCTATATCGGCGCGTAGTGCTATACATTTTTTTGAAAGAGAGTTGCCTATGTACGCAATTAAACCTGTTTGAGCCACTTTTTGATACGAAACATTCCATTTTTTTAATAAACTTTCAATATACTCTGAAGTTTGATATTCTTGAAAAGATAATTCAGGATATTGATGAAGATGCCGACGAATATGAACTATTTCATCATAATATTTTTCAGATAAATCTAAAATACGGTGTTTCATAGATATTATTCACCAAATATCTCTTGCAACTTGGCCTCTAATGCTGAACCACGAAGATTTTTAGCAAGAATAATTCCATTTTTATCTATCAGAATGTTTTGTGGAATAGAACTGATTCCAAATGCTTGTGCCACTTCATTACTCCAGCCCTTTAAATCACTTACATGGGTCCACGTTAAACCATCTTTTTCTATGGCTTTCAGCCATGCGTTTTTATTTTGGTCAAGAGAAACACCTAATATAGTAAACCCTTTGTCTTTATATTTGTTATATGCGGCTACTACATACGGATTTTCCATTCGGCAAGGTCCGCACCAACTAGCCCAAAAATCAATTAGCACATATTTGCCTTCAAAATCGCGAATATTGATGGGTTTGCCATCAGGAGTATTTTGAGTAAATTCCATTATTTTATTACCAATCGTGGTGCCTTTGATTTGCATTAATCGTTGCTGTGCTAATTTTCCAAATTTGGTGTTCAGAAAATTTTTATCTAAGTATCCAACAATTTCCTCTAGTTCTGTAACCGATATATTAGGGTTATTATTAAACTCCTGAAAAATAATATAACCACTTACCGGAGAAGCAGGATGCTCTTTAATCATATTTTTGAGTGTTGATTTTACAGCTTGAGTTAATGCATTGAACTCATTTTGTATTCTGTTGATTTCATTAGCATCTCCTTTTTGCATAGCGTTGTTGTATTGCATGTAAAGGTTTTGCTGCTTTGAACCAAACTCCTGCATCATCTTTCTGTATTGAGAAAAATATTCCTGCTCTTTTCCTGCTTTGATTTTAGCGTTGATTAATGAATCTTCATGAATCTGAATATTTACATCTGACTGATCAATAAAAAATGCTGCATTAGGGGCGAACATAGGGTCTTTATTAAAATTTATCCAATACATATTGACTTCAGGCGTTACACCTTTGAAAGAAAAGAAGTTATTTTTAATGATGGCAGAATCTGTTTTAAATGAGTTATTCCATTTATGATGTAAATATATTTTAGAGTATTTTGTTCCCTTGATATTCCCTTTAATGGTGTATTTAATGGACTGGGAATAAAAAGAAATGTATTTGAATAAGATGACTACAAAAAGAAGCATGTTAATTTTCATTTTAAAAAATTTTTTGGTAAAAATAAGGCAAATAAATTGAATCCTGAACTTTTTAAGATATTTTTGAAAGAAATATTTAATTAATATCTCAAACGTGCTTTTTGTCAACAACATATTTTGTTGAAATAATCAATTGAATATCCATTAAAATAAATTATTTTCAATTGATAAAAAATCTTATGTTTTAAGAATAATTTGTATTTATTTTTAAAATCATTCAAAAGCAATACTCTATTTTTGCCGCACAATTTTTTTTATGTGTTTATTATCTGCGCACAGCCGTTATTTTATTTTTATACTCAGTTTATTTGTTCATTTTGTTTTTGGACAGATACCCGGTGGTGTAAATCCCAAAATGCTTGAGAAACTAAAAGACATGAAAATAGGAAAAGTATATGGTAAAATATACGATGCAAAAACTAAAAAACCTGTGGAGTACGCATCAGTAGTGCTATTGTGGTATAATAAAGATAGCATCATTACAGGTAATCTTGCCGATAGTAAGGGAGAATTTTTGTTTGAAAATTTGCCTGTTATGGTAAGTTACAGAGTAAGAATAAGTTTTATCGGATATAAAAATTTTGAAAAAAGAATATACATTACTCCACCCGATAAAATAGAAGTTGATTTAGGGGATATTCTGCTTCAGCCCGATGAAACATTGCTCAAAGAGGTTGAAGTGGTAGCAGAAACACCTGTGTTTTCTACTCAAATAGATAGAAAAGTATATAATGTAGAAAAAGATTTATCTGTAAAAGGTGGTACGGCATTAGATGCGGTAAAAAATATTCCAACCATCAATGTAGATGCAGATGGAAACGTAGAACTTCGTAATAAAGGTGTTACTATTTATGTGGATGGCAGGCCTACACAACTCACATTGGAACAAATTCCTGCCGACCAAATAGAAAGAATAGAAATTATTTCTAATCCTTCTGTAAAATTTGATGCATCTACAACCGGTGGTATTCTTAATGTTGTTTTGAAAAAAAATAAAAAGCCCGGCTACAATGGAATGCTGATGGGAGGTATTGGTACCAACGACCGATATAATGCAATGGGAAACATAAGCATTAAAGAATACCCTTTTAATCTTTCTTTGATGGGCAATTATAATACTCAGATTAATTACACAAAAGGTTACACCCACAGAACAGATTTATTTAATAATAGTGTTATTGATTATTACAATCAAAACAATCATACTTTTAATAAATCACAATTTAATTTTTTCAGAGTGGCTTTGGATTATAATCTCTCTACAAGAGATTTAATTACCATTTCAGGAAATTTCCCAATGGGAGATTTTTATACCAGTGATACACAAATTTTTTCTACCGTATTAAGTAATCAAAGTCCCTTAAGTAATGGTTATAGAGTTAATAATAATGACGCAGGATTTAGAGGTTACACTGGTGCTTTAAATTACAAAAAAACTTATCCTACACCAGGGAAAGAACTTGTTTTTGATGCCAATTACAATTACTTTCATAGTATTAATAATTATTTATACC
>JAOABO010000162.1 GCA_026418315.1 Bacteroidia bacterium
ACATAAGTGAGTGTAAGGTCTTTATATTTTTGCGAATATAAGAGAAATGGATGAGTTTGATGTTGATAGAGGATGGTTCCGGTAATATTCGGATAGTTAGAGGCGTCCACAAAAATATGCTCTTTCAGTGAAATGCCACTAGTGCCAATTATTTTATATAATGCTTCTTTAGCAGTCCATAACACAGACAAATTAAACAAGTCATTGTTTGCCCATTTGATTTCTTTATTGTTTAAAAATTTGCTTTGTATTTTTATCAAGGATGTTCTTTGTGTTTCAATATCTATACCGGCTATTTCTTCTTTATGTAACTGAATGGCTAAAAATTGTTGAGTATGTGAAATAGAAATGCTTTTATATGAGTTACAATGAATCATTGGTTTTCCGCTTGACAGATAATATATTTGGGCATTCAAATTTTTAGAAAGATAATTACTTAAAAAATTTTTGAAATATAAAGATTGTCTGCTTGGTGATAAAAGGTGTTTATCTTTTGGGATGGACAAAATCAATATAGTAAAATGGCTATGTGTATGCTGAAATTCAATTTGCATTTTACTTATTTGTAAAACCTTCCCATCGGGTAATGGGTACAATGTCTAAAGAAGCAAAATCTTTGTTTAAGTATTTGTAATAAGCGGCTATTCCTATCATGGCAGCATTATCAGTGCAATACTTTAAGGGCAGTAAAAAAGTATCTATTTTTTTTGCAGAGGATAATTGTTGTAATTCTTTTCTGAGTTTGGAATTGGCAGATACACCACCAGCTATGGCAATTTGCTTGAGATTAGTTGTTTCTAATGCTTGCTGAACGCCATTGATGAGCATTTCTACAATGGTTTTTTGATAGGATGCGCATAAATCATTTAGGTTTTCTTTGATAAAGTCAGGATTTTGCTTTACTTCTTTTTGTATAAGATACAATAAGGCAGTTTTTATTCCACTGAAACTGAAATGTAATTCTTGTATATGTGCTTTGGGAAATGTGAATTGATTTTCATTGCCTGTCTGAGCAAGTGTATCTATGATGGGTCCTCCGGGAAATCCTAATCCTAAAATTTTTGCTCCTTTATCCAGTGCTTCGCCTGCTGCATCGTCTAGTGTTTCACCTAATACCTCGTATTCCAAATAGTTTTTAACCAGTACCAATTGTGTATGACCGCCGCTCACTATCAGACCTAAAAAAGGAAATTGTAATTTGTTTTCAGCATGAACATTTTTAATGAAGTGTGCTAAAATGTGTGCTTGTATGTGATTGATTTCTATCAAGGGTATTTGTAAGGACAGTGATAAACTTTTTGCTGCTGAAATTCCTACCAATAAACTGCCTATTAAACCAGGTCCACGCGTAACCGCAATGGCATTTATATCTTTTAATGTAACAGCAGCTTCTTTCAGGGCGGCATCTATAGTTACTATGATGTTTTTCAAATGATCTCGGCTGGCCAATTCAGGGACTACACCGCCAAATTTTTCATGTATCCTTTGATTACAAACTACATTACTCAATACCTCATTATCTTTTAATATGGCTACAGATGTGTCATCACAACTGCTTTCTATTGCTAAAATATATACACTGCTCATTGTTTGTAAAATAATACTAAAATGAAGAAATATGATTGATAATTTCCTTAATTTAGCACACAATAATATGCAAAATAATCAGAAAAATAAAGTACCCTTTTTTGCATTATTGGCTTATTGGATTAAAAATTTATTTTTTGTAAGTACAAAAAAGTGGTTGAAACGGATTTTGTGGTTGGTATTTAACTTGATTATTTTTACTCTCATTTTGATTGTACTTTTAATTTATTCACCAACTTTTCAAACCATTGCAGCGAAGTTAGCCGCAGAGTATTTATCTAAAGACATTGGTTTGCAGGTGCGTATTGATAAGTTATCTATTGATATTTTTCATCATTTAAATGTGCATGGTTTGACTATTCAGGATCATCATCAGGACACAATTGTTCATTTGAATCAAATGAATATTAAAATCAAGTATAATTCCATATTTCATAATAAACTATACATAGATAAAATTACTCTGGAAAATCCTGTGATTAAAGCCATAAGATATAAAGGGAACAAGGATTTTAACTATCAAAAATTAATTGATTATTTTTCCTCACAAGATACACTTAAACATTCAGAAGATACCACTCGGTTTGACTTTAAATTGTATAGTGTTGAATTAAAAAACGCTACAATTGTTTACAAAGATGAAAAATATAATACTACTGTAAGCGAACAAGTGAATTATGATTTTTTAAAACTAACTAATACCGACCTGTTTATTACCAATATCAAGCAAAAAAAGGACACTCTTTTTTTTGTAATCAATAAATTGAAAGCCAAAGAACAAAGCGGCTTGGCGCTTTTAAATATGCAGGCACATACAAGAATTACTCCCCAATCTTTGTACTTTAAGAACTTGTCGTTTCAAACTAACAAAAGTATAGTGAATGGAAATGTTGAAATCAATTATCCTTCTTTTGATGCCTTTTTAAGCGATGCGGAAAAAAATATGACAATAGATGCAGATATTCATTTGCCTACCAAAGTACATTTTACAGATTTACATCATTTTGCTAAAGAATTAAAAGGATGGGATAGTGCTGTAGAAATTGCAGGAAAAGTAAAAGGGAAAATAGATGATTTGAAAATAACACATGGACACATCAATTATGCAGGAACCGTTATAGAAGGAGATATTGTAATGAAGGGGTTACCCGATATTGACAAAACCTATTTTATTATTCAAGCACATTCTATGATTACCAATGCACATGCTATTGAACAAATCCCTTTATATCCCTTTGATAAAAAAGAATTCATAGAACTTCCCAGGCAATTTAAAAACACCGGTATCACCAACTTTAAAGGAACAATAAAGGGATATTATCATCATTTCAAAGTAGATGGTATTTTAGTTACACAAATCGGAGATATTAAATTAAATACACAATTGATGATAGATAGTGTTACTAACGACTTAAATTATAATGGGAATTTTACTTTTCATCATTTTCATTTTGGAAAATTTTTTCAAAACAAAAATATTGGAACATTTACTGCCGATGTTTTATTGAATGGAAAAGGAACCTTGTTTAAAACAATGAAAACATCTATACAAGCTAATATCAATCAATTTTTCTTC
>JAOABO010000163.1 GCA_026418315.1 Bacteroidia bacterium
TACCCATTCTTTATCGCTTAATTCTATCTTTAATCCATCTTCTGTATTGACTTTATATTTTTTGTAACGATTTTGAATACTTTGAATAATTTCACTTGTACTAATGTTATCAGAAATTTCAACTTTATTTTTTGAAATATAATATTTTGGATAACTATCCCTCATCATAGAGGCCGTTTTCTTGATTTGTGTCATGTAGGATAAAAACAACGCAACACCAACTAACGCATCTCTGCCATAATGCAACTCGGGCAAAATCACTCCCCCATTTCCTTCTCCACCAATAATGGCATTGACTTCTTTCATCTTTTTAACTACATTGACTTCCCCCACTGCCGATGCAAAATATTGTCCCTTATGTTTTAAAGTAATGTCTTTCAGTGCCTGTGTAGAAGACATATTGGAAACCGTTACACCTCCTTTATTTTGTTGCAAAACATAATCTGCTACTGCTACCAACGTGTATTCTTCTCCAAATGGCTCTCCATCTTCACAGATAAAAGCCAATCTATCTACATCAGGATCTACACTAATACCAAGATGGGCTTTATGTTTTTTTACAGCAACAGACAAATCAATTAAATGCTCGGGTAATGGTTCCGGGTTATGGGCAAACATGCCGTGTGGCTCACAGTTTATCTCTATAATATTTTCTACTCCTAACTTCTGCAAAAGTTTAGGTATTACAATACCTCCGGATGAATTAACAGCATCTACCACTACCTTGAACTTTGCTTTTCTGATAGAAACAACATCCACATATTTTAATTTCAATATCTTTTCTATATGCTTCTCTATTGCTTTATCATCTACACTTACACTTCCCAAATGATGAATGTCTGCAAAACGATATTGTTCAATATGTTCAGAAAGTTCCAATATTTTTTTTCCGTCTTCTTCACTCAAAAATTCACCTTGAAAATTAAGTAGTTTCAAAGCATTCCATTGAATAGGATTATGAGACGCTGTAACAATAATTCCCCCATCGGCCTTGTGTTCTGTAACCATAACCTCTACAGTGGGTGTAGTACTTAATCCTACATCTATCACATCTATTCCGCATAATATAAGAGTATTTATCACTAATTGATGTACACTCGGCCCAGATATTCTGGCATCTCTTCCTACTACCACTTTTGCTTTTTTGTCAGATGACAAATGAATTTGCAACCATTGAGCGTATGCAATGGTATACTTTACCACATCTATAGGTGTAAGGTTTTCGCCTGCTTTACCCCCTATTGTTCCTCTTATTCCTGAAATACTTTTAATGAGCATACTGCTATCACTTTAATGTGCAAAGTTACATTAAATATTTTAAATTTTCTGTGCATCTGTCTCCCACCGCATGGTTGATAAATTATCCAACAAACCCTGTTAGTTTTTTTTTTGATTTCAGCAGTAAAATATATCGCAAATTTGCATTTCAATATCAAGATTATTATCTATGAAAAAAATAAAAGTAGGTGTTCTTTTCGGCGGTTCATCAAGAGAAAGAGAGGTTTCTTTTGCTGGCGGAAGAACCGTTTATGACAACCTCGATAAATCCATTTTTGAAGCAATTCCTATTTTCATTGATTCGTTGCATCATTTTATATTATTGGACTGGCAATATATTTATAAAGGTACAATACGCGATTTTTATCCCCCCGTATTTGCTATTCAAAATAAATCTATTGAATTTCAGTATTATATTGAAAACTTAGGAAAAATATCTGAGAACGACTATGATAAAATCATAGCATCGGTAGGAAAAAAAATATCTATTGAAGAGTTATCAAAAACTATTGACTTTGCTTTTTTATGTCTACATGGAAAAAACGGTGAAGACGGAAGAATACAAGGGCTTTTGGAATACTACCACATTCCCTACTCTGGTTCAGGCATTTTTGCATCTTCTTTTGGAATGAACAAGTCATTGCAAAAAAAATTGATGCAGCAATATCAATTTCATGTTCCAAAGTATATGAGCATAAAAAGAGATGATTGGAAAAATAATAAGAAAAATCTTTTCGCCCTTGCTTCAACTGAAGTGGGCTTCCCCATGGTAATAAAACCTTCTAATCAGGGCTCTTCTATTGGCGTCAGTATTTTAAAGACACCTGATGAAGATGCATTTAAAAAATGTTTAGAAAAAGCGTTTTTTACTTGTTCCATAGATGCCTCAACATGGCATCAGATGTCTTCTAACGATAAAATTCAGTGGGCTAAACATTTTTCTGACATAAGAGAAAACATAGGATTGCCTGCATATATAGATGGTACAATAATCTATGAACCACAGCAATTAATTGAATTTCTTAACTCCTATCTGAAAGAAAAACCAATAGCTATCATTGAAGCCATGGACTCTGAAAATGAAGTTATTATTGAACAATTTATTGAAGGTAAAGAGTTTAGTTGCATTGTCATTGAAAATGAAAATGGAAAACCTATTGCTTTACCTCCTACTGAAATCATCAAAAAAGATATTCTATTTGATTACAAAAGTAAATATCTTCCGGGTTTAAGTAGAAAGATAACGCCGATTGATTTACCTGAAGAACAGATTCAATCTATTCGTAATGAAGCCCAAAGAATGTTTTCTGTTTTTCAATTTGACGTATATGCCCGCATAGATGGTTTTATTACCTCAGAAGGTAAGATATATCTGAACGATCCTAATACCACCTCCGGCATGATGCCCTCCTCTTTTTTCTTTCATCAGGCAGCAGAAATTGGATTGAACCCCTCTCAATTTCTCACTTATATTATTTATATATCCTTGCTAAAAAGACAACAACAATCTTTACAAACATTGGCTTATCAAAACTTAATAGATACTTTAAATAATTATCTGACCCAACAAACATCGTCCTCTTATCATAAAAAATTAAGAACCGCTGTTATTATGGGCGGATATTCTACAGAAAGACATATATCAGTAGAAAGTGGAAGAAATGTGTATGAA
>JAOABO010000164.1 GCA_026418315.1 Bacteroidia bacterium
GATTGAGTAGATACTATCAAAATATTTAAAGGAGGAGGTTCTCCGATATCAATACTTGCTGTTTTTACGCATCCGTTTATATCAGTAACTACTAAGGTATAATCTCCTGCACTTAAACTTCCTACATAGGGATTAACACTGATAGTATTGGTACCATCGGTCCATGCCCAGTTAAAAAAGCCGGCACCACCCTGCGCATTACCCAAGGCCGCTCCATCACTTCCTTGATAGCATGCCACATCTGTAGGAGTTATAGAAATAGTAATATCGGGTGGTTGGTTAATATTAAAAGTGGTTGATACTGATGGACAGAGATGACTATCTGAAACTGAAATGGTATAATTACCAGCCGACAAGTTATTAACAGTATTAGATGTAGTGGCACCGGGAGAAGGTTGCCATGTGTAAGAGTAAGGAGCCGTTCCTCCATTTACATTAACCGTGGCACTGCCGCTTGCTTGTCCATAGCATTGTGCAGATTTGGTGGAAACAGATACAATATTCAAAGGATTAGGTTGTGTTACATTGACAGTTTTAGTGAATATACAGTTATTTCCGTCTTTTACTTGAATAGTATATATTCCGGCAGTTAAGTTTGTTGCAGTTGAAGAATTTCCACCCGTAGGTGCCCATGTGTAAGTATATCCATTGCTTCCAGTTGCTATGACATTTGCTGTTCCATTATTGCCTCCATTACAACTTACAGAAGTAGAAGAGGTGGTAAGAGTAAAGGTGGGACAAAAAGTAAAAGCGATTTCGTATACTGTTGCTCCACCGGGTGCATTATCATCTAATAAATAAATAGTTTCCCATCCATTAGAAGCTGATGGGGATTGTACTAAGTTACAAATATTCCGGCAACTAATCACATTGACACTACTTAATGAATAACATTGTACGCTGCTGGGCAAATTAAACGGAGCATTCCATGGGTTCCAATTAACATTATTGACCGATAAAACTGGAGAACAATTAGCGTGTTGACCTGGGGGTGTATGGGTTAGATGGTTCCACCACATTTGATTATTTTGAATATGAAGTTCATCACTACCGTCAATACAAGCTCTTACAGTGTATGTAATACATTGTGAAAATAGTTTTTGATAAGAGGCATTAAAAAATAAAATAAAAAGTAATACTTTGTGAAATTTCATAAATAGGTTAAAAATTTCTGCAAATTTAATTATTTAATTAAGTTTTCAACAAACCGTTCAATAAATAAAAAACGCATTTCAATCAAAAAAAACACATTTCTACTTGCTCAACATATGTTTTTATTAAATAACCATAGTTATATGGAGATGTAAAATTATTTATTTTAAGAGTTCATCTAAATAAATAAAACATCGTGAAAATAAAATTTCTTTATCTGATAGAAAATTTCATATATTTGCCCCTCAATTTTTAAAAAACAAAAAATGGCTACAAAAATCAGATTACAAAGGCACGGGAAGAAAGATTATGCTTTCTTTCATGTAGTGGTAGCGGACAGTAGAGCCCCACGAGATGGGAGGTTTATTGAAAAATTAGGGTATTACAATCCTAACACCAACCCTGCTACTATTGAAATTAATTTTGAAAGAGCATTACATTGGCTCAATGTAGGTGCTCAACCCACAGAAACCTGTAAGAGAATACTATCTTATAAGGGCGTTCTGCTAAAAAAACATCTTTTACAAGGTGTCAAGAAAGGAGCCATCAGTGAAGCCGATGCGGAAAAGAAGTTTCAGGATTGGCTCAATCAAAAACTATCTAAAATAGAATCTAAAAAACAAAAATTGCTCAAAGAAAGCGAAGAGCAAAAAGCAGCTAGAATAAAAGCAGAAGCAGAGTACAGACAGCAAAAAGAAAGTAAAAAATCTGCGAGTGCCAGTGCATCCGAATCTTCTGAAACATCGGCTGCAGGTAATGAATCTTAAAGTATCAACTTGGTTTATTAAAAATGAATCAGCAATTTTATCCCGACCTTTTGTGTCGGGATTTTTGCTTTAAAGAAATAAATTTTAAATGAAAAGTAATTTATTAGATACTATTTTAAAAGATTACGTAAGTAATTTGGATATAGAAAGAAAAGTAGTTTTTGTTTTGCCTTCAAAAAGAAGTGTGTATTATGTAAAAAAAGCTTTGAAAGATATTTGTAATCAAAACAATATTCGTCTTGTTTTTCCATCCATCATTACTATTAACGAATTGATAGAAAATATTAGCAACTTAGTCGTTCTTTCAAAAACAGATTTAATTTATTACTTGTATGAATCGTACAAAGAAATTTTTAAGCAGGATGCAGAGGAATATCATTCTTTTGTGAAGTGGGGTAATATGTTGTTGAATGATTTTAATGATATTGTTATTTCCTATCCTAATAATGAAGAAAAGCAAAAGCAAATTTTTACTAACCTTAAAGACATTAAGGAAATTGAACACTGGAGTTTGAACAGAGAGCCATTGTCAGATAATCAGAAAAAGTACCTTGAACTCATGAATAAGTTTTATGAAATATTTTGTCATTTCAATAACGTATTGTTGCGACGAGGATATGCTTACACTGGGTTAAATTATCAGGAAGCAGTGAAAGTGATACAAAATAATGCAAGTTCTTTTGTCAATCGCACAGATTTGTTTTTGTTTGTTGGATTAAATGCTATTACAACGCCTGAAAGAATGATTTTGGAATATTTAAAGAAAGAAAACAAGGCATTGTTTTATTGGGATTATGATACATATTACACCAATAATGAATTACATGAAGCGGGGAAATTTTTGAGGGAAAACTTTAAGGTTTTTGAATTTAAAAGTAGTAGTCCAACTCAATCGTATTTTGATAACAAAAAAGAAGTTCATATAGTATCTGCTAATAATGATATAGAAGAGGTGTTGTTTATTAAACAGAAATTATCTGAATTGCAGAATGAATTACAGACAAACGCGTTAGACGATAC
>JAOABO010000165.1 GCA_026418315.1 Bacteroidia bacterium
TTACATAATCATTGCTGGAGAATGTGGGCATCATGTGTTTTTACAATAGATGGAAGTATTGTTCCTTGTTGTTTTGATAAAGATGCTCAATATAAAATAGGGAATATACTAACCACTTCATTTAAAGAAATATGGAAATCTGAACCATATAACCATTTCCGAAAAAAAATATTAACGCAACGTTCAGACATTGATATTTGCAACAACTGTTCAGAAGGAACAAAAGTGTGGGTGTAAAATTTACTTTTACTTTTTCTTAGTACATATAAAATAAATTCAATGAGTAATTTAAAATTCAAAGAAATAAGAAGCATATTACTCTTACTTATATATAAGATTCAATCCTCTCATACACTTAAAATGTCCTAATGGGCATTTTGAATAACCTAATTTACTACACGGTCTGCACCATATAGCATTGTTTTCAATAATTTTACTCCCCTCGGCAGGCATGTATGGATACATTCCAAATTCAGGAATGGTATTACCCCACACAGAAATAATTTTTTTCTTCAAAGCCGCCGCAATGTGCATCATGCCCGTATCAGAAGTAATCACATATTCTGCATGTTGAATTAAAAAGGCGCTTTCATCTAAATTGGTTTGTCCACACATGTTTATCAAATTAGTGTACCGATTTTCTATGCTTTTTATTTTATCATAGTCCTGACTATCCCCTATTGCAATGAATTTTTGATGAATATGCGTTTTAAGTATTTCTTCTATTTTTACTAAAGGTATTTGTTTGGTAAAATATGAACCACCAGGAACAAGTATAGAATATGGTGTTTGAACCATACCTCTGATTTTTTGAGAAACATTTTTTTCATCTATAAAAAAATCCAAACCCATATTGTCTTTCTCTACACCCAGTGGCTGAATAGCTTTAAAATATCTATCTACTATATGAACCTTTGGCAAGAGCCATTTTTGCTTTGTCAGAACCACTAATAATTTAATTAAATTAAGTTTTGGAAACCCCTTAAAAGGTTTGTTTAATCGCATACACAACCACTTGCTTTTCCAATTGTTTTGTAAGTCCACTACAAAATCAAAATTTTCTTTTTTTAATGCCGATAATTGCTCTGTAGGTAAATGGTGAAATGCGTGTATATGATGCAGGTAAGGATAATTTTTGACAACCGAGAAAAATCTTTCTTTCACTAAAAAATGTACTTCAAAATTTTGCTGGTACAAACATCTTAAAACTGGTGATGTCAGCACAATGTCGCCAATAGAACTAAACCGAATAACTAAAACTTTTTTTTTCATGCTACATTCGATTAGGTGCCTGAATACCTAATAATCCTAGCATTTTTTTAATCATCAAAGCCGTGGTATAAGATAAATGCAAACGAAAATTTCGGACATCTTCATCTGATTCTTTTAATATCGGACAATCCTGATAAAAACGATTGTATTTCTTAGCCAGTTCATAAACATCATTCGCAATAATAGCAGGATTATATTGTTCAGCAGCGTCCTTAAACACATCCGGAATATTTAAAAGATGTTTCATCAATTCTCTTTCTTCTTTTTGCAACTCTATATTTGTGTTGCTAATCTGATAATGCTTATATTCTGCCTTTCTAACAAGCGATTGTATTCGTGCATGTACATATTGTATAAAGGGTCCTGTATGTCCTTCAAAATCTATGCTTTCTTCAGGGTTAAACAGCATTTTCTTTTTTGGTTCTACTTTTAAAATAAAGTATTTCAATGCGCCCATTCCAATGGTCTCAAATAATTTTTCTTTTTCTTCTGCGCTCAATTCATTTACCTTTCCAAGTTGTTCTGTAATTTCTTTTGCTGTATAGTACATTTTATCCATCAGGTCATCTGCATCTACTACCGTACCTTCCCGGCTTTTCATTTTTCCTGTAGGTAGTTCTACCATTCCATAAGATAAATGATAACATTCTTTTGCCTGCGGATAACCTAATTTTTCCAATATTCTGAAAAGTACCTTAAAATGATAATCCTGTTCATTTCCTACTACATAAATAAGTTGAGATAAATTCGGATACTCTGTAAATCTTTGTACCGCTGTACCAATATCTTGAGTAATATACACAGAAGTACCATCGGCGCGAAGTAGCACTTTTTCATCTAATCCTTCATTGGTCAAATTGATACGAACACTACCATCTGTGGCTTTGTAGAATATTCCTTTTTGTAATCCGTCTTCAATAATTTTTTTTCCTAAAAGATACGTGTTACTCTCATAATATATTTTGTCAAAATCTACTCCCATTCGTTTGTAAGTCACATCAAATCCCTGATAAACCCAATTGTTCATGGTTTTCCACAATTCAATTACTTCGGGCTTTCCGGCTTCCCAATCCTGTAATAATTGTTGGGCTTCTTTTATCAATGGTGCATTTTTTTCTGCATCTTCTTTACTCGTACCTTTTTGTATCAGTTCCTCAATTTGTTTTTTATATTCTTTATCAAAGAGTACATAGTATTTTCCTATCAAATGATCTCCCTTAATGCCAGTATTTTCAGGCGTTTCACCATTTCCCCATTTTATCCACGCCAGCATACTTTTGCATATATGAATGCCTCTATCATTGATTAAGTTAGCTTTTATTACTTTATATCCCTGCGTTTTCAAAATTTCTGCCATTGACCACCCCAATAAATTATTTCGGATATGCCCAAGGTGCAGTGGTTTATTAGTATTAGGCGAAGAATACTCAATTAAAATTTCTTTATCAGACACAAGTTGTTCTCCCCACTTTTCATTGATAGTTTGATAGAGTGAAAGTAAATACTGGTTTGTTACCGTGAGGTTCAAAAAGCCCTTAATAACTTCATAATCAGCAATAACAAGCGGATGTTTAGATTTTAAATACTCTCCTATTTCTTTTCCAATTACATCCGGACTTTTGCCTGCTGTTTTAGCGTACTGAAAAAG
>JAOABO010000166.1 GCA_026418315.1 Bacteroidia bacterium
TTACAAAACTTACAGACCCTGCAGAAATTAATCAGGGAAAAGAAATTTTTATAACCAACTGTATTACCTGTCATGGTAAAGAAGCACAAGGCGGAGCAGGTCCTAATTTAACGGATGAGTATTGGTTACATGGTGGGGGAATAAAAAACATATTTAAAGTTATTAAATATGGAGTACCTGCCAAAGGCATGATAGCTTGGGAAACACAATTATCTCCTAAACAAATTCAACAAGTGGCCTCTTATATCTTAACACTAAAAGGTACCAATCCACCAGGTGCAAAAGAACCACAAGGTGAATTGTGGAAAGAGGAAGCAGGGACTGATATTAAAACCGAAAAAACAGATACATTGAGCAATAATCAGCAAAAATAACATTTAGATTGTTGGTAAGAAATAATTATGCAAGCCGAAGTGAAAATAAACAAAGATGAATCCTTTCGGGATAAATTATCTACCTTAGATGAAAAAGGGAAAAGAAAGTGGATGTATCCTAAAAAGCAGTCGGGGAAGTTTCATACATATAGACAAATTTTTGGGTATGCTTTATTGATTCTTTTGTTTGCCATTCCTTTTTTAAAAATTAATGGAGAACCATTCTTTTTGTTAGATGTGGTGCATAGAAAGTTTATCATTTTCAGCAGAGTATTTTATCCTCAGGATTTTTTTTACTTTGGGTTATTGATGATTACTTTTATTGTTTTTATAGCTTTATTTACAGTAGTATTTGGTAGATTATTCTGTGGATGGGCTTGTCCGCAAACTATATTTATGGAACTGGTTTACAGAAAAATTGAATATTGGATAGAGGGGGACTGGAAAGAGCAAATGGCTTTGAACAAACAATCTTTGAATTTTCAAAAGTTATGGAAGAAAACAATAAAGCACATTTTGTTTTATTTAGTAGCATTTGTGATTTCTAATTTGTTTTTAAGCTATTTGATTGGAATAGAAGAGTTAAAGAAAATTGCCACAGAGCCATTATCAGAACATATTGCCGGGTTTACTACTTTGATTGCCTTTAGTTTGGCATTTTATGGGGTATTTGCTTTTTTAAGAGAACAGGTATGTACCAATATTTGTCCTTATGGAAGAATGCAAGGTGTATTGTTAGGAAAAGATACTTTGGTAATAGCTTATGATTATGTAAGAGGGGAGCCAAGAGCAAAGTATAAAAAGAATGAAGACAGAAAGATTGTTGGAAAAGGAGATTGCATAGATTGTCGTCAATGTGTAAATGTGTGTCCAACAGGTATAGATATTCGTAATGGTACACAATTGGAATGCATCAATTGTGCTTTGTGCATAGATGCCTGTAATTTTATGATGGAAAGTGTAGGGTTACAAAAGGGATTAATTCGCTATGCAACAGAATATCAAATCAAAGAAAATTTGCCTTATAGAATAACTACAAGAGCAAAAGCATACATAGTTGTACTTGTTTTATTATTGATAACAATAGGGTTATTACTGATGAAACGTGCTGAAGTAGATGGAACTATTCTCCGGTCGTATGGATATCTTACTGAAAAAACTACAGATGGAAAAGTAAAAAATCTTTATACCTATAAATTATTAAACAAATCAGGCAAGTCACAGAAAATAACGATTAAAATGATTCAACCTGCCAATGCTAAAATAGAAATTATTGGACAATTACCGGTCATTGAAAAAGAAAGTTACATTCAAGGGTCATTTTTTGTTATTATGGATACATCTATGATTAAGGGATTAAAAACTCCTATTGAAATTGGAGTGTTTGATACAAATCATCGGCTTATAAAAAAATACAAAACCAATTTTTTATCATTTTAAAGTTATGAATATCACCTGGGGACATAAAATAACAATTGCATTTATAGCTTTTGCCTCATTTATTTTATATATGGTGTATCAAATGGTGAATAGCGAAGTGGACATAGTTGAAAAAGATTATTATGCAAAGGAATTAAAGTTTCAACATCAGATTGATAAGTATCATAATACTTTACAACTGGGAGACAGTGCAGTAATAATTAATCAGGATGAAAAAAACATGGAGATAATATTTAAAAACTCTTACCCTCAAAAAATAACTGTTTATTTATATTATCCTGTAAACGAAAAATATGACAGGATGTTTCATTTCAAAAAACAATCAGACATAATCATTGATAAAAGCAATATTCAAAAAGGTAAATGTAAACTAAAAATGGAGTGGAATGATAATGATAAAGAATATTATTTTGAAAAGGAGATGATGATTTATTAAAATGGAGAGTGTTTATTATATAGCTTTAACTTTAGGTTTTTTGGGAAGCTTGCATTGTGTGGGGATGTGTGGTTCTTTAATGGTTTATCACTTTTCTAATTTAAAGAATAAAGAATATTTGTTGAAGTTTATCATATACCATTTTTTTAGGATATTAGCGTATGCCTTGTTAGGAATGATGTTTGGTCAATTAGGATTTATTGGTAATTTGTTGGGGTTTCAGAAAGCAATCTCTTTAATTTCCGGAATCGTGCTTATTTACATTGCGTTTTCATATTTTTTTCCAATCAGTATTCCAAAATTTTCTGCCATTAATTTCTATTCTTGGATACATTCGTTATTTCATTTTTCATCATCATCTTTTTATCGATTTGCATTGGCTGGATTCGCTAATGGCTTTTTACCTTGCGGATTTTCTTTTATAGCTATTACATTTTCAATTACAACTTATTCTATGCTCAATGGGTTTATTTTTATGTTTATTTTTGGATTGGCTACTGTTCCTGCACTTTTTGTTATTTCAGTTGTTTCTCAAAAAGTATCATCATTAAAGATTAATTTCAATAAATATGTTATGCCTGTATTGGCATTGATGACAGGTGTTTTGTTGATACTTCGTACGATGAATTTGGGAATACCATATGTG
>JAOABO010000167.1 GCA_026418315.1 Bacteroidia bacterium
ATGTAGAACTGACTGAATTTGCCGACGAAATAGATATTAATATTATTAATAAACTCAAAGAAAAAGGATTTGATACTGCAAGACAGGTATTAAGTAAGCCCAACGATTATTTAGAAAAAATTACTCAATTAGATAGTGATACCATTCAAAAAATAAAAGACATTCTTCAAAAAGAGTTTGAAGAATAACTTCTCAATTTTTCAATAATTTGCTGAAACCCTGATGGCAGTGGCGTCTTAAACGATAGCCACTGTTTTTTTATTGGGTGCATAAAAGATAATTCCGCTGCATGCAATGCCTGACCAGGAATCAGAGAAAATAAATTTTCTATCATGGCTTTGTACTTAGAAGAATGAATACCATACAGAATTTTATTTCCACCATATTCCTCATCATTAAACAGAGGATGTTTGATGGATTTAAAGTGTACCCTTATTTGATGGGTTCTGCCTGTTTCCAAAACACATTCTACCAATGTATGGAAATGAAAAGTTTCTAAAACTTTGTAATGTGTAACTGACCATTTACCCTTGTTTTCATCGTCAAATAATTTCATCAGCTTTCGGTTGGCCGGGTCTCTGTTGATATACCCTGTAATGGTTCCGCTTTTATTTTCAAGACGCCCCCATACTAAAGCAATGTACTTTCTTTCAATATTGTGTTCAAAAAAATCTTTTGCAAGTAATTGCAAACTTAATTCTGTTTTTGCAATCACTAAAACTCCTGATGTGTTTTTATCTATTCTATGTACCAAACCAGGCCTGTCTAATATCCAATCATCGGATAATTTTTGTTTTTGAATTGGTAAGTTGTTGTAATGATACAACAAAGCATTCACCAGAGTACCTGAATAATTGCCCGCGCCCGGGTGCACCACCATTCCTGCAGGTTTATCTATTACCAGCAAATACTCATCTTCATATAAAATATGCAGAGGAATATTTTCCGGAATTAATTGAAACTCGCGGGGTGGCTTGCTTAATAAAACTTTTATTTCATCTAATGGTTTAACTTTATAATTGGCAGAAACAGCTTTGCCATTCACTATAACTGAATTGGCTTTGCAGGCAGTTTGTATTTTAGTACGAGATGCATTGGGTATTAAATTAAACAAATATTTATCTATTCTGATTAAGCTTTGTCCCTTATCTACCTTAAAGCAATAATGCTCATAATATTCTTCGTCTTGATTTATATCTGTGTTGTCAAGCACTTTTTAAGGCATTAGATTTTTCTGTGTGGATTTTTTTCAATAAAACTTTTCCAAGTTTTCCCTTTACTTGTATTTTTTTTTGTAGAAGATAATTTTACAGGATTTTGTGTATGAAAGCAATGGCACACCGCCACAGACAATGCGTCTGTAGCATCATTATACTTTTCTGTGTATTGAAAAGAAACAATGCTTTTTAATACAGCAGCCACTTGTTCTTTACTTGCATTGCCATTTCCGGTAATACTCAGTTTTACAGTTTTGGGCGGATATTCTGTAACTGATAAATGATGAACAAAACCAGCTGCCATGGCTACACCTTGTGCTCTACCCAACTTTAGCATAGATTGAACATTTTTTCCATAAAAAGGGGACTCAATAGCCATTTCATCAGGGCAAAAACGTTTTATTAGTTCAGATAAATCTTCATAAATAACTTTCATTTTTTCAGGATGTTCTGAAATATCTGATAAATCAATGTAACCAATAGATAAAACTTTTGTTGGCTGATTATTTAAACATTCAATGATAGCATAACCCATTCGAACAGTCCCTGGGTCAATTCCAAGAATGATCATTAAATTTCCCTATTAATATCCCATGCTTCCAAATAATCTGCTACTCGTCTTAAAAACGAGCCGCCTAATGCTCCATCTACAATCCTGTGGTCATAAGATAAGGATAAAAACATCATGTGACGAATAGCAATCATATCGCCTTGTGGTGTTTCTATCACTGCAGGTTTCTTTTTGATGGTACCTGTAGCAAGGATGGCCACTTGTGGTTGGTTAATAATGGGTGTACCCATTACGTTACCAAAATTCCCTACATTGGTAAGAGTAAATGTACCTCCTTGAATTTCATCAGGAAGTAATTTATTTTCTCTGGCTCTTTGAGCCAAATCATTGACCGCTTTAGTTAAACCAATTAAATTTTTTTCATCGGCGTTTTTAATAACAGGCACTATTAAATTACCATTGGGTAAAGCCGTAGCCATTCCAATATTGATGTTTTTCCTTTTAATAATTTTGGTTTGTGTTTCATCTACAGAAGCATTAATCATCGGAAAGTCCTTGATGGCTTTAACAATGCATTCTATGAAAACAGGTGTGTAGGTGATTTTTTGATTTTCTCTTTTTTCAAATTGTTTTTTTACTTTTTCACGCCATAATACAAGATTGGTAACATCAGCTTCTACAAATGAAGTAACGTGCGGAGAAACATGCTTGCTCATGACCATGTGGTCAGCAATAATTTTACGCATTCTGTCCATCTCAATAATTTCATCTCCGGGGAATACAGGAACAGAAGGTCTTTTAATTTCTATGCTTTGTATATTGGAAGATGAATATGATTCGGGTTTGCTGATTTCTTTCTGTGCAATCTGAATATCTTTTTGAGTGGCTACATTACCGCTCACTCGTTTTTCAAGATAGTTTAATACATCATTTTTAGTAACTCTGCCATGTAGTCCTGTACCCTGAATTTTTTCCAGTTCACTCATAGAGATACCCTCTTGTTTTGCAATAGTTTTTACAAGAGGTGAAAAAAACTTTGAGGATTTTTCATTCTCAACAGTAGCTATTGAATTGAGAGAAATATTGGTAGTTTTTTTATCAGAGATGGTTGTTTCAATTTGTTTTTCTTCATCGGGGGTGCTTTTTGACACTGATGTAAC
>JAOABO010000168.1 GCA_026418315.1 Bacteroidia bacterium
AAACAATGTGAAAACATTATCAATGAACTATTAACTTATCAATACACCAACGATGAAATAAACTCAGAAGGCATGTTGGTATTGGCAAGCGCCTACATAGAGCAAAAAGATTATGCCAATGCCAAAATTTTATTGGAAACAATTTTGAATGCTAAATTGAAAAACAATGACATCATTCAATCTGCTCAACAAAAATTAGATGAAGTAAACAGAGCATTGAATCAAAACGAAAATAAAGAACAAAACAAAGATTTGTTTGATAAAATGTTTGAAGAATATCAGCAATCAAAAGAATAAAATCAACAAAATACAATTCTATGCAGCATAAAAGAATTTCATACCTCATTTTCATTATTATTAGTGTATCCAAATATTTTACACAGGTACAGGATATCAGTTTTAATGTTCAATCGCACTTTCAGCCCATTATAAAATCAAGCAATAAAATTTCTGACAACCCTGAAGTTATAGATACTATCAGAAAAATAAGCCATTTCAATTACAGCATTACTTCTTTTCCTTCCTACAAAAAATACCAATTATCACCAATCACTTTTGCTAAATACAAAGAAAAATATCAATGGAATGCCCATCGTTCCTTTATTAAAGCAGGATACGGATTTATGTATAATATGCCCATGGTAGAGCTATATTTTGGAAATAAAAACGATAAAAATTTAAGATATGGCATTTATTATAACTTGTTATCGTCTGATAAACAATTGCAGGGTGTTGGATACTCGGGGTTTACTGACCATTTAGCCAGTGCATTTGCAGAAAAGTACATTGAAAAGCATTTTGTAAAATTCAATATCGACTATTCCAATAACAAATTATTTAATTACGGATTTGATACCTCATTGAATAAAATACCCGATAAAAACTTCTACCGCCAACAATACTATTATTGGTCTCCATCCGTCAGAATAAAGAGCAACTATACCGACTCATCTAAACTACACCATGACATTTCACTATCCTATTACAATTTACAAACTTACCAAGATGCAAGAGAAAATAATATCTCCATCAATACTTTGTTTAATAAATTCATTCATCAGGAAAATTTCTTTGTCAACTTATCCTACAATTTCTACAATCATAAATTATCAAAAGATACTCTCGTCAATCATATTATTTCACTATCACCCTATTTCGTTTCAAAAAATGAGAATATAGAAATTCAGGTAGGAATAAAGACCACTATTGATGCTTTTTATAGTAGTAAGTTTTATTTTTATCCTATCTTTTATGGAAATTATAACTTATACAAACACATCATAGAAGTATTTGCAGGAGTTGATGGGGGCTTATACAAAAACAGCATTAAATCTCTGTCAGATGAAAATCCTTTTATCAACACCATTATTTTCTCACATACTGCTGTGAATAAAAACATTCATCTTACCAACTCCAACCAATCTATTAATATCTATGCTGGATTCAAAGGAAGATTAAGCGCTTCGTCCGATTATCTTTTACAAGGAAGTTATCAACGTTGGGATAGTTTATATTTTTTCAACATCTATTACGATAAGTACTCAAATTTAAATAATCAATATTTAGTAGAATATGACAACACTTCATTGTATTCTCTCAATGCCCAGGTGCGATACGATGCCAATACAAAAATCAAGTTATCTGCTTCAGGAAACTATTATTTTTATCAAACTAAAAATTTTCCAAAACCTTATCATAAACCAATCTATAAAGCACAATTATCTGCTCAATATCAACTCAATGAAAATTTTAATTTCAAATTAGATGGTTATCTTTTAGGAGAAAGATGGGCAAAAGTATTTTTATATCAACAAAATTTAGAAAATAAACTATTACCTGCCATTGTTGATTTTAATGCAACCATAGAATACAAAAGAAATAAAAAATTTGGTGTATTTGCTACCTTCAACAACATAGCCAACATAAGATATTTCAGATGGTACAACTATCCCTCTCAAAGATTTAATCTCATGGTTGGTTTTACATATATTCCATACTAAACCAGTATGAAAAAAGTTGACAGCATTTTTTATTACATCATAGGACTGTTTTTCTTTTGGGGCTTTGTGGCCGCCAGTAACGATGTACTTATTCCTATATTCAAAGACCATTTGCAAATGGAACAATGGCAAAGCCAACTTATTTCTTTTGTTTTTTACGTGGCCTATACAGTTGGCAGTATTTTATATGTTCTCATAAGTTACTACTTAAAACAAGATTTGCTTGCATACATTGGTTATACAAAAGGGCTTGGTGTTGGTTTAATCATTTCATCTATCGGCACATTATTTTTTATACCTGCTGCTAATCAATCTTCTTTTTACGCCCTTATAACAGGATTATTTATTATCGGACTTGGATTTTCATTGCAACAAACAGCTGCTAATCCATTGGTAATTCTCTCTGGCGATGAATCTTATGGCTCACAAAGATTAAGCTTAGCAGGGGGCATCAATAACATTGGAACAACAATTGGTCCCCTCATTGTATCTTATGCTGTATTTGGAACAAATCAAAATCAAAAAAACCTCAGCGACTTGAAACTTCCCTATCTTATTTTAGGATTCCTTTTCATCGTTATTGCTTTATTGTTTTTTAGATACAAAAAATCACTACATGAAAACACCAATATTTCTGCCAATTACTTTAATACCATAAAAAAAATAATAAGCAAAAAGCAAGTATGGATGGCTATGTTGGCCATCTTTGTGTATGTAGGTGTTGAAGTGTCTTGTGCTGCTAATCTTGCAGAATTTGCAAAATACAAAGCCAATATACATAC
>JAOABO010000169.1 GCA_026418315.1 Bacteroidia bacterium
CTATAATCGTGCTAATTTACTTACTAAAGCTATTGAATCGTGTCTTCATCAGTCCTTCAAGGATTTTGAGGTGATTGTGGTGGATGATGGTAGTACAGATAATACTCAAGAAGTTGTACAATCTTTTTTATCGGATAAAATTCGCTACTATCAAATACCTAATTCTGAAAGAGGATATGCTCGTAATTTTGGTGCAGAAGAGGCAAGTGGGCAGTGGTTATATTTTCTAGACTCTGATGATATTATTTATCCTCATCATTTAATTACAGCATATCAAATTATATTTGAAAATCCAGATATTCAAATTTTCCATTTAGCATATGAAATTGTCAATTTTACTAGTAATAAAAAGGTTATTAGAAATATACCATCGGATAGCATTATTCGTGGTAACAAATATAGTTGTCATGGAATGTTCATTAAAAAATCCTTCTTTCTTCAACACCCGTTTAATACCGACCGTACCATTGCAGGATTAGAAGATTGGGAACTCTGGCTTAGAATTTCTACTCAAACTGAAATTAAACATTTTCCTATAGTAACTTCCGCTATTATTCAGCATCCTGAGAGAAGTGTTATGCAAGTAAATAAAGAAAAGTGGATACAAAAAGTTGAGACATTTATACATTATGTAGTTATGAACAAACATATTGTTCAGAAGTATAAGAAACAACTTCCACAATTCTATTGCAGTGCCTATACTTATTTGGCATTACATTTATCTTTTGATAAAAAGAATAAAAAAGAAACATGGAATTATTTCGTCAAAGGACTAAAGTACTATCCTTTATTTTTGTTCTCGCCTCGCAGTTTGGTTATTATGAGAAATTTATTGTTTTCACTATTAAAAATTAATTCAAAAAGCAATTAAAATGACTTCTGTAATGAATGATTGAACTTTGATTAAATTTACCCGGCCATGCAGAAGAAAAGAGATGAAAAACACGATGTCCGAAATTAAAGCGTTATCATTCTTCTGCTTTTATTATAATACGATGTCTTCAAACAAACCTATATACGTAACAACATCAACTTATTACAATATACAATGAAAACCAAAAATATACTTGTCCTTACATATTGGGATATTAATGATGCTTTGATTCAAACTTATACATTACCTTATGTAAAAATAATGGCACAATACATACCCGACAATAGTAAAATATATGTACTCACTTTAAATAAGAAGAAATCTTTTATTTCAGAAGAACATCCAAAGATAAAATGGATCACCTTCCGATATATTCCATTTGGTATGAAAGCCATCTTTTATTACTTATGGATGCTGCTTTATTTGTATATGCTTATTTATAGAAAAAGGATACACCATATTCATGCGTGGTGTACACCTGCTGGTGCCTTTGGTTATGTGTTATCATTACTTACTGGCAGGCCACTGGTAATAGACAGTTATGAACCTCATGCAGAATCAATGGTAGAAGTGGGTGAGTGGAAAAAAAACTCATTAGCTTTTCATCTTTTA
Source organism: Bacteroidia bacterium (assembly GCA_026418315.1). Lineage (GTDB taxonomy): Bacteria > Bacteroidota > Bacteroidia > B-17B0 > Aurantibacillaceae > BPGX01. Next base: position 1,487 of record JAOABO010000169.1, read on the forward strand.
TTTTGGCTAGAAAAAAAAATGACTCATCACGCACAGTATCTTATTGCCACCACTGAAAGAGCAGTTACAGAATATGCTGTGAGCCGTTATCAATTTGAGCCCCAAAAAAACAATTGGTTTGTAAAACCAGCATGTGTAGATTTGGAAGTTTTTCAGCCCAATATAGAGTTGCGAAAAAAAATGAGAAGCGGATTAAATATTGAAAATAAAATAGTAGGGATTTATGTTGGTAAATTTGGTGGTATTTATTTGGAAGACGATTTTTTTCAATGGTTAAAAACAGCACAGGAGTATTGGAAAGAAAAATTTGCCTTTATCTTGCTTTCGTCTCATACGGAAGCATATATGACAACCATGTGCCAAAAATACAACATAGATACAAACTACATTATTCACCGCTTTGTTCCTCATAAAGAAGTGATAAATTATTTAAATGCTGCAGATTTTGGCATTACTCCTGTTAAATCTGTTTATACCAAACAATTCTGTAGCCCGATTAAAGACGGAGAGTATTGGGCTATGGGACTTCCAGTAATCATTACCAACAATATTTCTGATGATTCTAAAATTGTTGCAGAAAACGGCATCGGCTACGTATTGCAAACATTGAATAAGAAAGAATTTTTTAATTCTATTGTGTTTTTGGACGAATTAATTCACAAAAAACATAAACAAACAACAATTATTAAAATTGCACAAAAATACCGAAACCTTAATAATGTTACTACTATTTATCAAAACATATATTCTGAATAAACATTCTTTACTGCTTAATAATTTTGCTTACTTGAGTTGTACCATCAGCATTTTTTATCTTAATTAAATACACACCATCAGGCCATTTGGAAATATCTATATTCATTTTTCTTTTATATTCCATGTCTGAATATACCAAAGCACCTAATGCATCGTATATTTCAAGATTGAAATGATGAACTGAAATTATTTGTACTTGGTCTTTTGCAGGATTAGGATATATAAGCAAACTATTGTTGGAAAGTAATGCAATTCCGGTATTAATACAAGTAGTATCTACCATTTGCCCATTGCTGCTTACAACAGGGCTAAATAAACCTGCACCATTTTCTGCTTTCACATTAAAATAGTAGATTGTTCCATGACTGATACCTGGAATGTTAGTTGTAATTAAAGTATTCGCCCATGCATTGGTCCATGCAATAATATTGGTAGAACCCGGTGCGGTGCCCACAGAATACCAGTATTGAGTTAGACCAGAGTTAGGGTCTGTTGATG
>JAOABO010000016.1 GCA_026418315.1 Bacteroidia bacterium
AAATTGTACATTACATCCACCCGCAAAGTTGCCAATGCTACGCATCATCTTAATGGACATGTCCCGCATCTTTTGATAGGTGCGGTCGCTTAAAGTCATAGCAGGTGCCACCGTGATACTATCACCGGTGTGCACACCCATTGGATCAAAATTTTCAATGGAGCAAATAATAGTAACATTATCATTTTTGTCGCGTAATAGTTCTAATTCAAATTCTTTCCACCCGATAACTGCTTTATCAATCAATACTTCGTGAATGGGAGATGTTTGTAATCCTCTATTTAATGCTGCATCAAAATCTTCTTTTTTATACACTACACTTCCTCCGCTTCCACCCAACGTAAACGAAGGGCGAATAACTAATGGAAAACCAAATTCCTGAGCAATGGTTTTTCCTTCCAAAAAGGAGCGGGCAATTCTGCTTGGTGCCATGGGAATATTTATTTCTTCCATTTTGGCACGGAATAAATCTCTATCTTCAGTAATTTTGATAGCATTCACATCTACACCTATCATGCGTACGCCATATTTTTTCCATATCCCTAATTCTTCGCACTTCATGGCTAAATTTAGGGCGGTTTGCCCACCCATCGTGGGGAGAACAGCGTCTATTTTTCGCTCCTGTAAAATTTTTTCAATATACTTCGGCTCTAATGGCCATAAATACACATGGTCGGCGGTTACTTGATCAGTCATGATAGTGGCAGGATTGCTGTTTATCAATGACACTTCTATACCTTCTTCTTTCAAACTACGGGCTGCCTGCGAACCAGAGTAATCAAACTCACAGGCCTGACCAATGATAATAGGACCACTTCCAATAATTAATACAGAGCGGATAGACGCCTCTTTCATAAAGTTTTTAGGCAGCAAAAGTAGTTTAAAATTTCATCATACTTTTCAAAAATTTTTCAATAATAATCAACAAAGCAAAAACACAAATTATCTTAAAGCAATAAAATTATTTCCTGCTCAAACCATAAATATGCTAATTTTGCACATTCCTTAAATAAAAGTATTTATTCATTATGGCTAAAAAAACATCTAAAAAGAGCAAATCAACAAAAACTAAAAAAACATCAGAAAAAAAAGCAAGTTCAAAAAAGACCGTTATTTCTAAAAAAAAATTATCTAAAAACACTGCTTCAAAAGTAAAAAAAAGCGAATCTAATAAGGTAAAAGCATTAAAAATCTCAAAAGACAAAAAGAAAGAGAAACTAACCAAAAAAGATACTGAACAATTTTTACTAAATACCATTATAGAAGGAATGCAAGAGAAAAAAGCCAAAAACATCACTGTTATAGATTTAAAAGACATTGAAAATAGTTTTTGTAATTATTTTGTTATTTGTGAGGCAGAGAGCAAACCACAACTACAAGCCATAACAGAATCTATTGAAGAAATGACAAGGAAAAAACTATCTGTGAAACCACATCATATTGAAGGATTACAAAACGCAGAATGGATTTTGATTGACTACCTAACAATCGTAGCACATGTTTTTCGTAGCGACATACGCGAATTTTATAGGTTAGAATCCTTATGGGCAGACGCCAAAGTCCAATATGTATAGACACCAAAAATCTTAAACACTAAAATTAATTGATTATGCAAAATCAGAACGAAACTAATGCAAATACCGATAATACTAACAATAACCCTATATCTTCTTCAAATAAAGAAAACGAAAATAAAAGTACTGCATCAGAACAAAACATCAACACCAATAATAAAAATAATCAAGATGTTTCTGAAGAAGAAAAAATTAGACAAAAACAGTTTGAACAACTCAAGGAAAAAATTTTTCAGGGACAAAAAAAAATAGCCCCAAATAATGGAGGTAATTCATTTTATTGGGTTTATGGCGTTGTTATTGCTATTATTCTTTTCCTTACTTTTTTTAATAATGATGCATTAAGAAGACAAATTGAAATTTCTCAAACCAAGTTTGAAGACATGCTGGCTCACGGAGATGTTACCGATATTGTTATCATCAATGGTAAATATGCTCAAATTTTTATCAATAGGGATTCATTATTAAAATCCCCAAGATATAAAGACCCCAACACTGGACTTCCTTATTTTGGTGATAAGAAATTCAAAGGACCGCATTTTGTTGTTAGCATACCCTCTGTTGAGTTTTTTCTGAACCGAGTAGAAAAAGTGCAGGAGAGCGCAGGGATTCCTAAAAACAAAACTGTTTTTCCGCGTGCCATAGAAGAAACAAACTGGACAGATCATTTATCATGGATTATTCCATTGGTTATTTTTGGATTATTTTGGATTTTTATGCTTCGGAGAATGTCCGGAAATGCACCCGGTTCGCCAGGTTCAATATTTAGTTTTGGACGATCCAGAGCGCAGCTTTTTGATAAAGATAAAACACCGGGTGTAACGTTTGCTGATGTGGCAGGATTAGAAGGGGCTAAAACAGAAATGCAGGAAATTGTAGATTTTTTGAAAAATCCATCTAAATACACAGAATTAGGGGCTAAAATTCCAAAAGGAGTATTGTTAGTAGGACCACCCGGTACTGGAAAAACTTTACTTGCTAAAGCTATTGCAGGAGAAGCAAAAGTGCCTTTTTTTACTATTTCGGGCTCAGAGTTTGTAGAAATGTTTGTAGGCGTGGGTGCATCCCGAGTGCGGGATTTATTTGCACAAGCCAAAGAAAAAGCTCCTTGTATTATTTTTATTGATGAAATTGATGCAATAGGACGTTCCCGCTCTAAAAATATTTCAACCGGTGCAAATGATGAACGAGAAAGTACACTTAATCAGTTGCTTACAGAAATGGACGGCTTTGCTGCCAATAGTGGCGTTATTGTATTAGCTGCTACTAACAGGGCAGATATATTAGATAAAGCATTGCTTCGTCCAGGAAGATTTGACAGGCACATTTACATAGATATGCCCGATGTAAAAGACAGAGAAGAAATATTCAAAGTACATTTAAAAAGAATTAAAATTGATTCTTCAGTGAATGTTGAGTTTTTAGCCCGTCAGACGCCGGGTTTCAGTGGTGCTGATATTGCCAATATTTGTAATGAAGCAGCACTCATAGCCGCCCGAAAAGGTAAAAAAATAGTCAGTAAAGAAGATTTTTTGGATGCTGTAGATAGAGTAATTGCAGGACTTGAAATGAAAAATAAAATCATTACACCCGAAGAAAAGAAAATTATTGCTTTTCATGAGGCGGGTCATGCTACAGTGAGCTGGTTTTTGGAACACGCTGCACCTTTGGTTAAAGTAACGATTGTACCCAGAGGCAAATCATTGGGGGCTGCATGGTATTTACCAGAAGAAAGACACATTACAACAACCGATCAAATTTTAGATGAAATGACAGCAGCGCTTGGCGGAAGAGCAGCAGAAGACGTAGTATTTGGAAAAATTTCAACCGGTGCTATGAATGACCTTGAAAAAGTAACCAAGCAGGCCTATGCAGCTGTAGTATATTATGGACTAAATCCCAAAATAGGCAACATCAGTTATTATGATAGTACAGGCCAATCAGAATATGCATTTTCAAAACCATACAGTGAAAAAACTGCTGAAACCATTGATGAAGAAGTAAAGAAAATGACTGATATTGCTTATCAAAGAGCAAAGAATATTCTTACTGAAAAAAAGGAATTGCTGACCAATTTGGCTAATAGATTACTTGAACATGAGGTGATATTTAAAGAAGATTTAGAAGAGATTTTAGGAAAAAGACCTTTTGATAAATCCAATTCTGACACAACCGATAATAGTATAAAAAATAATTCTACTTCTTAATTAATTTTATTGAATAGTATGGAAGAATCTAAAGCGGCATCAGATTCAAAGTGTATTAAAACTGAAATCGTATTACCCGGCGATACCAACCCATTGGGTAATTTATTTGGCGGAAGATTGATGGAATGGATAGATATTGCAGGAAGCATTGCTGCTCAAAGGCATTGTGGAAGAGTGGTAGTTACAGCGGCTATTAATCATATTTCGTTTTCAGTACCTATTAAAGAAAATAGCATTGTTACTTTAGAAGCACAAGTGTCTCGTTCTTTTGGTACCAGCATGGAGGTTATCATTGATGTATATGTTGAAAATACCGTAACTGGTAAAAGAATGAAATGTAATGAAGCCATTGCTACTTATGTAGCCATTGACCAAAATGGCACGCCACTACCAGTGCCAAAAGTTACTCCTAAAACAGAGTTGGAGAAAAAAAGATACGATGCTGCATTAAGAAGAAGGCAATTGTCTTTAATACTCAGTGGACGATTAAATCCTGACGAAGCAACCGAATTAAAATCTTTGTTTGTAAAAGAATAATTTTTTTCTTTTTTATACAATGGCTTTGTGGCAATCATTGAAAATCAAATGAAATAAGCAAAGAGCGAATTATACTTTTGATAAGTTGACTTAATAGTAAGCATCAAAAATATCAGACCATAATTTATCTTCAAATGCGGGCTTGCACCGAACTTTGATAAGTTCTTTTTTTATAGGATGTTCAAATTGTAATTGATAACTATGTAAATGAATAAAGCCGCCAGGGTTAGTTCGTGGATATCCATATTTAATATCACCTTTAATAGGACAATGAATAGCAGATAGTTGTGCTCGTATTTGATGATGACGTCCAGTAATCAAATTGATTTTTAAAAGATAATATCTTTCTGAATGGGCAATTATTTCGTATTCTAAAATAGCTTTCTTACTGTTTTTGATTGGTTTGGAAAATGCTTTACTTTTATTTTTAGTTGAATTTTTTACGATATAATGTTCTAACTTATCTTTTCTCTTGGGTGGTTCATTTTGTACAATAGCAAGGTAGGTTTTCTCAATTTTATTTTCTCTAAGAATTTGATTAAACTTGCTTAATGCTTTACTCGTTTTGGCAAATATGATGAGCCCTGAAACAGGGCGATCTATTCTGTGAATGACTTCCAGAAATACATTGCCGGTTTTTTGTTCTCTTTCTTTAAGAAATTTTTTTAAGTGTTCTAATAATGAGACATCATGAGTTTTATCTTCCTGAACAATTTCGGACGGGAGTTTATTGACAATGATAATATGATTGTCTTCGTAAACAATTCTTTTTTCCAATGGAAGAGGATGAATCATTCATTCATATTAGAAGGTGAGAATTCTGAGAGTTTTTCGTTAATTTTGTTTACCAAGTAGTTAAGTTTTTTTTTGGCTATATTTAAAACAAATGGATTTAAGTAACCAGAAAGAACAATTTGGCTTTGATTATCTTTGAATGATGCTTTAAGAAGTAAATAATAATTTCCAAAGGGCTCGGATAAATATTCTATGAAAGATATATCTGTGGTGTCTTTTTTTTGTTTAATTTGATTGATAAATAAAGTGAGTTTAATAATATTTTCTATTTCAAAACTCAGTTTATTGTTTTGAAATTGTATGTTTTGAATTTTATCTTTGGGTAAAATGTGTTCAAGATTTTTTAGGTGGGATAAAAAATCAAAAATTATTTCTTCAGATGTTGAGCACCTGAGCCATGTGGAGCTTATTTCAAAATTATTACTTTCCATTAAACTGTTTTGCCCATTGACCGGGGTCTTTATGCCACTCTTTTAATTGAAAATAATCCTCATCAGAAATATATTCTTTTTCAAGGGCTATTTTAATAAGGTCGTTGAAATCAGAAAGAGAAAAAACTTTCAATTTATTTTCTTTAAACGCGTCTTCGGCAATACTCATGTTGTAACTAAATATAGAAATCATTCCTTTTACAGTACAGCCAAATTCTTTTAAGTGCTGAATGGCTTTTAAGCTACTGCCTCCTGTTGATATTAAATCTTCAATAACAATAACGGATTGCCCTTTTTCTACATATCCTTCAATAGCATTGCTAAGTCCGTGTCCTTTGGGTTCTGGGCGAACATATATAAAAGGTAAACCTAATTCCTGAGCTACCAACACGCCGTGTGCGATACCACCTGTAGCAATACCGGCAATGACATCCGGGTTACCAAAATTTTCATTAATAGTATCTACTAACTGTTGGCGAATATAAGTGCGCATAGATGGATAGGAGAGAATAATTCTATTATCGCAATATATGGGGGATAATAAACCACTGCTCCATTGAAAAGGTTTTTTAGTATTTAATTTAACGGCTTTAATTTGTAAAAGATATTCTGCAACTTTGTGCGACACTTCCTTATTTGTTTTCATACATCAAAAATCGGGGTGCAATAATAAGAATAATTTATGAAAATAAGTATCCGGCATTTAGATAAAACATTAATAATAACTGATAAAGATGCTCATTATCAACAAGATAAACTGAATGTGTTTTCAATAAGTGATAATACTAAATTTGTTGAATTAGATATTTTAATAAATGATTGGCTCAATAATGATGATGATTGTGTTTTTCTTTTTAGTAATAAGGAACTTCTTTTGTCATTTATTATGGTGTATTTGCCATCAAAATTTCTAATCATGTATGCAGCAGGAGGTTTGATTCAGAAGCAAAACACAAACGAATTTTTATTTATATTCAAAAAAGGCAAATGGGATTTACCAAAAGGAAAAATAGATGAGAGTGAAAATGCGGAAGAAGCAGCAATCAGGGAGTGCGTAGAAGAAACAGGCATTTCTGAGTTGGAAATTAAAAAAAATTTAGGCCTAACGTATCATATTTTTAATCAGAAAAACAAATGGATATTGAAAATAACCCAATGGTATTTAATGCATTCAGAAAATCATCATAAATTACATCCACAGTACGAGGAGGGTATTGAGAAAGCAGAATGGATAAAAAAGCAAGAAGTTCAAAATATGGTTTTATCACATACCTATCTTTCAGTAAGGGAAATTTTAATGAGAGCAGGTGTTATATGATAATAGAGTAAACCATTTTTATACTTGAAGCACACAAATAGGTTAATTTTTAATTTTCTAATCTCTATATTCGCCGCATTATTTATTTAATGAAAAACAAAAAGAAAATAGCATTCATAACAGTTTTATCTGTTATAGCAATTGACCAAATTATTAAAATTTACATTAAATTAAATTATCCTTTGGGCTTAGTAAAAGAGTTTGCAGATTGGGCGTATTTGTATTTTACTGAAAACCCCGGAATGGCTTTTGGGATAGAGTGGGGAGGAGAAAATGGAAAATTGTTACTTACTTTATTTCGCATTTTGGCTTGTATATTTGGTATTTGGTTTATAAATCAGCTGATTAAAAAAGACGAAAGCTACTATTATATTGTAGGTGCATCTCTTATTCTTGCGGGGGCTATTGGAAATATAATAGATAGTGTATTTTATGGAGTACTATTTACAGAGAGTACAGAATTTCAAGTGGCACAATTAACTTTGGGTAATGGTTATGCTCCATTTATGTATGGGAAAGTAGTAGATATGTTTTATTTTCCGCTTTTTAGTGGTACCTTTCCTAAATGGTTCCCGATTTGGGGGGGAGAAGATTTTTTGTTTTTTAGACCTATTTTTAATTTTGCCGATGCCTCTATCACTGTAGGAGTAGCTATTTTATTATTATTTCATAAACAAATAGAAAATCACAGTAATAACAAAGAAATATCCGGCAATGTATGAAAAAGGGAGTGTTACTCGTCAATATTGGTAGTCCGGATAGTTTTAACACGGTGGCTGTGCGTCAATATTTACGCAATTTTTTAATGGATAAAAGAGTGATAGATATTCCTTTTTTATTTCGGTTTTTATTGGTGAATATGATTATTGCGCCATTTCGGGCTTCAAAAAGTTTAAGAGCATACAATGAAATTTTAATTCAAAATCAATCACCATTGTTGTATTATTCCAAATTACTTGAGAATGCTTTACAAGTTAAGTTGGGAAAAAATTATATGGTCAAAATAGCCATGATGTATGGAAAACCATACTTAAAGGATATCTTAAGAGAATTTAAAAAAATACACTTATCCGAGATAATTATTATTCCACTTTATCCGCAATATGCATCATCTACCACAGGTTCCGCTTTAGAATCTGTTTTTGACGAACTGAAAAACTGGCCAATTATTCCGAATATCAAAACTATTCATACTTTTTATAACGATACGGAGTTTGTTACTATATGGGCCAATCATATAAAAAAACATTTACCTGAAAATTATGATTTTGTATTGTTCAGCTATCACGGATTACCAATACGGCAAATTTTCAAAGCCGATAAACAATTTGTACAACAACATTGTAATTTAGATAGCTGTTGTCATTCTATTTATGAAAAAAATGAGTTTTGTTACAGGTCTAATTGCATCAATACTACAAAATGGATAACAGAAAAATTATCTTTAGATACAGATAAAATAGGCACCTGTTTTCAATCCAGATTAGGACAATCGGAGTGGTTAAAACCTTATGCATCGGATTATTTAAAGGAATTATGTACAAAAGGAGTAAAAAACTTGGTGGTTGTATCACCGGCATTTGTTACAGATTGTTTAGAAACGTTATATGAAATAGAAAAAGAATACAGTGCTTTGTTTATGCAGTATGGTGGAGAAAAACTTACACTTATACCTTCTCTCAATGCAGAAGAAGAGTGGGTGAGGTTTCTTTGTAGAAAAATTACAGAATAAAATAATACCACAATACCGACCATACTACATACCAAAGTACAGTCCAAAAAATCGCCATCTTCCCAAATAAAATAAGTAAAACAAAAACCCCTATTAATAGTATTAATTGATGCTTGATAGCATTAATTGTGAATTTTGTAAATTTGAAAGAAATCAGATTAATAGGAAAAATGAGTAAAACAGACGAAATTACAGAAAGTATTCTAATAGCATTGGTAGAATAAATAATTTTAGATAAAATGATAGCGTTCCATTTGAGTAAAACAGAGTGTTCACTAACTTCAGGATGCTCATGAATTACAAAAATCAAAAGAGATAAAATAAACAATGCGTTGGCAGGTGTAGGTAATCCTATAAAATAATAGGACTGGCGGGTATCATGATTAAATTTTGCTAGCCGTATGGCGGAAAATATTACAACAGAAAAACATAGGAAATTCCATATAGAGTGTTCTTGCTGTTCTGCCAAATGATATAAGACAATGGAAGGTAATAAACCAAATGTAATAAGATCTGCCAAACTATCTAAATCTTTTCCAATAGCAGATTGTGCTTTTAAAATTCGGGCAACCAATCCATCCAAAAAATCGGCGAATAATGATATAAAAACAAGAATTATAACATGCTCATATCGTTCATTTACTAATTCAATGATTCCTATACTACCGCACAATAAATTGATTAGTGTTATAAAATTAGGTAACCACCATAAATACTTGTACATGTTGCTTAACTATTTAGTATAACAGATTGAACAGTGTTTAATAATTCAATGACGCCTTCATAGGTTTCACTTTCGCCATACAATCTTAATAATGGCTCGGTGCCACTGGCTCTTATCATTACCCATTGTTCATCATCTAAAAAATATTTATACCCATCTATTGTTTCAACACCCCTTATCTTATATTTTCCAAATTCTTTATATTTACCTTCTTTACAGTGGTTCATAATTTTTTCTTTTAGATTATTGTCAATATGCAAGTCATATCTGTAATAAGAAAATCTTCCTGTAATTTTATATACATCTTCTATCAGTTCTTCCAGTGTTTTTTTGCTTTTAGCCATATATTCCCATATTGTCAGTCCCATCCATATACCGTCTCTTTCCGGGATATGTCCTTTAATAGCAATACCGCCGCTTTCTTCTCCGCCTAATAACACATCGTCTGAAATCATGTAGCCAGCAATATGTTTAAATCCAATAGGCACAGTAATAACCTCTAACCCTAAGTATTTTGCTAATTTATGCACTCTGGGTGTAGTAGAGGTGGCCGTCACAATTTTACCCTTTAACTTTTTTACTTCTGCAAGATATTTAATCAATAGTAAAATAATATGATGAGAATCTACAAAATTACCTTTGCTGTCAAATAAGCCAATTCTATCAGCATCACCATCTGTACATAGTCCACAATTAATTTTTCCGTGCTGTTTGATAAACTTTTGAAAATCCTGCAAATTGCGTAAAATAGGTTCTGGTGCCTGACCATAAAAAGATGGATTATATTGTTTGTGCAAATGTATGATGTATGGAAACAAACGGTACATAATGTTTTGCCCTGCACCATACATACTGTCGTAGGCAAACTTTAATCCAGATTTTTCAATGGCATTTATATCAAAATGCTGAACGACGTGGTTATAGTAAAGGTCCTCAAAATTTTCGTAACGTAATAATCCTGATTTTTCAATGTCTTCAAGAGAAATAGATTTGAATTCAAAGGAGGGTGTATCTGGTATTAGTTTTTCTATTTCAGCTATTTTGTCTGGTAATAAAGGACCTCCGTAACTTCCTTTTAATTTATATCCATTGTATTCAGGGGGATTATGACTTGCAGTGATAATAATACCTAAAGATGCATTATTTTTTAAGGTAGCTAATGAAACCATGGGTGTTGATACAAAGTTTTTATCAATAATGACAGAAATGTTATGATAAGTCAATATTTTTGCAACCGTTTCGCTGAATAATTTTCCTCCAAACCTGCAATCATATCCTACTACTACTTTGGGTTTTGTATAGTTTGCTTGTAACCACTTTGCAACACCTTCTGTTACTCTACACACATTTTCTATAGTAAATGTATCTGCAATAATGGCTCTCCACCCGTCCGTACCAAATTTTATTTGAGTCATAAAATACAAATTTGAGGCAAATATACTGAAAAGACAAAACTCAAGATTGATTATAGTAGTGCGGTTTCATTTCAGAAAATCGAATTTAATTATTTCTTAATAGAAAATACTTCAATTCTTTTATGTACTTTTGCCCAAGAAGTAAATGTGCTTTATGAAAAAACTATGGTCAATTTTTTGGATTTGTATTTTCTTTTTTCATTTTGCTGGCGCCCAAAATGATAGTATTCCTGCTGATACTGCTAAAACAAAAGGAGATGAATTTCAGGTTCCGGTATATTCTGTCACATCCGATGAGAGTGATGCGGAGAGTAATAGTCAGGATGTAGCTTCTTTATTACAAGCATCCCGTGACATCTACCTAAGCTATGCTTCTTTTCACCTTGCTTCTGTTAATTTTAGATTAAGAGGATTACCAGCTGATCAAAGTTTGATTATGATTAATGGTATAAATATGGCAAATCCGGAATTAGGGTATGCTAATTGGAGTAATTGGGGTGGTTTAAATGATGTGATGCGGTTTCCGGAAATCAGAATAGGCGTTACACCTTCAAGGTATGCTTTTAGTCCTTCATCAGGATATACCTTTATTGATAGTCGTGCATCTTTATTTAAAAAAGGCACACGATTCTCCTATGCTAATTCCAATAGAATTTTTCAACACAGAATTATGCTTACGCATTCTACAGGTATGATGCAGAATGGATGGGCTATTACATTGTCTGCATCTGCTCGTTTATCAGATACCAGCTATTATCCGGGTACTTATTTTAATTCTACCAGTTATTATTTAGGTATAGAAAAAAGATTAAACGACAAACACTCATTGTCACTAACCGCCTTTTATGCCGATATTGAAAGAGCAAGAAAAGGCATGGCACAGCAGGAAGTATATGACCTTGTAGGGAACAATTTTTACAATCCTTACTGGGGCTATCAAAATGGTAAAAAAAGAAATGGATACATCACTAACAATGCATACCCTACTGCTATATTATCCCATATTTTTAGCATAAGTGAAAATGCTAAGTGGATTACATCAGCTTCTTTTTCTTATGGTAAAAATAAATCTACGAGTATAACATGGTATGATGCAGCTAATCCTAATCCTACTTTCTATAAGTATCTTCCTAGTTATTATCAATACACGAATCCTACTTATTCACAAATACTAACCCAATTGTGGCAGACAGATGTGAATACACAACAATTAAACTGGGATAAATTTTATCAGGCCAATTATGGAAATTTATTTACTGTACAAGATGTGAATGGAATAGCAGGTAGTACTTTTGAAGGAAGAAGGTCAAAATATATAGTGCAAGCACAAAATACGGACTCTAAAGTTTTTAATTTTACATCGTATATTAATAAACGAATCAATAAGATGTTTGTCAGTGGTGGAATTAATACCAACTACAGTATCAATCATCACTATAAAACAGTAGATGATTTATTAGGAGGAGATTTCTGGCTGGACTATGATATTTTTGCAAGAGGACTTACCACGGACGAAATGTTTTATCAAAATGATGTAGAGCATCCTAATAAACTGATTAGAAAAGGCGACATATTTGGATACAACTATAATATTGTAACACAAAGATATGAAGGATGGGGGCAAGTGGAATATAATCTCAACCAATTGGACATATACGGAGCTATGTCTATCAGTTATTCATCTATTTATAGAGATGGATTAATGAAAAATGGTAAGTTTCTGAATAGCTCAAAAGGTAAATCTGCTACTCTTTCATTTGTCAACTATGGCATCAAAGCAGGAGCAACATATAAAATAAGTGGAAAACATTATGTGTCTTTTAATGCTATGTATAACACAAAGCCAACCGATTTTCAAAATGTTTTTATCTCTCCTCAAACCAGAAATGATTACATATCTCCACTGCAGGATGAACAATGTTTGGCAACAGATATTAATTACTATGCCAATTTAGGTTTTCTGAAAGCCCGAGTTACCTACTACTTTTATCAATTTAAAAATTCAACTTATTTACGCTCTTATTTTCATGATGTATATAATACTATTGTAAATTATGTAATGACAGGTGTGAATACTCAACATCAAGGAATTGAACTGGGCGTGGAAGCAAAATTTTTAAGAGGATTTACTGCAACAGGTGTGCTCGGTATTGGCGAATTTATATATACCAATCGTCCACTTGCACAAGCATGGAGGAATAACTCTGGTGAAAATCTTTTTATTGACAGAACGGTGTATTTGAAAAACTACAAAATAGGTGGAACACCACAAACATTAGCAGGATTAGGAATACGGTATAATAGCAAAAAATATTGGTATGTAGGTATTTATTTTAATTACTTTGCTGATATGTACATAGAGCCCAATCCAGACAGAAGAACAGAAGCTGCTATCAGTAAATATATTCCAACTGATCCTCAATGGAATCAATTATTAGGACAAGAAAAATTACCTTCTAAATTTACATTAGATGCTAATGTCGGAAAATCTTTTCGTATTAAAAGAAAATACACATTAGGAATTAATGCTTCTGCTTCTAATTTACTGAATAATAAAACTATCATTAGCAATGGTATTGAGCAGTTAAGATACGATGCTAGTGACCCATTAAAGTTTCCAAATAAATATAACTATGCCATGGGGCTTACTTATATTTTAATGGTTAATTTTAATTTTTAATATCATGAAGCATTTTATACTTTTCGTTTCACTCTCCTTTTTATTTACTACTTATTATCCTCAAAAGTTAGAAAAAGGGCGTCAGTACAATTTAGTTGTAGTAGCATTTTGGAATATAGAGAATCTATACGACACTATTGATGATCCCAAAAAACTGGATGAGGAATTTTTACCCAGCGGAACTAATTTATGGAACACAGCACGGTATTTAAAGAAATTAGACCACTTAGCTGAAGTTATTAAACAAATTGGCGAAGAATATACTCCTGATGGCCCTGCAGTAATAGGCATGTGTGAAGTAGAAAACATCAATGTATTGAAAGATCTGGCTAAACAAGAAAAAATCGCCAACAGAAATTATCAACCCATACTCATTGAAGGACCTGATGCCAGAGGTGTAGATCCTGCTTTAATGTATAATCCTAAATATTTTAAGCCCGAAAAATTTGTTTCTTATCCTGTTAAAGTTGTAACAGACACTGCCCACAAAACCAGAGATATTTTAGTAGTATATGGAAAGTTACTTGGAGAACCATTTGCCTTTCTTGTTAATCACTGGCCATCTCGCAGAGGAGGAGAAGAAGCCAGCCGTCCTAATAGAATTTCTGCGGCTAAAACCGCAAGACATATCGCCGATAGTATTATGAAAGTAGATCCCAATATCAAAATTATGATTATGGGTGATTATAATGATGATCCTATTAATGAAAGTATCAAAAAATATATACGGACTTACAATGATATAAAGAGAACCAGAGAAGACGAGTTTTTTAATCCTATGGAAAAATTACACAAAAAAGGATTTGGAACTCTTGCATATCAAGACCAATGGAATTTATTTGATCAAATATTAATGAACAAACCTTTATTGCCAACTGATTTTGCAACACTTCAATATCTCAATGCAAAAATTTTCAACAAACCCTTTGTTAGAAATGATTTTGGCAACTTTAAAGGTTATCCCTTCAGAACTATAGTAGGTGGAAACTATCAGGGTGGTTATAGCGATCATTTTTCTGTATATGTAGTACTTGCAAGAGAAATAAAGAAGTAAAAAATAATAGTTTTTATTTTTACTTATTTGCTCTTCTGTTCTTTCTAATGGATTTTTAATAACTGCACTTTCTTTGTTGTGAATCTTGCTTTAATAGAATTGAAGTCAAAGATAGATATGTTCATAGTAAATTTTAAATTAATCTGATCCTTCAAAACTTGAAAAAATAAATCATCTTGTTAAAAAACTTTCATTCTCAATCTTTAACAACTAATAAAAGATATATGACAAACAATATTTTTTTGGATATTATGATTTAAATTAACTATTTTTGTGCCGAAAAAATTGTAAAAAATTGATTATGAAACTTTTAATTATCTTAGCAGTAATTTTGTTCATACTTGCAGTACACCAATTGATGAAAGTTGTTGAGTTTGCAAGAGAATTAAGAAAAACCAAAGAATGGGAACCAACAGATAGTGAAAATGATTTAATGGGAAAGTTAATGCTTTTATTTGGAATAGCGTTCTTGTTTTTATTCTTCTACCAAATAGATAAATGGTATGATAAAGCATTACCTCCTGCAGCATCTGAACATGGAAAACATATTGATGAATTATTATTTTGGAACATGATATTAATTAGTTTCGTATTTGTTGTTGTAAATGCTGTTTTATTTTATTTTGCTTATAAGTACCGCGGTAATAAAAACAGAAAGGCAGTATATTATTCTGATAACAGTAAATTAGAAATGTTGTGGACTATTATTCCTGCATCTGCATTAGCGTTTATTATCACATTTGGTCTAAAGTATTGGAATGAAATTACAGCACCTTCTACAGAAAAAAATCCCTTGATTGTAGAACTATATGCTAAGCAGTTTGATTGGACAGCAAGGTATCCTGGTAAAGATGGAAAATTAGGAACTACTGATTTCAGACATATTGAAGGAAGTAATCCTGTAGGGTTAGACACTACCGATCAATCTGGTTTTGATGATTTATTAGTAAAAAACGAGTTTCATATTCCGGTAGGCAAAGAAGTGGTTTTTCAATTTCGTTCCAGAGATGTTATACATTCTGCATTTATGCCACACTTCAGAGCGCAAATGAATTGTGTTCCTGGTATGGTAACTACCTTTAAGTTTAAACCAACTAAAACCACCAAAGAAATGCGGGAAGACCCTCATGTGCAAAATTTGATGAAACAAATTAATGAGCAAAGAGCCAAAGAAGGAAAAGAACCAGTAGAGTTTGATTATGTGCTACTGTGTAATAAAATATGTGGGGCATCGCACTATAATATGCAAATGAAAATAGTTGTTGAAACGGAGCAGGAATTTAATGAATGGTTAAGACAACAAAAATCTTTTAAAACGGTAGCATCAAAGTAATTAATGTTACAATAAACAAAATAAAAAACTATTTATTTTTGCACTAAAAAATTAAAACAAATAATATGGAAACAGTCAACCTCACCAATACAGAACTTCACGAAAAAGAACATGTAGATATTCATCGTTACGAAGAACATGAAGAGAGTTTTATTACCAAATATGTTTTTAGTCAGGATCACAAAATGATTGCCCGCCAATATTTAATTACTGCAATGATCATGGCAGTAATAGCAATGATTATGTCTATAGTGTTTCGTTTGCAGCTGGCGTGGCCTGGTGAAAAATTTGCTTTTATTAATTGGATAATGGGAGATAAGTGGGGAAAAGATGGTATTTTGGATCCTAATGCTTACTTGTCTTTAGTTACAATGCATGGCACTATCATGGTATTTTTTCTTTTAACAGGTGGACTTTCCGGAACTTTCTCTAATTTGTTGATACCATATCAAATAGGGGCAAGAGATATGGCATCACCTTTTATTAATATGCTTTCATATTGGTTCTTTTTTGCTTCATCTCTTATTATGGTTATTTCTTTGTTTATTCCTAATGGGGCAGCTAGCTCCGGGTGGACTGTATATCCTCCTTTATCTGCTCTACCCCAAGCCATTCCTGGTTCAGGTTTAGGAATGGATCTTTGGTTGATATCTATGGCATTATTTATTGCATCTGCTTTAATGGGAGGATTAAATTATATCATTACAATTATTAATTATCGTACAAAAGGAATGAAAATGACCCGCTTACCATTAACCATATGGGCATTTTTAATTACTGCAATTATTGGTTTACTCTCTTTTCCTGTATTACTCTCTGCTGCACTTTTATTATTATCAGATAGATTATTAGGTACCAGTTTTTATTTGTCTGATATTTATATTGGTGGAAGACCGCTGGATTATAGCGGAGGAAGTCCGATTTTATACGAACATTTATTCTGGTTTTTGGGACACCCTGAGGTGTATATTGTTTTGTTACCTGCCTTAGGTATCACATCTGAAATTATCGCTAATATTTCCAGAAAACCTATATTTGGTTACAGAGCAATGATTGGCTCTATGCTCGCTATTGCTTTTCTATCTTTTATAGTGTGGGGGCATCACATGTATGTAACCGGCATGAATCCATTTTTGGGTTCTGTATTTGTGTTTACCACTTTATTGATTGCCATTCCATCTGCAGTAAAAGCATTTAATTATCTAACCACTTTATGGAAAGGAAATATTCAATATACACCTGCAGCATTATTTTCAATTGGGTTAGTTTCTTCATTTGTTACGGGAGGTGTAACCGGAATCATATTGGCAGATAGTACATTGGATATTACGGTTCATGATACCTATTTTGTTGTGGCACACTTTCATATTGTAATGGGTTTGTCGGCTGTATTTGGAATGTTTGCAGGGGTATATCACTGGTTTCCAAAATTATATTTAAGAATGATGAATAAAAAATTGGGGTATATTCATTTTTGGCTTACTTTTATTAGCGCTTATGGTGTATTTTTCCCTATGCATTTTTTAGGAACTGCTGGTGTGCCAAGAAGGTATTATACAAATAGTGAGTTTCCTATGTTTGATGCTTTGTATGATATTAACATGATTGTTACAGTGTTTGCAATCATAGGCGCTTTGGCACAGGGAATATTTATTTTTAATTTCTTTTATAGTATGTTTAGAGGACCTAAAGCACCTCAAAATCCATGGAAAAGTAATGGATTAGAGTGGACAAACCCTGTAGCAAACATACATGGAAACTGGCCTGGTGAATTGCCTACTGTACACAGATGGGCTTATGATTACAGCAAACCAGGATATGAAGAAGATTTTGTTCCACAAACAGTGCCATTAAAGGAAGGTGAATTAGACGGAGGAGGACATCATTAAATGAACAAAGAGAGAACGTAAGTTCTCTCTTTCTTTTTTAAAGTTTATGAAGAATTTTTGTTCTCTTAATTTGGTTTCTGTAATATTTTTAATTGCTTTACTAACACTTGTCAGTGTCTATAAAACTTTGATTACTTGTAATTATGTCATTAATAAACAAGCGTATATTAAAGAATGTATAAATAAATTCAATAGACAAATCAACTGCCATGGGAAATGTTATTTGTCAGTCAGTTTATCAAAAGTTGATAATACAAAAGATGAAATGAATAATATTAAACACGTGATTAATTTTAATCTCAAAGAGTTTTATCACTTTTTGAACATTTCAATTTCAATAAGTGAGAGGAGCATTTTTACATTTTTGAACTATAGCATAACTTATCATTATTCACATCACAACAGTATTTTTCATCCCCCAGCTATTTAATTATTGCTTTTAGTTTTTTTGTACTTTTACTATCTAAAAATAATATAGAGGAACAACTTTTTCTGTATATACAGAAAAGGTAAATATTTTCATTAAATAAACAATATTGATATCTATCATCATAAAAACAAACTCTAAAAAAATAAAGTTATGAAAACAATAAAAAAAATATTAATTGCATTACCTACATTATTACTAATAGTTTCATGTAAAAAGGACCCTAATAATCCAAATAATAACAACAATAACAACAATAATAATGGTACAAATACAAATGGTAAACTTGTACTAACTTTTGAAGCAATGTTTGGCGATAGCTCTTTTGCATTTAATAAAAACTACACAACTGCAAATGGAGATACGGTCAAATTTTCAACTTTTAAGTATTACATCAGTAATATTACTTTGACAAAAACAGATAATTCTACTTACACTGTTCCGGAATCTTATTTTTTAGTGAATCACAGCATTAATTCAATGGTTTCATTTACCTTAAATAACATTCCATCTGGACAATACAAATCCATCAAAATGCTGATTGGCGTTGATTCGGCAAGGAATGTAAGTGGAGCTCAAACGGGAGCATTAGATCCTTCAAATGGTATGTTTTGGAGCTGGACAACGGGCTATATCATGTTAAAACTTGAAGGAACATCCCCACAATCGGGTTCAACAACAAAATCTTTTGCTTATCACATAGGAGGATTTTCAGGACCTAATAATGCATTAAAATGGATAACCCCTTCGTTTAATAGTGCTACAGCTAATGTTTCTTCTACAGCTACCCCTGAAATACATTTCAAAGTGGACGTTAGCGAAATATTTAAAACACCTCATACTATTAATCTCGCTACAACATTTAATGTGATGATGCCTGGTTCTACCGCCAAGAAAATTGCTGATAATTACGCAGACATGATATCTGTAGATCATATTCACAATTAATTTTTATGCAAAAACATCTTTCACAGATACTGTTGCTTTTCACACTAGTTGGATGTAAAGTGGACCCGGAAATTAAGCCAGCACTACCCGCGGATAATATCCGTGTGGTCGTGCCATCTGGCTGGCCAAAACCTGTTTATAATTTTGAAAATAATCCCCTAACGAAAGAAGGGTTTATACTTGGAAGAGCATTGTTTTATGAAACAGCATTATCCAGCGATAATACAGTTTCTTGTGGTACCTGTCATCAACATTTTTCTGCTTTTGCCAATGCTGGCCATCAATTTAGCCACGGAGTAAATAACCAATTTGGCACGAGAAACGCTCCCGCACTATTTAATCTTAACTGGCATCCGTATTTCATGTGGGACGGTGGAATCAATCATATAGAAGTACAACCTATAGCCCCTATTACCAATCCAATTG
>JAOABO010000170.1 GCA_026418315.1 Bacteroidia bacterium
CCTGTAAGTACAGCGGTCATGCTCACTTCGGCTCCTGTGCCCGAAATAGTAGGTACTCCCAAATGGTACACGCCAGGAATTTTTACTAAATTTAATCCCTGATATTGAACAGAACTTCCGGGGTTGGTAAGCATAAGAGAAACCGCTTTGGCTATATCCATAATGCTTCCTCCTCCTATTCCAATTACACCCGATGGTAATCCTTTTTTATTCATTATATCATCACGTAAATGATCTACCTGTTCTGTAGTGGGTTCGTGGGGGTCAACATCTATGAAATAAACCAAATCTTCCGGTTGATTTTGCAAACGTTTTTCCAATTCTTTTCCTTTAAAGTAATTATCTACTATGAAAACAAAATACCGATTGTTTTCTTTTCTAACAGGAGCAATGATTTCAGCGAGTTGATGAAACGCTCCCCTGCCATATACAATTCTGTCAATGTTTTTGAAATTTTTGTGCATAAGGAAATTTTAAATAACAATTTTGTTACTCAATACTGTTTTGGCCGATTCAATAATATGATGGGCAAGATGGTCCATTTCTTCCTGTGTCCATGTTACACGAATACCAAAGGAAATCAAGCGCCCTACAACTTCTTGAGATTTTGGTAAATCTAAATTTTTGTAATCCTGGGATTTATGCTGATAATGTATGGGCATTTTATTAGGAAATTTCAATTCTTTAATATGATCCCACTGATTGATAAAGTGGTACATATTGGTGTACCAGTAATTAAATCCGCCAATGCCTTTTTTGTTCAAATCTTGTACTAAAGATTGTGCAGAAGGCGTATCCGGCATCAACAAGTTCATAAAGGTTGCGGAGTCGCCACTTTCGTCGGGTAAGCGACTAAAAGTAATTTCATTAACTTCGTTTTTAATTTTGGTTTGTAAATACTTCTTATGTTTTTGATTAATGTTTTTTATTTCAGGAACACGACGAGTTTGAGCCAAACCAACAGCAGCGTGCAATTCGCTGATTCTAAAATTAAATCCTATAACGGGGTGTTGTTCCATTCCGCGATTATTACCTTCGTGATTATGCCCATGGTCACAAAAGTATTCAGCCATTTTGTAGGTGTGTTCATCATTGGTAACCATCACGCCACCTTCTCCTGCTGTAGCTATTTTGAAAAAATCAAAGGAATAACTCCCTGCTTTTCCAAATAAACCTGTATAAGTACCTTTGTATGAAGAAGCAAACGCTTGTCCTGCATCTTCAACCAAAATCAAATCGTGTTTTTTTACAACATTTAAAATACTATCCATATCTGCCATACCACCACACATGTGCACTAAGCACACTGCTTTTGTTTTTGGGGTAATTGCCTTTTCAATCCCTTCTGCACTTAAACAAAGCGTTTCGTCTATTTCTGCAAACACAGGAATAGCCCCCGCCAATAAAACCGCTTCTATAGTTGCCACAAATGTAAAAGGAGGCACAATCACTTCATCTCCATATCCTACACCACTGGCTACCAATGCAGCATAAATGGCTGCCGAACCACTGCTAACAGCCAAAGCATACCTGGCGCCTGTTATTTTTTTTACTTCGTTTTCAAATTCTTTGGCTTTCCATATATTATTTCGTTGTGCCTCATGATTGTAGCGAAACAATATGCCTGTATTCATTACATCCATTACTTCTTTCAATTCTTCTTTGCCAAATTTTTCGGTACCTGCCATAGTGGTAATTTTTTGCAAATTACTGATTTTTTTCGTTTTTATCCAAAAAGGGGACTAATGTTTACAATTCCCATAAGGTTTTTCAAACTAATTGGTATAAAACAATTTTTATAGTATACGTTACGATGATTCTAACTTTAAAACCTCTATTTTTTCTTCATTAGTAATATGAAGTAAATTATTAATTTTATATATCACTCCTTCTAAAAGGGCGTCGGGGCAAGAAGCACCGCCTGTAATAATGATATGAACTTCTTTTTTTGCAGGTATAAAGTTTTTTGTTTCTTTATATTGTTTGGTATTTAAATCAAAATGTTGAATGCTGTTTTCTGAAATATCATCTGCCGATGATATAAAATAACAAGGAAATTTTGTTTGTAATAACTCTACAAGATGAGAAGTATTGCTGCTGTTGTGTCCTCCTACTACTATGGCTAAATCAGCATTAGAATGAAGAAGGGTCAAAACAGAGGTTTGATTTTCGTTGGTGGCATAGCAAAGTGTATCGTGTGTGTCTGCAAAATGTTCTTTGATGTTTTCTTCTCCGAATTTTTTTATCATAACTTGTTTGAGATAATGACTGATTTCTTCTGTTTCGGATGCCAACATAGTAGTTTGGTTAATAACTCCTATTCGATTAAAATGCTGATGAATATTCAATCCTTCAGAATATTTACCTTCAAATATTCTTTCAAATTCTGATTGAGATTGTTGTTCTAAAATAAATGGTTCTAATAATTTGGTTTCTTCCAAATCTCTGATAATGATGGATTGTGTAGATAATTTTGATCGTGTAAAAGTAGCACGAGTTTCTTCGTGTTTATATTTTCCGTGAATAATGATGGTATAATTTTGTTTGCCTATTTGTTCTGCTTTTTTCCACACTCTTTCAACAAAGGGGCAAGTGGTATCATAAAAATAGGTTTGAATATTTAGTTGTTTGATTTTATCCAACACCTCTAGTGGAGCACCAAAAGCAGGTATAATAATCACATCTTCATTTTTCAATTCTGAAAAAGGTACAAGTTGATTACCATAGGT
>JAOABO010000171.1 GCA_026418315.1 Bacteroidia bacterium
GTAATGAGTTCTTGGGTGTTTTTGTTGTATTGACCGAATTGGCCGGCAATATGAACAATGAGTATTTTTAATTTTTCTATATCAAATACAAGATATGGGTTGGTTTGTGTGCGAATAAGCTGATTATCAATATTACCAAAAACAAAACGATGTGTTTTGTTGTTTGAATGACTTATAAATTGTTGTAATACATCATGGCTACCTATATCGCCTGCGTGCCATATTTCATCTGCCTGATGGATGTACTTTGTCCATTCGTTGTTCCAATGCGAATGTGTATCTGATAAGAGGAATATTTTTCGCATTTAAATCAGCGAAAATTAATAAGTAACAATGGGCATAAGTAGCGACAGTATTTTTTCGCCGGGTGTTTCTTGTACGGGTTTAATAACTACTGCTCTGTTGGCTTCTGTCATTTCCATGGCTATTTCATCACTATTGATGTTTTGTAATTGTTCAAGCAATAGGGGGGCATTAAATGATATAATAAAATGTTCACCTTGGTAGGTGCAGGATAAGTGTTCTATAGCAGATTCGTTGAATTCTTCATTAGTGGCAGATACTTTAAGTGCGCTTCCGTTCATTTCTAGAGTAACTTTATTGTTTTCTAATGTAGAAAATACTTTGACGCGTTTGATAGATGCAATAAGGGTGTTTCTATCTACAACGAGTTTTTTACTATAATCTTTTGGTAAAATGTCTTTATATTTAGGAAAGTCGCCAGATGCTAATTTTGAGAAAATGGTGTACTCGGCAATTTTTGAAAGGATATAACCTTTTGCAAAATTGATTTCAATGGCATCGTCGTATTTGTCTAGTATTTTAGATATAACAGGAATGTTTTTTTTAGGGAGTATAAATGAAATATTGGTTTCAGGGCGGGAGTCAGTTCTTGTATATTCTACAAGGCGGTGGGTATCTGTAGAGACGAAAATGCTTTCATTTTCAAGGAATTGACAATAAACGCCGCATAGGTTGGGGCGAAGTTCTATGTCGTCGGATGCGGCATACAGGGTTTTTTCAAGACCTATTTTAAAAATATCGGATTTGATGGTAAATGAGCCAGCAAAGTCGGTATCGGGTGAAATAGATGGGTATTGTTCACCATCAAAAACGCTGATTTTATATTCGCCTTGCTCTGTTTTGAGTTTGATAGCCATTTCATCGGGCAATAGTATAAAGCTGAGGGGCTGTTCGGGTAAGCTTTGAAGAATTTCTATTATTTTTTTTCCGTTGATGACAAATCCATTTTCAAAATTATTTTTAGTATCAGATGCGGGGTTGACGTGAATGGACGTTTGTACTCTTAAATCTTCGCTATATGCTGTAATTTGCAATACATCTTTTTTTACTTCAAATAAAAAACCTTCCAGTAAAGGATTGGTTTTATTGGTAGAAAGGATGGGACTTAAATTTTTAAGGTGTTCTAATATGATGGATGGTGTAGTAATAAATATCATAGTGATTTAATTTTTCATTTGTGGGGCAAAGTTAATGGAAACGATAAAGAGGGGCAGAGATTTTTACTAACAAAAGTAAAAAGTTATCAACGAGTATTTTTTTGTGAGAAGATTTCGAAGGGTATTAGTATCCATCCCACTATCATTAAGAGTCCCCCTAATGGAGTTATCCAGAATAAAGAATGCGGAAATGGGAGATGAATAATGTTTTGTAATGCAATCCAATACAATGAACCTGAAAAGCAAATGATGCCCATGCTGATAGAGTAAATGCTTTTTTGACAAATAAGTTGGTTTTGAACTATATTGACAAAAGCCAGAATGAGTAAAACGATGGCATGATACATTTGGTATTTCACGGCTTTTTCAAAAACATTGAAATGATGTTGAGTGATTTTGTTGTTTTGAAGAAGGTTTTCAAGTGCGTGGGCAGAAAAGGCACCCAGTATAATGGCTAATGCACCCAAGGTTACAGCTAAGTATAAGAATGTTTTTAGTTTAGTTGTGTTGTTCATAAAATTTTTTTATTCTTTGTTTAGATTCCTGAAAATGGAGCAATTGAATTGCGTTAAGAAATTCATTTTTGTTTTTCAAACAGTAATAGGCACATTGAAGGAGTTCTTCTTTTGATTGGTCGTGTTGAAGAAGTTGAAGAAAAGATTCTAATTGATGATATGAAATAGAAAAATGAGATAATATTGTTTTTAGTAAACTTAATGATTGTAAATCATCTTTGAATGAAGAGATATTATTTATTACTGACTTCAATAGAGAATCCGGGAGTGTGGGATTATTTTTTAAGTTATTTAAGTATTGAGTATAGTATTCGGTAAAAGATTGTTGGGCAAGAGGATATTTTAAATTTTCACTTAATGTATACAAATTAAAAACATTGTTTACTTTTGGTAAAATTTGCTTCATTATTTTAAGTTTTTCTACTTCAAAGGGTACCTGCTCTATGATGGTTTGAATTTGTAACTGATTAAAGCAGTTGTGTTTGATAAATTGCTCAATCAGTACAATTTTTCTATCTACATTTGGTGTGGATTGTATGTGTCGAAGGGCTTTATTGAAATCTGATGTATCAATTGGATATATACATGTTGATGTTGTATCATTCAAAAAAATAATTTTTTGAATACTTTTTTCTTCTTTTGTTTTTACAATAATTGAAG
>JAOABO010000172.1 GCA_026418315.1 Bacteroidia bacterium
GGAGAAATAAGATTGAAAATTTTTCTATATAAGTATAATGTTCTCAAATTTTTTCAGTAATAAATATTAGACATTGGATTCCTTTAGAATAAATTTTACTTGTTCAGTAGTTTTAGGATTACTTTTAAGAATAATAATTTTGTAATCATCAGTTTCAATTTCTTCATTGGTTTGCGGTATATGTCCAAATAAGAAATTTAAATAACCACCAATAGTGTCATATAAAGGATTTTCGGGAACAGGGTGGGGCAACATTTCATTTACATAACTGATATTGGCAATGGCATTGATAATATATTCATTATCCGATTTTTTTTCCACCAATGGCTTTTCTTCGTCGTGTTCATCCTGAATATCTCCAACTAATTCTTCAATAATGTCTTCCATAGTAATTATTCCTGATGTGTTTCCAAATTCATCTATTACTACGGCAAATTGAGTGTGTTGCTTTTGTAATTCTCTTAATACTCTGTTGATTTTAGCATTTTCAGGTACTAAAAGAGGTTTTCGCATCATTTTGTAAAGCAGGTCTTTATTCACATGTAATTGATTTTCAATAATTGCCTTTAAAATATCTTTTGTATGAACTACGCCAATAATATTAGAAATGTTTTCTGAATATACCGGCATTCTAGAAAAACCATCTTCCATTATTTTCTTTAAAATTTCATCTTTATTCCAGTTAATGTCAATGGCAGATACTCTACTAATGGGTAACATAATTTGCTTTACCACTCTGTCATCAAATTCAAAAACATTTTGAATCAGTTCGTATTCAGAGGCCTGAATGCTGCCGCTTTCTTCGCTCTCTGTTAGAATGGCTTTAATTTCTTCTTCACTATGGGCTTCATCATTTAAATTTTTGATTTTAAAGATATTCAGTACAGCATTAGAAAAACCATTTAATACCCATATAAATGGCTTAAAAATAACATAAAAGAAATGCAGAGGCAGTGAAAGGGCTAATGCAAAATTGAGAGCATAATGAATACTCATCATTTTAGGAATTTGTTCGCCAAAGGTAATGTGTAAAAAGGTAATGAATGAAAAAGCTATGATAGATGAAATACTATGAACAACAGGAGCGCTGAAAGAAGACGATGAGAAAGCGCCAATGAATAAATCTGAAATAAGCTGCTCTCCAATCCATCCAAGCCCTAAGCTGGCAAGAGTAATACCTACTTGTGTAGTAGATAAGTAAGCATCTAATTTTTGGGTAATTTTTTTGGCCACAGATGCCAGGTAGCTGCCTTTATTGAGGAGTACATCTATTTGTGAACTTCTTACTTTAACAAATGCAAATTCTGCTGCCACAAAAAAGGCATTTAAAATGACAAATAAGAAAGTCAAAAACAAACCAACTAGCATAAATCAATGAAATTTAGAAATTTTAAATGGAATACTGCTTGAAATATTGAAATTTGAACACAACTTCGCGGAACTTCTTTATCTTCCATCTAATACAATTTTTGACAAAAGTATATAAAATTTTTGATTGTTACAAATCAGGGTATGTTAATGTATTTGTGAGTTTGTAATGAAAGCCGCCACTTTGTATGCTTTTGAACATAATCAATGATTTTGGGTAAAAATTCTTCTCTTTTGCTCCACTCGGGTTGTAAAAATAAATGGCATTCCGAGTGTACTTTTTTACTCATTTCTTCTGCAAAGGAAAAATCGTGATGATTGTGTATAATCACTTTTAGTTCGTTGGCTAATGCATAGTTTTCTTCTAATGGTAAATTTCTCTTTTTTGGTGAAAGACATATCCAGTCAAAATACCCTTCTATTTTATATGCTCCTGATGTTTCAAGATAAATGTTTATATTACATTTCTTAAGTAACTGCGTCAGTAAAATTAAATTATACTGAGTGGGCTCTCCGCCTGTTATTACTACAGATATGGCTCTGCTTGAAAGAACATGTTCTATAATTTCATGAACAGACTTTATTGGATGAATTTCTGCGTTCCAGCTTTCTTTTACATCGCACCAGTGGCAGCCAATATCGCAACCCCCAATGCGAATAAAATAAGCGGGCTTGCCGGTATGAAACCCTTCTCCTTGCAAAGAATAAAATTCTTCCATGACGGGTAAATATTCTCCGCTTTTAACTAATTCTATTTTAGTGGTAGTATCTGATTTTTTCACACATGTATGGATTATAAAACGGATAGAGGAGCAGGTTAGTTTTTTTGTTCTTCGTTATTTACATAGTTAACCGATTTGTTTAAATTTCCTTGTTCATCATACAACTTCCATACACCGGTTTTTACATAATCATTCATATCTTTTCTGAAATTTAAATTTCCTTCTTCTTTTATTTTGCCGTTTTCATAATATTCTTTGTAAACGTATATTTTCATTTTTTTATCAATAAACTCCATAGTAATTTTAGGTTTTGAGTCAGGGTAGTTGATTATTCTTTTAATCAGATAGCCCTCTTTTTTATCTATTTCTTCATCTAATTTAATGGCTCCGTTTTCAAAATAATCTTTTTCTTTAATTTCGGTTCCTTCATAAAATACAATTTCTGAACGTATCTGTCCGTTGGGGTAATAGGTAATTAGTTTGCATCTTAAATTATCTACTGCAATTAACTCTCTTTCAAGG
>JAOABO010000173.1 GCA_026418315.1 Bacteroidia bacterium
GTTTAAGAGCAATGGCTTGATTGATGTCTTTTAATGCTTCAGAATAATTTTTAAGTTGAATGTAGGCAAGAGAACGGTTGTAATATGCTTTTTCAAAAGTGGGAAGATTTTGCAGTGCCTGTGTAAAGAGTTGAATGGCCATATTGGGGTTATTGCTGTTCAGGTAGTTTAATCCTGAATTGTAGTCGTTTTGGGCTAATTGCTCGGGTGTGAGTGTGGCGGCAATCTTAACGGTATCGGATTGGGAAAAGGAAAATAAAGTAAGGACAGATAAAACAATAAGAGAAATTGTTTTTTTCATATTATTTTTTTGCAAATATAATTAAAAAGACAATTTACCTGAAAAGTAAATAAGGGTTGAAAAAATATTGTCAATATCTGCTTTGTAAAAAACTCTTGTAAAGAAGATTAAAGATGCCAGAAGTTTTTAAGAGTTATTGTATGCTTTTCAAAACTTCTTTATTAATTTCAACAGGATATTTTTTCTTTAGATAGTTTTTCCATTCGGTTTCAAGATAGTTTTGATAATCGGCAGTTACTTGTCCTCTGGCCTCTAAAAGTGTTTTGGGTTTTTCGGGAATAATTTGATTGACAACAATGACTTCTACCGGTCTTTCAGCATCATTTCCTTTGTTGTTTTCGGAAATGATTCCTTGTTTCCAGTACTTATCTACCAGAGGATTTTCACCTTTGAATACAGATGTTGAATAACTCATGATGCTAAGAGGATTTTTTTTGATGATGGTTTCGTTGATTTCTTTTTCTGTTTTGTTTTTACTGAGCATTTTTCTTACTTCTGCGGCAATTTTTTCGTCTTTGCATTTGTAAATGGTAATATCTGCTCTTTCTTTCCACATGTATTTGTTTTTGTTTTGCTCGTAGAATCTTCTTAGGCCCGCAGTGTCTTTTACTGCTTTGCTCCATACTTCTCTGTCTGTGATGTCAAAAAGCAATATACCATCTCTGTATTCGTTCAGTAATTGCTTGTATTCAGGGTATTTTTGAGGAAGGCGGGATTCTTCAAAGTCAATGACTACTTTGTCTCTCCATTTAGCGTATAAATTATGCATCAATCCTTTGAGTTCAGTGGGGCTTCTGACTATCATTTGGGATTCTAAATATTGAGCAAAGTCCTTTATTGTAAAGGTTTTATTACATAATTTAATAAGTTCAAGGTTTTCAATGGGCTTGACTTTATCTGCTTTCCATGTGGCATTTAAGTATGTAGAATCAAGGAATTTAAGTATCTGGTCTCTGTTTTTTAGATTTTCTGTGAAGTTGCATTCTTTTTTGATTTTGTCAATAAGTGCAGATTTTCCGGCGTAACCTCTTTGGTCTTTTTGAATTTTGTTTTTCAATTCGTTTTTCATAGCATCAAAGGGTGGTAGCACTTTTAATCCTATTCTTTTAATGATGTGCCATCCATAAGGCGTTTCTACAGGTTCTGAAATATCTCCGTCATTTTGCAGAGCGAAGGCGGCATTTTCAAATGATTCAGGGTATCGGCCGGACTTGAATGGTGGAAGCAATCCTTTGCGGGGTTTGCTTTGCTCATCATCTGAATATTGTTTAACGGCTTCTTCAAAGTCGGTTTGTTTATTTTTTATTTTTTGGTATATTTCTACAATTTTTTTGTGTGCTTTTTCTTTATCATCGGGGGTAGCGTCTTTGGGAAATTTAACCATGATGTGTGCTACTTGAATTTCGCCTTTTGATGGTCTTTTATCATACACTTTTACGATATGGTACCCATATTTGGTACGGGCTAATGGAGCTATGTCTCCTGGTTTAGTGTTATAGGCGGCATTTTCAAAAGGATATACCATATCAAATGCTGAGAAATAACCCAACATGCCGTTGTTGTCTATCACAGAGGGGTCATCGGAGGTTTTGGGTGCTATGCTTAAAAACTTGTCATTTCCGGCTTCTTTGATATATTTGGCTAAATTCTTAACGGAGTTTAGCTTGGCTTTATACACGGCACTGTCTTTCTTCTTGAAATCAGATTCAATGTAGGTAGAGTTACGAAGCAGTTTGTCGTATTCGGCTATTTCTTTTTGTGTGGGGAGTTTTCCGAGGAGTGCGTTTCTGATTAAGTTGGCTCTGGTCCATGCTTCCAAAGTATCTTTTGGTAAGTCATCTTCTTTGCACCTTATTAAAATGTGGGCAGCTTTTACTTCTGTTTTTAATCTTTCGTATGCTTCTTCTACTATTTTTTCACTGGTGTTTTTATCGTTCAAATAAGGTGCGGCTAATTGTTTTTTGTAATTATTGAATTCATTTAAAAACTGTGGAGTAGTATCTAATCCATTGGCTTCTGCTTCAAATACTTTCATTTTGTATTCTGCAAACATTTGTGCGTATTCTTCAACCGACTTTTTATCTATGGTTTTATTGTTATTCTTATTATATAGTGTTTCAAATTCAGATTTGGTGATGGGTTTTCCGCCAACTTTCATAATAACAGGGTCATTGTTTTGAGCAATACCTAAAAAAGAAATTAAACTAAATGTATACAAAGAAATTCTTTTCATAAATTTATTTTTTGGTTTGCAATTATATGAAAATTATTAATGG
>JAOABO010000174.1 GCA_026418315.1 Bacteroidia bacterium
ACATAGTACATGTGTTTCTTGTTGGTCTTCGTCTTTATACAAAGCTTTTACTTCAAAGTATCGTACTTCGGCTTCTGTGATAGAATCCAAAAAAGTAGTGTCTTTGGTAATTGTATAGCTCATATATTTTACACCAAATTTTTCATTTAAAAAATTACTGAACAGTTTATTGTTTTTAAATTCTATTTCATCTGATACAGATTTATTGGACGTCATTCCTGATTTAACTTCAGTTACAGTGGTAGTGTATATTTTTTTATGTAAAGGGTCTTTATCTTTATCATATAATGTATTGGCAATAAAACCAAACAGTATCAAGGATAAAATTATTGTTTTTTTCATAAACCGAACTTTGGCTCAAATATAGTAATTTTATAGCCAATATTTTTATATGCAACCATTAGCAGCAAGAATGCGACCCAAAAAGTGGGAAGATATTATAGGACAACAACACTTAGTAGGAAAAGAAGGTATTCTTACAAAATACATTCATCAGAATTTTATTCCTTCTATGATATTGTGGGGGCCGCCGGGTGTGGGTAAAACAACAATTGCTTTATTACTGGCACAATCATTAAAAAGAGTTTTTTACAGCATTTCAGCGGTTCATTCAGGAGTAAAAGATGTTAGAGAAGTAATGGAAAAAGTACAGAAAAATATTTTTACTCAACACGATACACCTATATTATTTATTGATGAAATACATAGGTTTAATAAATCTCAGCAAGATGCATTATTATCGGCAGTTGAAAACGGAACCGTTATATTAATAGGAGCTACTACAGAAAATCCCTCTTTTGAAGTCGTCCCCGCATTATTATCCCGGATGCAGGTGTTGGTTTTACATCATCTTGAAAAAGATGAAATGCAATTTTTATTAGAGAAAGCAATTAGCCAAGATGCTGTTCTACAACAAAAGAAAATTGAATTAAAAGAAACAGATTTTTTAATGGCATATAGCGGTGGTGATGCCCGTAAATTATTAAATGCACTTGAAAGTGTTGTGCAACAAGCCGACACGGAAGAGATAATAATTACCAATGAACTTGTAAGAAATGTTTTACAAAAAACTATTTTGTATGATAAAAATGCAGAACAACATTATGATGTAATATCAGCATTTATAAAATCTGTAAGGGGTTCGGATATTGATGCATCTTTATATTGGTTAGCCGTTATGTTGAAAGGAGGCGAGGATCCTTTGTTTATAGCAAGACGGCTCATTATTCTGGCGGCAGAAGATATTGGTTTGGCTAATCCAAATGCACTTTTACTCGCTAACGCCTGTTTTGATGCAGTGCATAAAATAGGCATGCCCGAAGCACGGATTGTGCTTTCACAAACCACTATTTATTTGGCACAATCTGCCAAAAGTAATTCTGCTTATGTTGCCATTGACAATGTATTGGACTATATTGAAAAAAACGGTACTGAACCGGTGCCTTTACATTTGAGGAATGCACCTACCAAATTGATGAAAGATTTGAATTACAGCATAGGATACTTGTATCCACACCATTTTCCTGGTCATTGGGTAAAGCAAAATTATTTACCGGAAAAATTATCCGATATTCAATTCTTTTATCCATCGGATAATGATAAAATCAATAAAAAGTAAATCTATGATTTGCTGATACAAGTGAATTTAAATACCTTATATTTGCAGATTTAATTGAATCTGTTTATGTCGTATTTGAGAAAAAGTAGTCTTTTATTTGTCATACTTTTAGCTAATATATGCCAATCATTTTCGCAACAAAATGAAGGTGCTGGACAAAACTTGCCAAATTTTTATCAAAATCGCTTGCATTTTGGGTTTACAATAGCATTTAACTCTACTGATTTTAGAATACACACCAAGCCCATCGTTTCTCTTCCTGATACCATTATTGATACTGTAAGATATAACATGAAAAATATTTATCACAGGTCAGCACCTGGCTTTGCACTTGGCATAGTCAGTGATTTTCGCATTCATGATTATGTGCGATTAAGATTTACACCGAATATCAGTTTTGCATCCAGAAGTTTAGAGTATTACTTATCTAATAAAAAAGGTGATAGTACTTTGGTATTTGAAAAATCGGTTGAATCAACTTTTTTGATATTTCCTCTTGAAGTAAAAATACAGTCCAAAAGAGCATTTAATTTTAGTGCTTATGTGATAGGTGGAGGAGGTTATGCTATGGATTTAGCAGGTAATAAGAAAGCACAAGGTACATCGGGCAGTGGAAATGTTTTAGATAATACCTATGTAAAATTATATCGTGATGATTTTTTTTATAGTGGTGGTGGGGGGGTAGATTTCTATTTAAAGTATTTTAAATTTGGGTTAGAACTCAAAATTCTTTCAGGTACAAGAAATCTTTTGTATCAAAGAAATAATATCTTTTCTCAAAAAAGTGTTGATAAGGTTAATTCAAGAATGGTTGTTTTTACGCTTACTTTTGAAGGATAGTTTACTTCAAGTAACTAGAACTTGCTTCTTAAGCGGCTCTTGTTTCTTTTGTATTTAAATACATATCCTCCTTTAATCTGCAAAGAAAAATAAGAATCTTTTTG
>JAOABO010000175.1 GCA_026418315.1 Bacteroidia bacterium
AAAATGCTTATTTTCGATAGGTGGGGTGAAAAAATATTTGAAAGTAACGACTTCAAAAAAGGATGGGACGGAAGTGTCAAAGGCAGTGCAAACAAAGCCACTCAGGATGTCTATGTCTATAAAATCTACGTCAAAGACCTAAAAGGAAATAAACATGAATTTGTAGGTCACGTCACTTGCCTGCCTAATGATAGTGGTAACTAATTGCTTAGTGAAAACTGAACCAGAAAGTAATCGTTTTTTTATTTGTGTTCTTTCATTTTATTATTTGTTATCACTTAAATAATAATTCCTTTAAATAAAATGCCTATTTTTGCACAACACCTGTAAGTTTTGAGTATATGCGATTGATATGTTGGTTTGAAATACCGGTAAAAAACATGGAAAGAGCTATTCATTTTTACTCTAATGTTTTTGATATAAGTTTTAACTTACAGATGTTTGGTGGGATTCAACACGCTGTATTCAAGAATAAAAAAGGTGAACCCTTTGAAATAACTGGAGCATTGCGAGACATCTCTGGAACAGATGATAAAATTTTTGGAAGTGTAATTTTTTTTGATGTAAACACCATTGGGATGGAAACAGTTTTAAGAAAAACAGAAGAATATGGCGGAAAAATTCTAATGCCCAAGACCTTACTAAAGAATAAGTTACCCGATGGCAGAATAACCATTGCAAAAACATACATTGACCATCAAAGTGGCTATGTAGCATATACTATGGATACAGAAGGTAATAAATTAGGGTTATATTCACATGGCTAAAATATTTGAGAATACCCTGATGTTTTTGTAATTTACAAAGAACTCTCTCGTCATCATCACAGACATTTTATATTGAAATCTTGATGTACATTTATAATAATTACTGGTCTATACTTTTTTTCATTTCTAATAAATTTTCTTTTACATAAATATCTTTAACCACACTCATAGGAAAGTTCATTCCTTTCAATTCATCTTTAAATTTTTCAACAATGGAATAATTTACATTTTTAGAGAATGAGTATATTACATATTTGTCTTTATAGTTTCGTTCAATTTCCTTCCAATTATTTCGTAATGCCATTTGCCTAAATAGACCTTGAAAATGCGGACAATCCAAAATAGCATCATCTACTTTCATCACAAGATAGTAAGCAGTGTCGTTTTGTGCATTCATTTTTTTTGATGGAATGATCATTGACATTATCATTAATCCTATAATTAAACTGAACTTTTTCATATATTTATTTTTAATTTTTATTACTTAATAAACTGACATGGCCTTTGTAAAAATGTTTGTATCCTTTAATATCATATAGTACAATATAATAAGCATACACTCCTGTTTGGGCTACGCTGCCTTTTACAGTTCCATCCCATCCTATATTAAAATCTTCACTTTGGAATATTTTTTCTCCCCATCGGTCATATATTTCCATTTTATAGTTTAAATTTTGTATTCCCACACCTTGTGGTTTAAAGACATCATTTAATCCATCATTATCGGGTGTAAAAGCATCAGGGATGTATATAGAAACATCGGGTGTAACAGTTATTTTCTGAACTGTAGTATCACTGCAGCCATAAGTATTAGTAACTACCAAAGTTATGGTATAATCGCCAGGATGAACATATAAGTGTGTAGCATTA
This sequence comes from Bacteroidia bacterium, assembly GCA_026418315.1. GTDB lineage: Bacteria > Bacteroidota > Bacteroidia > B-17B0 > Aurantibacillaceae > BPGX01. The sequence goes on from JAOABO010000175.1 coordinate 1,638, forward strand.
AAAGTAGATGCTGTATTATTTGAACTTGTTACATCACCGAAATTCCAAAAGTAAGTTGTTCCTCCATAAGAAGTGTTTATAAAATATTCTTCTCCATCTAATTCACTCAACAATGGTTTTTCAGGATAAAATGATGCTACCGGTAAAGGATAAGTTACAACATAAGTTGGAACTAAAGTATCTCTTTCACAACCATACATCGTTTTTATTTTCAATTTGATGTCAAAAGTATCTACAGTATTATATATAACCTGTGAAGGATTAGTGGTACCTACTTGACCATTTCCAAAATCCCATAAATAACTATCAAAACTATTACCATTCAGTGCATTAAATGTAACTTTTAATGGCACACAACCATTTGTTATATCGCTGTTAAAACTTAATATAGGTAAAGGATTAACATGAACAGTAAATATACCTGTTCCATTTGGATTTGTACATCCATCAGAAACACTTAAAGTAAAGGTCATTGGGTTTTGTGAATAATCTGCAATAACCAATAATGTGTTTGTATTTGCACCGGTATTCCAATTATAGTTATATGGCCCACCATTTCCACCATAAACATTACTGGTAAGTATAACTGTATCTTTATCGCAAATTGAGTGAATAGTTGGTATGACTGTAATTGGAGGCAAGACGGTAATCTTGATAGTTTTGGTTTCTGACTGACAATTATTATTATCAGTAACATATACATTGTAAAATGAAGTAGATAATGGTGAAATTAAAAAAGGACCTCCTCCCGTACTTCCATCACTCCATTGATATTGATACGGTGAGTTACCTCCACTTGCATTCGCAAAAATGTTTGTAGAAGTACCATAACATATAGTAGCATTAGGTGAAGTAACCAGAGTAATGGAACTTGGCTGATTAATCATTAACGTAGTAGATACAGGACATTGA
>JAOABO010000176.1 GCA_026418315.1 Bacteroidia bacterium
GTCTAACGCTTTTTGCTGATTTGTCAGTTCTTGTTTTATCTTTTCTATTTCTGCTTCATTGGTTTTAATTTCTTCTTCTGCCTTTTTAATTTTTTCTTTGTAATTCTCTATATCTTTTTTTAAACTTTCATTTTTCTTTTCAAGAGATTTTTGTTTATCAGCAACATCTACCACTGTTTTACTTTGGTCTTTTATTTGTTTTTCTAATGTCTCCATGCTTTGTTTTACAGCAAAGTCCCGCATTAATTTTTCAATAAATTTTTGTTTGTCTTTATCTCCTTTTAAAAAATTACCATTGCCTAAATCTACAGCTACTTTCATTTCTATTACTTTATCTGCTTTTTCATCAAATGTGGTATAAATATCTACCGGGTTATTTCCCCACTCTTTTATTAAAATATTATCTCCTATTACTTCATTTCCATTTATTTTGACTTTTTCATTTTTAAAGTCCTTTAAGATGTCTTTCCAATTTTCTTTTAAATCATTCAGATTACTATGATAAATTTTTGTTTCTAAACAAGGTGCAGAGCCCGCTGAAAAAGAACCAGACGACTCTTTTACCTTTATTTCCTGCGACTGCAAAACAAAACTATTGGCGATTATGCTAATTAAAAGTAATTTTTTCATATTTTTATTTTTTGGAAATATACAAACTGTTTTGCAAAACTTATCGTAAATAATTTTTCTCTATCCATTCCATTGCCTTTCTAACGCTACCTTCTTGCAGCAATATTTTTTTCAAAAACTCATACTCTTTAATTCCTGTATTATTCATCAAGATACGCGTACCTCTGTCAATCAGTTTATTATTGGCTAATTGCATATCAATCATTTTATTATCTTTCACTCTACCCAATTGTATCATCACAGCAGTTGAAATCATATTCAAAATTAATTTTTGTGCAGTTCCTGCCTTCATTCTTGTAGAACCTGTTACAAACTCAGGGCCTACAATTACTTCTATAGGATAATTCGCATATCGACTCACTTCCGCATCAGGATTGCAAGATATAGAGCCCGTCATTATTCCATGTTGCTGACATTTTTTTAATCCACCCACTACATAAGGTGTAGAGCCCGATGCCGATATACCTATTACCACATCAAGTTGAGAAATTTTATGTTTCTTTAAATCTTTCCATGCTTGTGTAATATCATCTTCAGCAAATTCTACTGCCTGTGTGATGGCTTTTTTTCCTCCTGCTATAATGCCTATTACTCGCCCGTATTCAATACCATAAGTAGGCGGGCATTCAGAAGCATCTACTATGCCTAATCTGCCACTGGTACCTGCTCCTATGTAAAACAACCTTCCTCCTTGTTTCATTTTATCTGCAATTACCTGAACAAGTGGCACTATTTTTGGAATTATCTTCTCAACTGCATCTGGCACTTTCTTGTCTTCTCTATTAATATTGACAAGCAATTCTTCAATACTCATTTTTTCTAAATGATGATAGAGAGAATCGCTTTCTGTAATTTTTTTCATTTGAGATATTTTTTAGTAATCTGTAAAATTATTAAAAAGCCAATCAAGGATAGTGCTATGTAAATATATAGTTCATATTTATCAGGAAGAATATTTTTATGGGTATTCAAGATATTTTCTTGCTCATTGATTTTAATTTCTGAAAAGTTGGATATCAATTTGTTTAATTCTTCATCATAAGTGATGATATGAGTAGCAATGAAAAAATCTTCTGCATCGTTTTGAAATTTTTTTCTACTCAGTCCACACCATTCTATTTCACATGAGTTAATTTGCTTTTGTATTCCATAAATTAACCATTCTTCGCCTACATTCACTGATACTGCACATCCATCATTCTCCGGGAATAATACCTTATACAGATTGGATGAATTACCTTTGAATAAGTTGATAACTTCCACTTCTGCAACAGTATAGTCATTCTGATGAGGATAAATGGTTTTAATAATTCCTCTAAAAATCACTTCATTTTCATCTGCTAACTCTTTTGTCCACTGCAAAACAGGACATTGACACGCAAGTGATGGTTGAATAATAATAGAAAGTAAAAATAGTACGAAATAATTTTTCATATCAGTTAAATTGAATATACCACTCGTGCATTTTTTGCTCAATAAATCGTTTTGTGTTTTTTATATGTAGGTGCATTTCCTCATCTTGTTCTATAAATGGAACTACTTTTCTATATTCCTGTAATACTTGTTCAACAAAAGAAGAAGATTTTAAAGGTCTTCTGAATTCCATTGCCTGTGCGGCGGTAAAAAGTTCAATGGCCAAAATATCCTTTAAGTTTTCAAAAATTTCTAAGCATTTGTTTGCCGCATTAGCACCCATACTTACGTAATCTTCCTGACCATTAGAAGAAACAATACTATCAGCAGAAGCAGGTGTACACAGTATTTTATTACGATTCACAATAGAGGCCGCTGTGTATTGTGAAATCATGAATCCTGAATTCAAACCAGAATGTTTAATTAAAAATGCAGGTAAACCCCTGCTGCCAGAAATCAACTGATAGGTGCGTCTTTCCGATATACCGCCTAACTGGTTCAT
>JAOABO010000177.1 GCA_026418315.1 Bacteroidia bacterium
TGCCACAGCAATACAATACTTTTGTAGGCGACAGGGGTTCTAACTTAAGTGGTGGTCAAAGGCAAAGAATCAGCATAGCCCGTGCTTTATTAAGAAACACCCCTATACTCATCATGGACGAAGCCACTTCTTCTTTAGATACAGAAAACGAAAAAATTATTCAGGATACCATTCAGCAAATAAAAAAACATAAAACTATTATCATTATTGCGCACCGCTTAAGTACTATTATGAACGCAGACAAAATAGTGGTACTCCATAAAGGAGAAATTGTAGAAGAAGGAACACATGAAGAATTGCTCAACAACCGCTCTTATTACTACAAGCTAATTGAATCTCAAAATTTTGAATAATGGAGGTAGTACCCTATCAACGCAATTTTTTTGATAAATGGAACGACTTTGTTTTTCATTCGGAAAACGGAAATTTTTTATTTCATCGAAACTTCATGGAATATCATCAGGATAGATTTCAGGATTTTCCAACCCTCTAAATAGACGACAAAAAAAATATCCATGCCATATTCCCCGCCAATATCAAGGAAAAAACAGTATATTCCCATCAAGGGCTTACCTATGGGGGGCTTATATTAAAGCATAGAAATCATATCAAAGAAATCATTGTAAACTTCTACAACATTGTCAGTTTCTATAAAAGTCAAGGCATTGAAAGCATCATCTATAAACCAGTACCTAATTACATTGCAAAACAAACCTGTGATGCAGAACATTTTATTATGAAAATGATAAATGCTCAATGCCTTCGTGTAGATACCTCGTTTGTAACGCATCTTAATGAAGATATTCATTTACAGGAAAGAAGGAAAAGAAATATCAAAAAAGCAGAAAAGAACTCTGTTCAAATTAAAATAGATAATAACTTCAAAGATTATTGGAAACAAATTTTAGAACCCAACTTATGGGAAAGATACAAAACCAAACCTGTCCATTCACTTGAAGAAATTCTTTTATTGCATCAAAAATTCCCGGAACATATTTTACAGGCCAATGCCTACATACAAGATAAAATGGTAGCAGGAATTACCTTGTTTATATTTGAACAAACCGCTCATTGTCAATACATTTCATCTATAGATGAAGGAAGAACCAGCGGAGCCATCGACCTGTTATTTTTCAGAATGATAGAACACTTTAAGTCCCAAAAAAAATATTTTAGCATGGGGACTTCCAATAATGATGGAAATGACTTAAATTTAGGCGTTAGCGAATACAAAGAAGGTTTTGATGCCAAAATATATGCACACTTTCATTATGAATTTGAAACAAAGAACATCCATCAATTAGAAAAATTCATTTGATATGCCTAAAATCAGCATTGTAATTCCTTGCTATTTCAACGAACATAATATACCGGTTACTTTTCCGGTACTGCTTGAAAATGAAAAAAAATTTCCTGAAGATGTAAATTTTGAATACATATTTGTAGATGATGGGAGTAAAGATGGCACCTTTCACGCATTGATGAAAGTATATGAACAACATCCTGAAAAAGTAAAAGTGATTAAGTTGGCAAGAAACTTTGGAGCCAACAATGCTTCTTATTGCGGAATTTGCCATTCTACAGGCGATTGCTGCGTAGTATTAGCCGCCGATTTACAGGATCCGCCCGAACTTATTGCACAATTGTATCAACATTGGTTAAAAGGATACAAACTGGTATTAGCACAAAAAACCAATAGAGAAGATTCTTGGATTACCAAGTTCTTTTCTAATACTTATCATAATTTAATCAGAAATTATGTTTTAACCAATGCACCCAAGGGTGGCTTTGATTTATGGTTGTTTGATAAGCAGCTCCGTGATGTGTTGATACAAATGAATGAAAAAAATTTCTACTTACCTTACTTATTCATTTGGATGGGATATGAATATGTAAGTATTCCCTATACCCGCAGAAAAAGAGAAATAGGAAAATCAGGGTGGACCTTATCCAAAAAAATCAAATCGTTCATTGATAGCTTTGTATCGTTTACATATTTACCATTAAGATTAATCAGTATTGCAGGCATTATATTGGGGCTACTTGCTTTGATTTATGGCGGAATGATTATTTATTCCAAAATCACTTCAAAAATTCCTACTCAGGGCTGGTCTTCCATGATGGTAGTGGTACTATTTACTTCTTCATTTATTATGATTTCACTCGGAATAATAGGGGAGTACCTTTATCGCACATTAGATGCTGCAAGAAACAGACCTAATTATATTATTGATAAAGTTTTTGAAACAAAAAAAGAAAAATAATTGAACAATGGAGCCCATACCTTTTCTTTCTTTTGAAAAAATGCACCGTACTATCAAAGAAAAAATGCAAGATGCATTTTTGAAAGTATATGACAGCCACTGGTATATACTTGGCAAACACGTAGAAGAATTTGAAAAAGAATATGCCCGTTATTCTCGTACAAAATATTGTGCAGGTGTTGGAAACGGACTGGACGCTATCACCATTGCGCTTAAATCTTTAAATATCGGAAAAGGCGACTCTGTGATTGTACCCAGTAATACTTACATTGCTACAT
>JAOABO010000178.1:0-2247 GCA_026418315.1 Bacteroidia bacterium
TCCTTGATATTTATAAAAGTGCAACAACATATTTAGGATTAATTCATTTTAGCCAGTAAAAATTCATCTTCTACTTTTACAAGGGGTTGGAATTGTTTGGTAAAAGGAAGTTGAAAGACCACCTTGTCATACTTGATATACAGTTCGTTGTTATATTCATATACATTGATGTAGGGTATATCTTCAAGTCCATACAATACAAGATAATTATCATCAAAATAATATCCTTTATTATTAAAAGGCGTTTTTCTGAAAATAATTTTGATTTCGCTTTCCCTGAATGATGTGGGTATTTCTGAAGTTTTGACAAGGGTTGTGTCAGATGGAGTATTTAAGCGTATAATTTGTATTTTTTTCTCTGAAATATTTTTTTCTTCGAGGATGGTGGGATTATTTGATTCTGCTACAGAGGAGTCGGCAGTTGGCATTTGAATGGTGTTATTTTTTTGTTCGTAATTTTTTGAGTGTTTTTTTGTTTTTGTGTCTGTTTGACTATTTTTTTGTTTTTCCTCAACTACAGTGATTTTAGGATACAGTGTTTTTTTTATTTGGACAAGGTATTCATTGATTTTAAATAAGAAAAAAGAGCCGGTAAGAATAATACCCAACATCAATCCTGAAAAAAAAGCCGGTATTTTATTTAAAAAATTTTTGATAGATTGTTTTATGTCCATAATTATTTTGCTTGGTTGTTGTTTAAGATGTTTTGTATTTCATTAAGTTTAATGAGTGCTTCTATAGGTGTTATGGTATTCAGATTGATGTTTTTGAGTATCGTTTGTATTTTGTCTAATCTATCGTCGCTTAATTGAAATAATTGTAGCTGAATGGGCTTTGAAACAGATGGCTGATTGAGCTGGTTTTGGTTAAGTTGGTGTTGTTGTTCTAAAAGAGATAAAATTTCTTCAGCTTTTTGAATAACCATCTGTGGCATGCCGGCCATTTTAGCTACGTGTATGCCAAAGCTATGTTCACTTCCACCTTCTTTTAGTTTTCTCAGAAATACTATTTTTCCATTGATTTCTTTGACAGATACATTGTAATTCTTAATTCTGGGGAATCGGTCAGACATCTCATTTAATTCGTGATAGTGTGTGGCAAAGAGTGTTTTAGGCCTACAGGGGTGTTGATGAATATATTCTGCAATAGCCCAAGCAATGGATATGCCATCATAGGTGGCTGTGCCTCTTCCTATTTCATCCAGTAAGATTAAGCTTCTCTCAGATATATTATTTAAGATATTAGCGGTTTCATTCATTTCTACCATAAACGTAGATTCACCGGAAGAAATGTTATCGGTAGCACCAACGCGGGTAAATATTTTATCTAATATACCTATTTCAGCGCTTTCTGCAGGAACAAAGCACCCAGTTTGTGCCATAATAGCAATCAGGGCTGTTTGGCGAAGCAGTGCTGATTTACCACTCATATTTGGTCCGGTAATCATCATCATTTGACAATCGTTGGGAGAGAGGTGTATGCTGTTGGATATATAAGATTCATTGGGAGGAAGTTGTTTTTCTATAACCGGGTGCCTGCCTTCTTTAATAAGAAGGTCATTGTGATCTTTAATGATGGGTTTTGTATAGTTGTTTTCAATAGATATTTTGGCAAAAGTAGTAAGTACATCTAATTGAGCAATGATTTTGGCATTATTTAAAATAGGTGTAGTATATTGATTGATGGTTTCTAAAAGTTCGTCAAAAAGTTGTGTTTCAATTGCAAGGATTTTTTCTTCGGCGTGTAAAATTTTTTCCTCGTATTCTTTCAGTTCAGGCGTAATATATCTTTCAGCGTTTGTTAGTGTTTGTTTTCTGATCCAGTCGGATGGCACTTTGTTTTTATGAGCATTGGTTACTTCAAGATAATAACCAAAAACATTATTGAATGCTATTTTGAGAGAGGGTATGTTGGTTCTTTGGATTTCTCTTTGTTGAATTTGTAGCAGATAATCTTTGCCTGAATAAGATATATGTCTTAATTCATCTAATTCTTTATTAACATGGGGCTTAATGGTTTTACCCTTTCCTATTTGAGAGGGGGCGTCTTCTTCAAGATATTGATGTATTTTATCCTTTAATAATTCACAAGGATTGATTTGTTCTGCCAGCTTAAGCAGGTGCGGATATTGTGTATTAATGAGTAGTTGTTGTACTTTTTGAATGTTTATTATGGAGTTCTTTAAAACATTGATTTCTCTTGGAGTGGAACGTTTTGTAACACATTTAGCCATGAGTCGTTCTACAT
>JAOABO010000178.1:2257-2535 GCA_026418315.1 Bacteroidia bacterium
ATATCTAATCTTTGCTGAATGATGTTGATGTTTTTCAGGGGCATAGCCAGCCATTGTCTGATCATTCGGGCACCCATGGGGTTTTGTGTTTGATCTAAAACATCTATAAGGGCTTTGCCATTTTCATGATTAGGTTGAAACAGTTCCAGGTTTCTGACAGTAAATTTATCTAACCATAAAAAGTCGGAAGTATCTATTCTTTTAATTGTAGTAATGTGTTGTATTTGCTGATGCTTGGTTTGTTGAAGATAGTACAACAGGCCTGCACAGGCAGTAAT
>JAOABO010000179.1 GCA_026418315.1 Bacteroidia bacterium
ATCCTTACCTTTGTGGCTGAAAACCATAAATTTTTTTTATGATACTAAAAAAATAAACTTAAAACTATACTTTTCTTTCTTATCAGTTTCAATATTATTAACAGATTGTACCACCAATCATAAAGATGACTCAAAAGAACTGCCCGGAGGAATATATAAAGGCGGTTTCCTAAGAGTAAATGAAGTAGAAAACTTCAAAAACCTGTATCCTATTGCCATTGGAGAAGTTAATACCTATCACATAGGCGCGCAAGTATATGAAGGGCTTGTAAAATTTAATGCTACTGACTTAACCATTCAGCCGTGCCTTGCTTATAAATGGGAAATAAGTGAAGACCTAAAAACCTACACTTTTCACTTAAGACAAGGAGTTAAGTTTCATGATGACCCTTGTTTTCCAGAAGGAAAAGGAAGAACAGTTACTGCTAAGGATTTTAAGTACTGTTTTGAAAAACTTTGTAGCCCCGATCCGAATAATCAACAATTTCAGATTACTTTTAAAAATAGAGTATTAGGTGCCAATGAATTTTTTGAAGGAAAAAGTAAAGATCTCACAGGTGTAAAAGTTTTAAACGATTCTACATTAACCATTGAACTTGTTCAACCAGACCCTGCATTTATTCAAATTCTCTCTATGCCCGGCTGTTATGTTTTTCCAAAAGAGGCCTATGAAAAATATGGTCAGGATATGCGAATTAAATGTGTTGGAACCGGGCCATTTTACATTGAAACCATTAAAGAAGGAGAAATCATTTTAATGAAAAAGAACCCAAATTATTGGGCTAAAGATGAACATGGCAACTCATTACCTTATTTAGATGGTATTAAGTGGACCTTTATTAAAGAAAAAAAATCAGAAATACTAGAGTTTAAAAGAGGAAACCTTGATTTGATATACAGAATACCTGTAGAAATTTTCCCAGAAGTAATGGGAAAATTAGAAGAAGCTAAAAAGAGAAAGTTTGAGTTTGCTGTTGAATCTTCTCCTTACTTAAGTACTTTTTTCATAGGATTTAATGTGCAAACAAACCCCGTTTTACAAAAAAAAGAAGTCCGCCTTGCCTTCAATTATGCTATTGACAGAGATAAAATTGCAAACTTCACCATTCAAGGTGAAGGAACTGCTGCTAAATATGGCATGGTGCCATATTATGAACCATTTGAAAAAGAAGGTTATGATTACAAAACAGTAGGAGGGTTTACTTATGATGTTCAAAAAGCCAAAGATTTATTAGCTAAAGCAGGTTATCCAGGGGGTAAAGGTTTTCCTGAAATTACATTAAACATCAACAGTGGCGGCGGCGATAGAAATATCTTGGTTGCCGAAGTCGTTAAAAAAATGTTGGAAGAAAATCTGGGTATTAAAATTAATATCCAAGTTACAAGCTTCCCCGAGCATATTGAAAATACTGCCTCCGGAAAATCTGATTTTTTCCGATACGCATGGGTAGCTGATTATCCCGATCCTGAAACCTTCCTTATTTTATTTTACGGAAAAAATGTTCCTTCTTCACTTCAAGAAAAATCTTATATCAATATGTTCAGATACAAAAACCCAAAATTTGACTCTTTATTTGAAGCAAGTAAAAAAATTGCCGATAGTAAGGAGCGTATGAAAACGCTTGCATTGGCTGAAAAAGAAGTTATGTTAGACCCCCCAATTATTCCTATTTTTTACGACGATAATTTTCTTTTACAACAAAATAATGTAAGAAATATCCCCGCTAATGCTATGAATTACTGGGACTTTTCAAAAGCTTATATTGTGCCTGCCGAAGTTGCCAATAAAAAGTAATAATAATAATAATAGGTATATGTCAAACAAAAAAGCCACGATATACATCGTGGCTTTTTTGTTTGTATTATACAAGGTCAGGCTAATAATAAACCGGCCTTCTCACTTCGCATAAATGCTTTGCTAATCTTATAACCTGACGCGTGTAGCCAAATTCATTGTCGTACCAAACATATACAACTACGCTTCTTTTATCAGGTGAAACCTGAGTGGCCTGACTATCATATACAGCAGGACATGAATTGCCAATAATATCACTGGATACTAATTCATTAGAAAATTCATACTTAATTTGTTCTACCAGATTTCCCGACAATGCGTATTTTTTTACTGTATCATTTACTTTATCTTTATCTACCTCACATCCTAATTGTACATTAATGATGGCAAGCGAGCCGTCTGGCGTAGGAACACGAACGGCATTAGCAGTAAATTTTCCTGCAAGATGTGGCAATACCTTCTTTAAAGCACTATCTGCACCTGTTTCTGTAATAACCATATTTAATGGTGCAGAACGACCTCTTCTATATTTTTTATGAAAGTTGTCTAATAAATTCTGGTCATTAGTATAAGAATGAATAGTTTCAATATGTCCTTTTTCAATTTTAAACTCCTTATCTAATACATATAAAATAGGCATAATAG
>JAOABO010000017.1 GCA_026418315.1 Bacteroidia bacterium
TCCTTGTACAATCCTTTTGCGCTGGCTTTTACTTCCTGCAGGGTTCCGTGTGTCGGGAATTCATTTTTATCGTATTGGTTTAGTGCAGAAAAGGTGTTTGAAAATGATTGAATGAGTGATAAAATATCTTTTGCTTCGAGTTGTTGGTTGTGTTGGATAAGAATTTTTAAATCGTCTAATGTTTGTAAAAAAAGTTGTTTGTTTTTTTGCAACACTTTCTCATTTATGGTAAATCCTTTTGTAATATGTTGTTTCAGTATTTGTGTAGCCCACTGGCGAAATTTAATGGCAACTTTGGAATTTACCCGGTAGCCCACTGAAAGTATTGCATCCAAATTATAATAAGCCACTTGTTTGGTTTGTTGTTTTCCGGCCATGGCCCCATGCCGGGTGGTTGTTGCAAAAAATGCAACAACCACTTCTCTGCTCAGTTCTTTCTCCTCAAAAATACGTTTTAAATGTCTGGAAATCACCGATTTGTCTCTTTGAAAAAGATCTGCCATCTGGTCTAAGCTGGCCCAAATGGTTTCTGCCGTTGAATCAGATACCAACTCAAGCGCTCCGTTTTCGGTTTGATATATGGCAATTTCTTTCTCCATTAAACATTCCTTAGTATCTGATGACAAACTCAATATCCGTTTTTGTCAAATTTTTGGGCAAAGTGTTTTTTAATGCTTCCAGGTCCTTATTCTTTATATTTCTGGTAAGATTTTGTTTAGCAAGTTCTTCTTTCATTTTAACTTCCTTTAAATAGTGGTTGGTTGATATAAAGAAATAGTGGGACTAATATTCATCAATTTGTTACAAAAGTAGTAAAAATTTACTCTTTAAAGCAATATGAGTAATATCTTAATCTAATCTGTTTTTTTTACGATATTTGAGAAAGATTAAAATCACAGACAATATCAATAGCTCATAACACAAATCATGCGAAAAAAATTTATGGTGTTTTTTTCTTTCTTTCTTTCTTTCTTTCTTTCACATTATTTATTAACTTGTTTCTGTTATTCGTTCTTATATTTGCATTTTGTACTCTATGCTTGTATGAAGTTTGAATTAGTATCACCATATCAACCCACGGGCGATCAACCTGAAGCCATTGAGCAGCTTACCAGCCATCTATTGAATGGAGTAAAGCATCAGGTTTTGTTGGGGGTTACGGGTTCAGGGAAAACCTTTACAATGGCGAATGTAATTAAAAACATCAATAAGCCAACTCTTGTTTTGAGTCATAATAAAACACTGGCAGCACAACTTTACAGTGAGTTCAAACAATTTTTTCCAAAAAATGCTGTAGAATATTTTGTGAGTTATTATGATTATTATCAGCCCGAAGCGTACATTCCTACCACCGATACGTATATTGAAAAAGATTTATCTATTAATGCCGAAATTGAAAAACTTCGTTTGAGTGCTACATCGGCTCTGTTATCGGGCAGAAATGATGTGATTATTGTCAGTTCTGTTTCCTGCATATATGGAATAGGAAACCCACAGGATTTTAGAAAAAACATTATTCCAATAAAAACGGGACAAATTATTTCAAGAAATAAATTTTTACACTTGTTGGTTACTTCTCTTTACAGCCGCTCTCATGATAAATTTGAACGTGGTAATTTTCGTGTAATGGGTGATACTGTAGATATTAACCTAGCTTATGCCGATTATAATCTGAGAGTTTCATTTTTTGGTGATGAAATTGAAGAAATATACACTTTTGACTCTGACCCCAAGCACGTTATAGAACATTTTGACTCTTTCAACATTTATCCTGCCAATATTTTTGTAACTACACCAGAAAACATCAATCGTGCTATTTTTGAAATTAATAAAGATTTGGAAATACAGGTTCAAAAATTCATATCAGAAGGAAAACATACAGAAGCCAAAAGATTAGAAGAAAGAGTAAAGCATGATGTAGAAATGCTCACAGAACTGGGTTATTGCAGTGGTATTGAAAATTATTCCCGTTATTTTGACCAAAGACCACCCGGCTCGCGTCCATTTTGTTTATTAGATTATTTTCCGGAAGATTATTTGATGTTTATAGACGAAAGCCATGTTACTTTACCGCAAGTGCGTGGAATGTATAATGGAGACCGAATGAGAAAAACCACACTGGTAGAATATGGATTTCGCTTGCCAGCTGCCTTGGATAATCGTCCATTAAAATTTGAAGAGTTTGAAAGTTTGATTGATAAGGTGGTGTATGTAAGTGCAACGCCTGCTGAATATGAATTGAAAAAATCAGAGGGCATTGTGGTAGAACAGCTGATTCGCCCAACAGGTGTTTTAGATCCTATCATAGAAGTAAGGCCTTCTCAGTATCAAATTGATGATTTGGTTGGAGAAATACGAAAAACCATTGAAAAAGATGAACGGGTGCTGGTTACAGTACTTACCAAAAGAATGGCAGAAGAACTGGATAAATATTTACTGAAACTCAATATTCCATCCGCTTACATTCATTCCGATATAGATACCCTTGAAAGAGTTGAAATTTTAAGACAGCTTCGTGAAGGGCTAATCAGTGTATTAGTAGGAGTTAATTTATTAAGAGAAGGATTGGATTTGCCTGAAGTATCTTTGGTGGCTATATTAGATGCAGATAAAGAAGGTTTTTTAAGAGATACTCGTTCGCTTGTACAAACAGTAGGAAGAGCTGCCCGTAATGTGAATGGCAGAGTAATTATGTATGCCGATAAAATAACCGAAAGTATGCAAAGAACCATTGATGAAACACAAAGAAGAAGGCATAAACAAATTGAATATAACATGAAACATGGTATCACGCCAAAACAAGCAGGTAAAAAAATGCTTATTCAACCATCGCCGGAGTACGCCCGTCCTGTTCAAAATTATTATACTGAACCTGAAAAAGTAAGTGTTGTGGCAGATCCTATTGTTCAATATATGAGTGTAGAACAAATAAAAAAATTCATTAAAGAATTAGAAAATAAAATGATGGAAGCCGTGCAAAAAGAAGAGTATTTGCTGGCCGCTCAATACAGAGATGAAATTAAATCCTTGCAGGAAAAAATAGAAGAAAAGAATAAGGTGTAAATTTTAGTAATTTAAGTTTGTAATTGGTTATCAGATATAGTATTATACTGAATGTGTATCATTGAAATATGCTTTGTTTCCTTTTTGTGTAGTTACAAAAAAAAAGAGATTGTTTAATAAATTGATTGTAATAATAATATTTCTAATTTTTGTATAAAGATATGACTTTTGTTGCAAGAGTATTTTTGGTAAAGAGATTAGAAAAATCTTTTTCCGAAACACATCTTTTTTTCGCAATTTTGAGCAAAAAAATATGGCACAAGAAGAAGTTTTAAAGAAAGATGATATTGAATTTAATAAGAACGAAGATGCAATGCGTTTAGCAGTGTCTAATTTAAATTTAGTTTTGAATAAAATTTATTTAGGAGGAGGAAAAGATAAAATTGCAAAGCAGCACGAACAAGGTAAAATGACTGCAAGAGAAAGAATTGAGTATTTGCTGGATAAAGATAAACCCTCTTTTGAAATAGGAGCACTGGCAGGATATGAAATGTATGAAGAGCATGGAGGATGCCCCGCAGGTGGAGTAGTGGTAGTGTTGGGTTATGTAAGTGGTAAACAATGTATTGTAGTGGCTAATGATGCTACTGTAAAAGCAGGTGCATGGTTTCCTATTACAGGTAAAAAAAATTTGCGGGCACAAGAAATTGCTATGGAAAACAAAATACCAATTATTTATTTGGTAGATAGCGCAGGGGTATATTTACCAATGCAGGATGAAATTTTTCCCGATAAAGAAAATTTTGGAAGGATATTCCGTAACAATGCAGTTATGAGCAGTATGGGTATTCCTCAGATTGCAGCCATTATGGGAAGTTGTGTGGCAGGGGGAGCGTATCTACCCATTATGAGCGACGAAGCAATGATAGTAGATAAAACAGGAACTATTTTTTTAGCAGGTTCTTATCTTGTAAAGGCAGCTATTGGTGAAGATGTAGATAATGAAACACTGGGCGGAGCTACCACACATTGTGAAATATCCGGTGTAACGGACTATAAATGTGCCAACGATAAAGATTGTTTGGATAGAATAAAAAAAATCATGAGTAAATTAGGAGAATTTCCAAAAGCCGGTTTTAATAGAATAGCCCCCGCACCGCCTAAAAAAAATCCATACGAAATAAATGGCATTATACCTGCATCCAGAGATAAACAATTTGATATGTATGAAGTGATTGAACGACTTGTAGATAATGGGGAATTTGAAGAGTATAAGGCACTGTATGGAAAAACAATTATATGTGCTTATGCCAGAATTGATGGATGGGCGGTAGGTATTGTAGCTAATCAAAGAAAAGTGGTAAAAACCAAAAAAGGTGAAATGCAGTTTGGAGGAGTAATATACAGCGATAGTGCAGATAAAGCTGCCCACTTTATTATGAATTGTAATCAGAAGAAAATACCCCTTGTATTTATACAAGATGTTACAGGTTTTATGGTGGGTTCAAAGAGCGAGCATGGAGGCATCATTAAAGACGGTGCAAAAATGGTAAATGCCATGAGTAACTCTGTGGTGCCAAAATTTACCGTGATTGTAGGAAACAGCTTTGGTGCCGGAAACTATGCTATGTGTGGAAAAGCATACGATCCCCGATTAATTGTAGCATGGCCATCTGCTCAAATTGCAGTAATGGGAGGAGCACAGGCAGCCAAAACATTACTACAAATAGAAACTGCTTCATTAAAATCTAAAGGTGAAAACATTACACCAGAAAGAGAAAAAGAATTATTTGAAAAAATAAAATCAAGATACGATAAACAAATGTCACCTTATTATGCAGCTGCGCGTTTATGGATAGATGCCATTATTGACCCATTAGAAACAAGAAAAGTTATTAGCATGGGTATAGAAATGGCTAACCACGCACCAATTGAAAAGAAATTCAATGTAGGAGTTATTAGAACATAATCATAATTTGATAAATTGTATTTTATGCTGTGGAAGGAGTTACCCAATTTGAGTTCAAGTAAAAATTATCTTACTGAATTATATTTGAATAACTCATTGCCACATGCTATCATGCTAAAAGGAGAAGAAGGTGCTGCTATTTTGCCACTTGCTCTTGGTTTTGTGCAATTTATTTATTGCGATAATCTCAGTAAAAAAGATTTCCCTTGTGGCGAGTGTAAATCATGTAAGCAAACTAAAAATTTATTTTATCCGGGATTTCAGTTTGTTTTGCCTAAGTTTTCTGCATCATCACAAAAGCAGGAATCTAATGAAGATGATATACAATTGCTTTTTTATCAATTGTTCAAAGAAAATATTTTTTTAAGTTTTGATGATATATTAAAAGAAGCCAAAGGAAAAAACAAGCAAGCGTTTATATCTGTACAAGATATACATAAAGTAATTGAAAGTGTATCTTATTCTGCTATAGGTGGAAAGTATAACGTGGTGTGCATTTGGCATCCTGAAATGATGATGCCTGCAGCTGCTAATAAACTTCTAAAAACATTAGAAGAACCACCACCACAAACTTTATTTATTCTTATTACACATCAGCCCGAAGAACTACTGCCCACCATTATATCAAGGGTTCAGCAAATACATGTTCCGCTTTTTTCTGATAAAGATATTGTTGATTATTTAATTGATAAATATTCTGCAGAACCTTCCAAAGCACAGGAAATATCTGAAATTTGTAATGGTAATCTTAATAAAGCCATTGGAATACTGCACCACTTTGATGAATATTCCGCTTTATTAAATGATTTCAGAGAATTTGCGCGTTTGTCAATTAAGTATGATTATGATGGCATTGACCAATGGATAAAAAAATATGAAACGGCAGGCAGAGAAGCAGTGAAAAGATTTTTGCAGTATGTTTTAGATGTACTACATCATTGTTTATTACAAAATTATCAGCTCAATCATCTTATCAAAACTACCCAACAAGAAAAAGAGTTTATATCTAAGTTTTATTTATATGCTCATTCTGAAAATATTCCCAAACTCTATGAAGTGTTTAATGAAGCATATCACCATGTGGTTCGTAATGCTAATTTGCGGATGTTGTTAAACACCTTGTTTCTGAAAAGCAATGAGTTGCTAAAAAAACAAAATACTGTTTCTAATGTCTAAAGTTAAAACTACTTACTATTGTCAGAATTGTGGAATGCAATCTGTGAAATGGCTTGGTAAATGCCCTTCCTGTGGAGAATGGAACACATTTGCAGAAGAAATTGTTCATAAGGATAAAAAGAAAACCAATTTAATAGTTAATACAGAGCATATTAAACTGATTCATCAAATTTCCTTAAATGAAGAAGAGAGATATACAACAAAAGATGAGGAATTGAACCGAGTGCTTGGAGGAGGAATAGTACCGGGTAGTTTAATTTTGTTTGGAGGAGAACCCGGTATCGGAAAATCTACTTTAATGCTTCAAACGGCTCTGCAAAATAATTTAAAGGTATTATATGTGTCGGGCGAAGAGAGTGAGCAGCAGATTCTATTAAGAGCTAAAAGAATATCTTATCAAAACAAAGAATGTTATATTTTAAATGAAACCGTCATTCAGAATTTAATTCCCGTAATAGAGCAATTAAAGCCACAATTAGTTATTATAGATTCTATACAAACATTAACAACGAATGTGTTGGAAAGTGCACCTGGGAGTGTGTCGCAGGTAAGAGAGTGTGCGGCAGAATTGATGCGTGTAGCTAAAACATCTAATATTCCTTTTTTTATTATCGGACACATTACCAAAGATGGTTCTCTGGCAGGCCCAAAAGTACTGGAACACATGGTAGATACGGTTTTGCAGTTTGAAGGAGATCAACATTACTTGTACAGAATACTTCGTACTACCAAAAATCGTTTTGGAAGTACCAATGAAATTGGAATATATGAAATGCAGGGAAGTGGATTAAGGCAAGTGAGTAATCCATCAGAGATATTATTAAATCAAAGAGATGAAGCGGTGTCTGGAGTGGCTATTGCTGCTATTTTGGAAGGTAATCGTCCGTTGATGATAGAAACACAGGCACTGGTAGCAGCGTCGGCGTATGCTACTGCTCAAAGGTCTGCTACGGGTTTTGACCTTCGCCGATTGTCTATGCTTTTGGCAGTTCTTGAAAAAAAATACGGACTTAAATTATATCAAAAAGACGTGTTTGTCAATATTGCAGGTGGCTTAAAAATAGAAGATCCGGCTACTGATTTGGCATTAGCTGCAGCTATTACTTCCAGCAATTATGATATTCCTATTTCTCAAAAGGTTTGTTTTAGTGCAGAAGTTGGATTAACAGGAGAAATAAGGCCTGTCAATAAAATTGAACAAAGAATTTCTGAAGCGGAGAAGCTGGGGTTTGAAAAAATTTTTATTTCTCAAAACAGCTTTAAAAACATTCATAGTAAATCCTATCATATTCATATTATTGGTGTAAATAAAATGGAAGAGATGTTTCAAAAATTATTCAAGCCCTGAAAGCAAATGATTAAATTATCGTTTATAAAAGATTCATTATTGTACACCATCGGAAATGCCTTGCCAATGATGGCAAGTATAATATTATTGCCTTTTTATGTCCATTTTTTAAAACCTGAGTATTATGTGGCATTAAGTTTTTATATTGGTATTTCATTGTTGTTTCAAACTATTTTTTCTTTTTCATTTGAACAATACTATGGTGTTGTTTATACAGAAATTAAACATAGTAATGAAAAAATTAAGATATTGAATGGTTCTATTTTTATTTATCTTATTGTGTACGGAAGTGCCATTATTTTGCTTACTTTATTGTTTGGCGATTTTATACTCAATACAATTTTTGACAAAGATATTCCTGTTACATTTTACCCTTATGGTTTATTATCTGTTATTACGGGCTTTTTGAATGCACTTTTCAAAGTATCTATGGCTACTTATATTTACACTCAAAAATCAAAAGTTTTTTTTTATTCTAACTTAATTAATTTTTTTGCCACTCTGACTATTTCTTTGTTGGGATTGTTTTTATACCCGGATACACTTGCAGGGCCTGTTTATGGACGATTTTTATCCGGAATAATTATTTTGTTTTTTAATTTATGGATATTAAAAGATAATATTCATTGGCAGTATGAGCATCGGTATATTAAAGAGTTTTTGCAAAAGAGCTGGACCTTGTTTGCTTATTCTATTGTTATTTGGATAACAGGAAATGTGGATAGATATTTTTTGAAAAACTATATAGATGTCAAAACTTTAGCCAGTTATGATTTAATTATGAAGTGTTTTATTGGCATTGAATTTATTCAAAATGGTTTATCAATGGCTATTATTTCAAAAGTTTTTGATATTTGGAAAAAAAATGAAAAAGTGGAACTTACAATGGAGAGTAACAGATATTTTAATGTGTTTATTTTTCTAAACACTATGATGATTGTAATTTTTGTTTTTATTCTACCGTTTTTTATTCGCCTTGTTGTAAAAGAAGAACACTATTATGCTGCGTTTGAACTAATTGGATTGATTGCCAGTACATATTTGTTAAGAAGTATTTTGTATCCGTATAACTTTATTTATCTGTATTCTAAAAAGACATTGCACTTTTTTTTGATAAACGCTTTGGGAATTGGATTACAAACGTTACTGTATTTCTTTTTTACACCTTTATATGGAATTTTGGCTGTATTATTCATTAATGTACTTATCCGCATATTATCTGTTATAAGTTTTCACCTACATGTGTCTTACCGTATAGCCAGTTTAAAGGTAAATTATTTGAAATGGTATTTTATCCCAGTCAGTGCTGTAGTTTTTTATTTTGTATCGTTTTATTTTTTTTCTCATCAGTACATCAAGTTAAATGCAGTTATTCTTATGATGTTTTTAATTTTTTCTATGGGTATATATTTTTCTGAATTACGTCAATTCTGGAATGATATCCGAAATAAAATATTTGCTCAATCCTGAATAATATAGTAACATTGTGCTAAAAAATTATGTCCAAAAAAGTTGTCAGAGTACAAAATATTGAGTGTGGTAATAAAAATTTGTTTTTAATTTCAGGACCTTGTGTTATAGAAGATGAGTCGGTGATGTTTAAAACAGCAGAAAAATTAAAAGAAGTTTCGGAACGATTAAAGATAAAAATTATTTATAAATCTTCCTTTCGTAAAGATAATCGTAGTAGTTTAAAATACTATGATGGGCCTGGAATAGAAAAGGGAATGGAAATGCTATCAAGGATAAAAAAAGATTTTGGATTTCCTGTACTTACAGATATTCATGAACCTGCGCATGCTGCTATAGCAGCCGAAGTAGTCGATGTACTGCAAATTCCCGCTTACTTGTGTATGCAAACATCACTGGTAGTGGCAGCGGCCAAAACCGGTAAAGTAGTGAATATCAAACATGGACAATTTCTTGCACCTGAAAACATGAAGTATCCGGTACAGAAATCTATTGATAGTGGAAACGAGCAAATTATTTTAACCGAAAGGGGTTATACTTTTGGCTATAATGATTTAGTAGTAGACCCACGTAGCTTTTATCATATGCAACAATTAGGATTTCCGCTTGTATTTGATGTTACTCATTCTATTAGAAAGTATGGCATTCCAAGTGCAGATGCAAAAGGTGGTGCAAGAGAGTATGCTTTTACACTTGCAAAAGCAGCTATTGGTGCCGGAGTAGATGGATTGTTTATAGAAACACATCCTGAACCTGAAAAAGCATTATGTGATGCCGCATCTCAAATGTGCGTGTATGATTTGGAAGAATTTTTATTGCCATTACTGGATATTTATGAAGTAAGTAAAAAATATTTTTAGTGCAATGCTTCTGCACTATGATGATAAAAAAATAATTGTTGGATGTGATGAAGCAGGTCGTGGATGCCTTGCAGGTCCTGTTTTTGCTGCTGCTGTTATTTTACCTATGCGGTTTTCAAACTCACTCATCAATGATTCAAAAAAATTAACTTTTGAACAAAGAATAGAAGCAAGAGAAATTATTTTATCTTCTGCAGTTGATTATGCCATTGCTTTTTGTTCTCCCGAAGAAATTGATAAACTGAACATTTTGAATGCATCTATATTAGCCATGCACAGAGCGTTAGATAAATTAAAAACAAAATTTGATAAAATTATTGTAGATGGCAATCGCTTTCAAAAATATAAAAATCATGCGCATCAATGTGTTATCAAAGGTGATGGAAAATATTATGCTATAGCGGCGGCTTCTATACTTGCCAAGACAGAAAGAGATTTATGGATGCTTCAAATACACGAAGAATTTCCGCAATACTTATGGAATAAAAATAAGGGATATCCAACAAAAGAACATCGCATGGCAATTGAAAAATTTGGAATTACTCCCTATCATCGTAAAAGTTTTGTTATTTGTAAAAATTCCATGCAACTTAATTTGTTTCAATGAAGAAGAAATTTTTCATTTTGCTTTTATTTGTTATTTCGTCCATATTTTCTCTGTTTATTATTATTCGTTATTTTAATCAACAAGCAATAATAGAAAACAAGGTTATTTTTTATTTACCACCATCTCCAAGCTTAGTTATTCAAATAAAAAGCCCTGATGAATTGTATAATAGATATTTGATGAATAACAATATGTTTAAAAAAATATCTTTTTCTCAAAAGCATGATTTATTAGAAATTACAAAAAAATTAGATTCTCTTTTTCATGTAATCCATTCCTCCAATATTCATTTGCAAAATTATTCTTTTTTAATTGCTTTTTATGCTCATAATCAATGGATATTTACTTGTACTGCTCAACGATTCAAAGACATAGAACCTTTGAAAAATTTTTTATCAAAGTATCATTATCTATTTACAGAAGTAAATGGTAATTTTTTTATATCTCATTATTCGTCTTTGCTCAATCAAATAAAGGAAAATAATACATTAACTTTTTGGAAAGAATGTCTGATAAACATGAATAAAAATCCAGGTGCCTTGCATATATATCAAAATACCGATACTTCTGAGGTGGCCTATCAGGTAAATTTTAGTCCTAGTGAAATATCGCTTAATGGATATCTTCAACTTAAACAAAAAGTAAACTATGCTATTTATCCAAAATTCAATTCTTCCATGAGCAATATAGATAGTATTGAAATAACCCCGTTTTCTATGGACGATTCATTATATCCGCACACTATATTATCGCAAATCAAAAATAATTATTCAAAAACTAAAGTGCAATTGAAGCAACTTACTATTTTACCGATGTACAGTACAGAAAATATATCTGAAAATTTAAATGAATTATCTGATTCTGTGTTTTATATCAATGAATTTTTAGTATACAAAATCAAAAAAAATTATATTAAATACTTTAGTGATATTTTTTATTCATCGGACAGTGTTTTATTTATCAATTGTAACGAACATAGTATGTCTTTTACTAATTCAGTTGATAAATTCACTGCATACAAGGACTTCATCAGCAAAAATTTTTTAAAGTGTAGTTATCGGCTTGCATACATTAACAATCTGTTTGAATCCCAACATAATAATTATTCAATTAATTTTCCAGTTAAAATAACGCTTGCCAATGACAACAATCAATATTCATATTATTCAGAAATTTTTTCTACATCTAATAATAATTATTTTTCATTTATTTGTCATATAAAACAAAATCCTTCAAAAAATCAATATTTATGGTCTTATTCACACCATATACCTATTAAAAAAATTCTTGGCTTATTTGATGATCATAAGACCAATACGTATTTTATTCTATTACAGGATAGTTTGAATAATTTAATATGTTTAAATGCAAATGCAGAAAAATTATGGTCCTATTCACTTTCTTTTCCAGTAATGTCAGAAATATTTAATGTGGACGTACTGAAAAACAATAAACATCAAATAATATTTAATACATCTCAAGGCATCTACTTGTTGGATAGAAATGGAAAAACGGTTGGAAGGTTTCCAATACGTCCATTATCCGAAATAACGAATCCTGTCAATGTCATTGACTATGAGAATAACAAAAATTACAGAATATGGTTTTCAACAAAAAATAATTTTACTTATAACTATACTATGGATGCCAAGCTGGCTGAACAGTTCAGACCTTATTATTTTCATGAGAATATTGATTTACCAGTATCTTATATTTCAGTGGGATTATCGGATTATATTAGCTTAATTAGTCAGAAAGGGTCCATAGTTGCAATCAGTAGAAAAGGAGATGGAAGATTTTTGCTAAAAAATAAAATACCATCAGATATATTAGATTATTTGTTTGATGTTTCAAACTCTTTGAGTAATTCATATTTATATTTCTGTAATAAGAAAGCGTTATGCAGAATCAGTTTGATGGATGAATTAAAATGTCAAGTATCATTTAATGAAAAAATATATGATGCAAAATTTTTAAAGAACACATTCGCTTCACCTTGTTTAATTACCTTACTTGAAGACAAACTTAATATATATAACCTTAAAGGAGAGTGTGTTCAAAGCATTCCTATTGACTCCACATATAACCATTTAAACTTATACAGTTTTTTATCTGGTGCCTACTTTGTTTTAAGTAATCATGATTCACATTTGGTTATCAAATATGATATGGAAAATAAAATGCAGATAGCATTGAAAAATATTGAAAGTACTACTGTTCCCTTTATTGCCCCTTTATTTAAGGATAATCAGTTATACCTTATTTATACACAGCAAAATAAAATTTATATTAAAAAAATATCTGCCAATTTTTAATAAATATAACGATATATAAAAGTCAGAGCGTTATAGAGTACTATTCTAATACAAAATACCCTGAGGCAAATGGAAAAACATATATCTTAATCAAACAATTCGTTCAAAAAACATTTATTACTTGTATTGATAATATTTTAACTTGTTTATTTGCAGAATAAATTTTGAGCAGTATATTTGCCTCAAAAAAATGTCTCAAATACTTACCAACAAAGCCATTACGTCTCGTGATAAAGATTATAGTCAATGGTACAACGATATTGTAATAAAAGCTGAACTGGCTGATTACAGTGCAGTAAGAGGGTGCATGATTATCAAGCCCTATGGTTATACAATCTGGGAAAAAATGCAGCAAACTTTAGACAAAATGTTCAAAGATACCGGCCATGTAAATGCTTATTTTCCGCTTTTTATACCTAAATCTTTCTTTAGTAAAGAAGCCAGTCATGTTGAAGGATTTGCAAAAGAGTGTGCAGTGGTAACACACTATAGATTAAAATTAGATTCGGAAAAAAAAGAAATAGTAGTAGATGATGATGCTAAGTTAGAAGAAGAGTTGATAGTGCGACCTACTTCTGAAACTATTATATGGAACACCTATCGCAACTGGATACAGTCCTATAGAGATTTACCAATACTCATTAATCAATGGGCTAACGTAGTAAGGTGGGAAATGCGTACACGTTTATTTTTACGCACAGCAGAATTTTTATGGCAAGAAGGACATACCGCTCATGCTACTGCCCAAGAAGCCATAGAAGAAGCCGAGAAAATGCTGGAAGTATATGCCGATTTTGCCGAAAACACCTTGGCAATACCTGTAATCAAAGGCATAAAAACACCCAATGAACGTTTTGCGGGAGCTGTTGAAACATATTGTATTGAAGCATTGATGCAAGACGGAAAAGCACTGCAGGCAGGAACTTCACACTTCCTTGGACAAAATTTTGCCAAAGCATTTGATGTAAAATTTGCTAATAAAAACGGAGAGTTAGAATATGTGTGGGCTACATCATGGGGTGTTTCTACACGACTGATGGGGGCTTTAGTAATGTCACACAGTGATGATTTAGGATTGGTATTACCACCCAAAATAGCACCCATACAGGTAGTTATCGTGCCAATATACAAAGGCATAGAAGAAATGGAAGAAATAAAATCTAAACTACAACCGCTCATCAACGCATTAAAGCAAAATTCTATTTCTGTGAAATTTGACGATGATGATAAACAAAGACCCGGATGGAAATTTGCTGAATACGAAATGAAAGGAGTTCCGGTAAGAATTGCTGTAGGAAAAAGGGATTTGCAGAATAACCAAATTGAAATAGCCCGCAGAGATACATTAGAAAAACAATTGATTTCTTTAGATAAGGCCGTAGATTTTATTAAAACTCTATTAGACAACATTCAAAAAAATTTATTTCTCAAAGCGAAAAAAAGATTAGATGCTAATATACATTATGTCAACACATGGGAAGAATTCAAAGGGATAATAGAAACAAAAGGAGGTTTTGTATATGCCCACTGGGACGGAACTGCTGAAACAGAAGAAAAAATAAAAGAAGCAACCAAAGCCACTATTCGCTGTATTCCATTAAATAATCCTAAGGAAGAAGGAAAGTGTATATATTCAGGCCAACCAAGTACTCAAAGGGTTTTATTTGCCAAGGCATATTAAACATACTATATTCTGAATATTTTACCTACATTCGCCACTTCTAAAAGAATAAACAGATGAATCAATCATTTAAAAAATACAATAATATTATTGGATGGGTTGTATTTGCTATTGCAGCATATACCTATTTAAGTACCATAGAACCAACTGCCAGTTTCTGGGATTGTGGGGAATTTATTGCTTGCACATATAAGTTAGAAGTTGGGCATCCACCCGGTGCCCCTACTTTTATGTTATTGGGTAAAATATTTACACTATTCGCTGGTGGCGATGTTACGAAAGTGGCCATGATGGTCAATGCTATGTCTGCACTCGCATCGGCATTTACAATACTATTTTTGTTTTGGACAATAAGTCGCCTTGCATTGAAAATTGTTTCAAAAAATAACAGAGAATACAATTTAAGTGTCAATGAACAAATATCTATATTAGGTGCAGCAGCAGTAGGAGCACTTGCATATACCTTTTCGGATTCTTTTTGGTTTTCAGCAGTAGAAGGAGAGGTATATGCTTCTTCATCTTTATTTACGGCTCTTGTTTTTTGGGCTATATTAAAATGGGAAGAAGAAGATGATACTGATCAAGTTTCTGCGTGGAGATGGATAGTATTGATTAGTTATTTGATTGGACTATCTATTGGTATTCACTTATTGAACTTACTGGTCATTCCTGCTATTGTGTATGTTTATTATTTCAAAAAATATAAGTTTACATGGAAAAGTTTTATATACGCTGGAATTATAGGAATTGTCCTATTAGGTTTTGTTCAATCTATTCTTATTCCTAAAATTGTAAAATTATTAGCCGATAGTGAAGTGTTTGTAGTCAATAAAATTGGGCTGCCATTCAATTCGGGGATTATTTTATTTTTTGTTTTACTACTTACTTCACTTGTTTTATTTATTGTTTATTCAGTTACAAACAACAAAAAGTATTTCCAAATAGGGTATTATGCGCTTATAGCATTTGCTATATTATCTTCTATAAGTGGCCATAGCGGATTGGGTATTGTATTAAGATTATTTGTTTTTGCAGGATTGATATACGGGATAAAAAAATTGAAAGATCATTTACTCGCATTTAATATCACCATGATGTCTTTGGCAGCATTGCTTTTAGGATATTCAACATTTTTTGTGATTGTTATTCGTTCACAGGCCAATCCTCCTATGGATGAAAATGATCCTGAAAATGCTCCAAATGTATTGTCTTACTTATTAAGAGAACAATATGGTGATTGGCCGATTTTATACGGTCAGTACTATAATGCCCCCACAAAACCAACAAGTTATTTTAAAGATGCCGATCCGGTTTTTACCAAAGATGAAAAGTCAGGGAAATACAAAATGATAAGCGACGGAAAAAAATCAATACCTGTATATGAAGAAGAATTCTGTACTATTTTTCCAAGAATGTGGAGTAGCAGAGAAGATCATGTGGCAGGATACCGCTACTGGGGCGATGTGGTAAATAATCATAAAACCATCAATAAAATGAATGAGAATGGCGAAGTAGAAAGTATTGAAGTACCTACCTTTAAAGCCAATCTCATATTCTTTTTCAGATACCAATTGGGCTACATGTATTTCAGATACTTTTTATGGAACTTTATGGGCAGACAAAATGATGTACAGGGTTTAACGGGTAATCCATTAGAAGGCAATGCTATCAGTGGAATTGATTTTATTGATGATTTCATTCTTGGTGGAGAGGGATATAGTAAATTATCAACTTATAGTTTAAAGAATAACAAAGGACATAATGAATTATATGGACTACCATTGTTATTGGGATTACTTGGGTTGTTTTACAATTATAAAAGAAGCAGATCTATTACATGGATAGTGTTTTTGTTTTTCTTTTTTACAGGAATAGCAATTAATATCTATCTCAATGTTCAGCCATATCAACCAAGAGAAAGAGATTATGCTTATGCAGGTTCTTTTTATGTTTTTGCTATATGGATAGGAATGGGTGTGCTGTTTTTATATGAATTTCTAAAAGAATTTTTAGATGCTAAATATTCATCTGTCATTGCTACTGTTGCATCTTTAATGATACCCGCAATAATGGCCGCAGAAGAATGGGATGACCATGATCGTTCAAAAAGAACTATGGCAAGAGATTGTGCTATTAACTATTTAGAATCATGCGAAAAGAACAGTATTCTTTTTACTAATGGCGATAATGATACATTTCCATTATGGTATGTTCAGGAAGTGGAAGGCATAAGAACAGATGTAAGAGTATGTAATTTAAGTTTATTTCAAACAGATTGGTATATTAATCAAATGAGAAGAAAAGTGTATGACTCTGACCCTATGCCACTAACAATAAGTCCTGAAAAATATGCTTATTCCAACAGAGACGTAGTATATTTATTCGAGCAAACAAAAAACGAAATGAAATTAAAAGATGTGATAGATTTTGTAGCCAGTGATGACCCACAAAACAAGTTCCCTATAGGAAACGGAAAATACCTTGATTATATTCCAACTAAGAATTTTTATATAGACGTAGATACAGTGCAGGTAATAAAAAACAAAGTTGTTTCTGAAAAAGATTATTCAAAAATAACAAAAAAAATATCTTTCCGGTTAGGAAGAAATTATATTACTAAAAATGATTTGATGGTATTAGATTTAGTGGCACATAACGATTGGTCAAGGCCAATATATTTTGCTGTTACAACCGGCTCTGAGGCCTATGTTGGTTTACAAGAATATTTTCAGTTAGAAGGATTGGCATACCGCTTTGTACCTGTTTTACAAAGTCCTGAAGATAAAATGAGCGGAGGAAAAGTTAATACTGATAAGATGTACGATGCAGTAATGAATAAATACCAATGGGGTGGTATGGATAGAGATGGAGTATATTTAGATGAAAATTGCTTAAGAATGGCAGGTAATATTAGAATGCAGGTAACAATTCTAGCTAATGCCTTAATCAGAGAAAACAAAAAAGATAAAGCAAAAACAGTGTTGGATTTTATGATGAACAAAATTAAAGAAGAAAATGTTCCGTACGACCCTTCTGTATTTACTATTGCTGCCTGTTATTACCAAATTGGAGATACAGCAAAAGCCAATCAATTGTCAAAAAAACTATTTGAAATAATGGAGCATGATATTCAAACATATAATCAATACAAATCTATGGACCAAATTGCCTTTACCAGAGAAATTCGTCAGTGTAAAGATATTATGCAAAGATTGGCATCTTTAACAATGCAATTTAACCAAAAACAATTATCAGATGAGTTTGTAAATAAACTTTCAAGATACCTCACAAAAGAAGATTTAATGGAAGAAAACCAGTAAAAATTTTACTTTATGTCATTTCAAGAGCATATCAAAAAAGTAAAAGAATTTCATGAAAGTTTTAATATACCTAATAATAATACGCCAACTTTGCTTTCCGAACATGAATACCAACTAAGATACGATTTGATTAAAGAAGAAAATGAAGAATATCTGACTGCTTGTAAAAACCAGAATTTGGTAGAAATAGCAGATGCTCTTGGTGATATTTTGTATATTGCATTAGGTACACTTTTGAGACATGGCTTGCAGCATAAAATTGATGAAGTATTTGAAGAAATACACCGAAGCAATATGTCAAAACTTGGACCTGACGGAAAACCCATATATCGTGAAGATGGTAAAGTATTAAAAGGGGCTAATTATTTCAAACCTGACATAAAAAAAATTCTTCACTCTGATGAATGAAAATAATTTGCAAATAAAAGATTTAGCAGATGAGGACAAGCCCCGAGAAAAACTTTTAAAATATGGAGCATCCTATTTATCCGATGCAGAACTTTTAGCCATTATTATTTCCAGCGGTACAAAAGGGAATTCTGCCATCCAATTAGCCCAAAAACTTTTAGCATATTACAATAATGACCTTAACAAAATTGCCATTCAGCATCCACTGAACTTACAAAGTACACAAAAAGGTTTAGGACTTGTAAAAAGCATCCATATCATTGCTGCCTTGGAGTTAGCCAAAAGAAGGTACATCAAAGAAAAAAATGAAATTCCATCTTCATTCAATAACGCTGAAACGGCCGCGACATACTTTATGCGATATCTATCTGATAAAATTCAGGAAGAATTTTGGATGGTTGCATTAAACAAAGCCAATTTACCTATTGATTTTTTTCAGATAGGAAAAGGTAATTATGACCAGGCCATTGTTGAAATTCGTGAAATATGTAAATTTGCAATACTCAATAATTCTACTTCTGTTATTATTGCTCATAATCACCCTTCAGGTAATCTGAAACCAAGTCAAGAAGATATTCACATCACAAAAAGAATTAAAGAAGCATTAGAGTTATTCAATGTAAAACTTTTAGATCATTTAATTCTTTTTCAAAATCAGTATTACAGCTTTGCTGATCATAATTTGTTGTAACATTATCCATGGAAGTTCAAATACAAAAGTTTTTTACTAATCAATTATTAGAGTATTACAGAAAAAACAAAAGAGATTTACCTTGGAGAGATACAAAAGACCCATATAAAATATGGATATCAGAAGTCATATTGCAACAAACACAAGTAAAACAAGGATTAGATTATTATTTTAAATTCATAAAAAAATTTCCAAATGTAAAATCATTGGCTAATGCAAAAGAAGAGGAAATTTTACATTTATGGCAAGGATTAGGATATTATACCCGAGCAAGAAATTTACATTATGCGGCTCAACAAATTATTAATGAGTTCAACGGAAATATCCCTACAGAGTACGATAAGCTAATAACCATCAAAGGAATTGGACATTATACGGCTGCTGCCATTGCCAGTTTTGCCTTTGACTTACCTTATGCAGTAGTAGATGGTAATGTTTATAGAGTATTAAGTAGATTTTTTGGCATTCATATTCCAATAGATTCTAATCAGGGAAAAAAATTATTTTCGGAGCTTGCTCAATCTTTACTTCCAAAAGAACATTCGTCAGAATACAACCAGGCCATTATGGAATTTGGGTCCACTTATTGTAAGCCACAAAATCCAGATTGTATG
>JAOABO010000180.1 GCA_026418315.1 Bacteroidia bacterium
GTTGAGTGGTACCGCTGCTTTCAAAGTAAGCCGTATTATCATTGACAGGAAAGCAAGTAATTTTTTGTGTTTTAAATAATTCAATGGGCAAAAATGGAATTTCAGTATAGTGCTTAATATTGTTTATATAAGCAGTATCTTTGGTGTGTAAGTAATTGACAAATTCTTTGTAAACTACATTATTCTGATACTGATATTCAAATACCCTGAGTGCCCACTGATTGAACTCTTTTTCGCCATTTATATTAAATATTTCATAAGGATTAAATTCCACAAGTTAAATATGTAGGAGGTATGAAGCGTGGTCCCACCAGGAATCGAACCTGGATCAAAGGTTTAGGAAACCTCTATTCTATCCGTTGAACTATGGGACCAAAATAAAAGTGGCTGCAAGTTTAATAAATAAATAAAATGTGTTTTGTAAAATTTAATTTCAATCACAAAATAAATATACAGAGAATTTTCCTTTTACTTTTTTCACCATTTATTTTTCACTTACTTTTGCACTACTTATTCAAATTAATTAGAGAGCATTTACTTATGAAATTTATACAAACCAATGCCATCATTTTACAAAAAACTCAAGTAAGAGATTTTAAATACATATTAAAATTTTATTCTGAATCACTTGGTCTTATCTCTGCAGATATAGAAGTTCAGCAATATTTACAGCCTGCACACATACAAATTCCTAATATTTGCTACATACATATCATACAAAATAAATACAAGAAAAATACCATCAAAGAAATAAAGCCTCTTTATATTTATCAAACCATTTTTAGCAATTATCAAAAGAATATTATTGCTCAGTTTATTACTGAAATAATTATTAAAACTATTAAAGACGAATATACAGACCCAAAATTATTTAAATGGATACAGGAATCTCTTGTTCTTTTAGACCAATCTGATCATGTAACTTTAGAAATTTTTCATCTCAATTTTTTGAAAAAGTATATTGAATTATCCGGCCTTATGCCACTGAACAATTATTCAGCATCCAATCCATATTTTAATTTAGTTGATGGCAGATATACCAGTACTCCAAGTAATCATACATTATCAGCAGAAGATTCTAAAAATTTACATGTATTTTTATTTAGTAATAATCCAAATGCCAATCATACTTTTCCCGTTTTAAACCTTACACATATTTTGATAGATTATATGAAATACCACTATGGTTTACAAGAATTACAAACTCTTGTATTTTTAAAAGAAAGCATATTAGAATTCAAACTATAAAAACAAGTCCCATTATTTCAGACAGATAAATAAATTTATTTATACATTCACCGCCAAAATTAAGATATGTCTACTACTACCACTTTTTTAACACCCATGGTTGATTTAAAAAATCAATATCTGAAAATAAAAAACGAAATTGATGCAGCTATTCAGGAAGTTATAGACACTACGGCATTTATCAACGGTCCTGCTGTTAAACAATTTCAACAAAACCTTGAAAAATACTTAAATGTAAAACATGTTATACCTTGTGCTAACGGAACAGATGCCCTGCAAATAGCCATGATGGCACTTGGTTTAAAGCCCGGCGATGAAGTCATTACAGCAGATTTTACTTATGTTGCAACAGCAGAAGTAATTGGTTTGTTGGGGCTAAAGCCCGTTTTGGTAGATGTATATCCAGATACCTTTGATATTGATATAGAAGCCATAGAAAAAAATATCACTTCAAAAACAAAAGCCATTGTACCCGTTCATTTATTTGGACAATCAGCAAACATGGAAGACATCATGAAGTTAGCAGAAAAATATAATTTATATGTTATAGAAGATAACGCCCAAGCCATTGGAGCAGATTATATTTTTCATAACGGCATGCGTAAAAAAACAGGAACAATAGGGCACATTGGATGCACTTCTTTTTTCCCATCTAAAAATCTTGGCTGCTTTGGAGATGGCGGCGCTATTACTACTAATGATGATGCTTTGGCTGAAAAATGCAGAATGATAGCATCGCATGGGCAAAGCAAACAATATGTACATGATGTATTAGGAGTGAACTCACGATTAGATTCTATACAGGCCGCTGTATTAAATGTAAAATTAAAATATTTGAATGATTATATTGCATCTCGTCAAAAAGCAGCAGACATGTATGATAAAGCATTTCAAAATCATCCTGAAATCAAAATACCTAAAAGAAAAAATAATTCAACTCATGTTTTTCATCAGTATACACTCCAAATTCAAAACAATAAAAGAGATCAACTCAAAGCATACCTTCAACAACACGGAATACCGTCTATGATATATTATCCAATACCATTACACCTGCAAAAGGCATATCAGGACCCACGCTATAAAGCAGGAGATTTTCCTGTTACCGAAAAATTATGTTCATCTG
>JAOABO010000181.1 GCA_026418315.1 Bacteroidia bacterium
CTGCCGGTCATGCTTATAAATTGCACCATTACCCATTTTAAGGATTTTAATTCTCTATAAACCACCACCATTGTGCTGATGCATTGCATAGCTAAAGCATAATAAATAAGTAAGGATATGCTGGTGGCTTTTGTAAACACAGGTGTTTGTGTATCCGAATATACAGCGTGCTTTATTTTGTCTCTTAATGTAAGAACATCATCTTCTCCATTGGTGCTATATAAGGTGGCCATGGTCCCTACAAATACCTCACGGGCAGCAAATGAGGTAATGAGCGAAATACCTATTTTCCAATCATAACCTAAAGGGCGAATAGCAGGTTCTATCCACTTTCCGGCCATGCCGGCATACGAGTGCTCCAGTAGTTCTGCCTGAAAAGATTTTTCTAACGAGTCCGCATTTCGGTAAAAATGTTTTAAGGATATGTATTTTTCTTGTAGTTGCTTTTCTATAGAAGGGATGCTGTGTGAACTTAAATACCACAATACAATAGATACAGCTACAATGATTTTACCTGCATCTGTGATAAAAATTTTTACTTTGTTCCAAACAATCATGAATAAGTTTTTCCAGTAAGGAATTTTATAAGAAGGTAATTCTATAAAGAAAAAGTGAGATTGATGAAAACGAACTATTTTATGATACAGGAAAGCAAACAGTAAGGCCATTATTAACCCTAACAAATATAATCCCAGCAAGGCCAAGCCCTTCAAATTCAAAAAACCATAATAGTTATTTTCAGGAAACAATAAGCCAATTAAAAGTGTATAAACAGGAAGTCGTGCCGAACAACTCATGAATGGCAAAACCATAACAGTTATCCATTTTTCTTTATTATTATTGATTGTACGAGTAGATAAAATAGAAGGAACGGCACATGCCACACCGCTTACAAGAGGAATCAATGATTTTCCGCTTAAACCAAACTGACTAAAAATACCATCTAACAAAAAGCTAATACGAGCCATATAGCCCGATTCTTCTAGTATGCCAATCATTAAAAATAATAAAGCAATCTGAGGTACAAACATTATTACACCGGTAATGCCCGGAAGCACTCCATTGATTATCAGATGAGCCCACTCTGTACGTGGTAAAATAAATTTCAGTTGTTCAGACAGTTCACTCATACTCCATTCAATCCATTGCATAGGGTATTCAGCAATAAAAAATACCATTTGAAAAACAATCAAAAGCGTAAAAATCAAAAACAAAAAACCATATACTTTATGCGTTAGGTAATAATCTATGCTGTTTTTATGTTTTTGAATAAAACTGGATGAAGTGAGTACTTTTTCACAAATATATTTTACTAAATTGCTTTTGTATTTTAAGTCCTTTTCAATTGTATCATCCGAAGAAGAAGAGTTGTGAAGTTGTTTTTGTATCCAATCACGATAATTTTTTGTTGTACCGGATAAAAAAATTTTTTCAAACAATAAGATATCATAAAAATAAGAAGCCGATATCTTTAAATCATTCAGTTTGTTTTTTAACTCATTGATGCCTTGCTGTGTGCGGGCGTTAGTACATACTACATCAATGCCTGTTAATTCTGCTAATTTTTGTTGGTTAATTTGAACGTGGTTTTTTTCGGCTTCATCTATCATGTTTAAAACAAGTAATGTTGGTTTTTTCAAATCCAACACCTGCAAGGCCAACAGTAAGTTTTTTTGTAACTGGTCTGCATTCATTACTAAAAGAATACCATCATATTCTGAGTTCAAGATTTCGTCTATCGCTAATTGTTCATCTAAAGAATTAGGATACAAAGAATAAATGCCCGGTAGGTCAATTAACTCAAAGGAGCCGTAATTATTGGAAAACCGGCCAATGTATTTTTCAATAGTTACACCGGCATAGTTAGCCGTTTTTTGATGTAATCCAGTGAGGGCATTAAAAAGGGTGGTTTTACCGGAATTGGGGGAGCCCACTAACAAAAGTTTCTTTACAGGTTTCATCAATGCTTAGGATATAACTTCTACTTCTATTAAACTGGCAATGTCTTTTCTTACAGCAACTTCTATGTCGTTTGTTTGAATGGCTATTGGAGAGCCACCTAAAGAAATTTTAGAAACATATATTTCGTTATTGACAAAAATACCAATGCGGCTCAAATTGTTTTTGGCGGCAAGGTCTTTAATTGCTTTAATTTTTACCAGTTTACCTTCTTCTGTTTGGCTGAGTAAACAAGTTGTTTTTTCCATAATGGGCAAATGTATTAAATATTATGCGAAATAACTTATACCAAAAAGTGGGTATTTAAAATGCTCTTAAAAATGGTTTTTTGCTTTAGATAAATGGGTGTTTATATCATCTGAAAAATTATTC
>JAOABO010000182.1 GCA_026418315.1 Bacteroidia bacterium
TCATTTGAATAATATGGAATTTCCATGCCATCAGATAGCTGAACGATTACCTCACCTTCACTTTTAATAGCGACTATAGTGCCTCCACCTTTTTCATTCAGAAATTTTACTTTATCTCCTATTTTCCATCTCCTTTTCATCAAGGGCAAATTTACAATTAAAAGGATTTTAAGAAGTATTTTTATTGTATGTAATTTGTTTAATACTTTTGCAAAATGGAGTTTAATGGAAAATTAATTGTGTTTTCAGGCCCTTCGGGTAGTGGAAAAACAAGTATTGTAAAAGCAATATTGAGTAAGTATCCTGATATGTTTGGGTTTTCTGTATCTGCTACCACAAGAGTAAAAAGAGAAGGTGAAGAAGATGGAAAGTCGTATTATTTTATTTCAAAAGAAGAGTTTAAGAAAAAAATTGAAAACGGAGAATTTATAGAATGGGAAGAAGTATATGAAGGATTGTACTATGGTACATTAAAAAGCGAAATACAGCGGTTGCATCAATTACATAAACATGTATTGTTTGATATTGATGTAGAAGGCGGATTGAATATTAAAAAACTATACAAAGATAGAGTTTTGACCATATTTGTTATGCCTCCTAGTATTGAAGATTTAAAGCAAAGATTAAAATTAAGAAGAACTGAAAATGAAGAGTCATTTAATAAAAGAGTAGATAAAGCAAGTAAAGAAATTGAGAAAGCCATTTTTTTTGATAACATAATAGTCAATGACCACTTAGAAAATGCTATCCAAAAGTCAGAAGAAAAAATAATGGAATTCTTAAAAGAAAAGCAGTAAACTATTCGGTAGCCGGGTGATTAATCCACATGATAACATGACTGTTATTTTCATATAAAGTCACATCTTTTTTAGAGAGCAGCATAATACAATCCATCAGAGGAATAAGGCCAAACACGCCACCGGCGGTAGCTGCATAAACAATTGGAACATGTGCCGCTGTGCCTAAATAAACCCTATGCAATCCAACGCATCCAAAAGGTAATGGAAATGCAAGAACTGCTGCAAGTTGATTGTTTTTTTGCTTGAAAAAAATTTTTTTTATAGGGTTAGGAAAGTAAGTGTAATGTGAATGCTCTTTAGCAGATGAATGGTAAGAAAAAATAGTGGACGAACTTAAATGAGTACTGAAAACAAAAAGAGCCCCACATAAAACAGGGCTCTTGGTAAAAGAGATTAAAAAACCAATATTAAATTTATTTAATAGCATGAAGATATAATTCATTTACTTTTTTCCAATTAATAACATTGAAAAATGCAGAAACATAATCTGCTCTTCTGTTCTGGTAATTCAAATAATAAGCATGCTCCCAAACATCTATTCCCAAAACAGGTGTACCTTTGATTTCTGCAATATCCATTAAGGGATTATCCTGGTTAGGCGTAGAGCCAATCAATAAATTTTTATTACTATCTACAACTAACCAAGCCCAGCCAGAACCAAATCGTCCCATGGCGGCCTGAGAAAACTGTGATTTAAAGTTATCAAAACTTTGAAAAGTTTTCACAATAGCTTGTCCTATTTCTCCAACTGGCTCTCCACCTGCGTTGGGCGCCATCCATTGCCAAAACATAGTGTGATTGT
Organism: Bacteroidia bacterium; assembly: GCA_026418315.1. GTDB lineage: Bacteria > Bacteroidota > Bacteroidia > B-17B0 > Aurantibacillaceae > BPGX01. Next base: position 1,603 of record JAOABO010000182.1, read on the forward strand.
AATGCCCTCCACCATTATTTCTTACTACTACCGGATACTTGGATACATTTTTACAAATGTCTTCAATACTTAATTTTTCAGCATCGGTGCCTGCAATGGCTTTGTTAAGATTGTCTATGTATGCCTGATGGTGCTTGGTATGATGAATTTCCATCGTCCTTGCATCAACATGTGGTTCTAATGCATTGTAAGCATATTCTAATTTTGGTAATGTGAATGCCATAATTGTAATTTTTTGTTCGCAAATTTAGATTTTATCTTTTGTTTTTTCAAATAATATCTGTGTGATAATTTTTTTTACAAATCGCTGAATATAAATTGTAATATTTTTGAGTGAACAGTAGAATATTTTGAGTATACAACATTTCATTTAATGAAAATATTATTTACTTTTGTTCCGAAAATTAAAAATTTACAAGTATGAAAAAAATTTTATATTTAGGGATAATCATCACCTCCATTAAAATGCACGCTCAAATAACGGCCAGCGTCATTACCTCTGCATCATGTTTTAGCCCTTGCACAGGAAGCGCAACCTTTATTGCAACGGGTGGCGTTCCTCCTTATTCCTATTCAGTATTTCCCAATACTTATAGTGTTCAATCATCCAATGTGTTTTACGGACTTTGTCCTATCAGTTATTCTTATGCAGTATGTGATGCTTTGTTTAATT
>JAOABO010000183.1 GCA_026418315.1 Bacteroidia bacterium
TTCTGATAGGACATTCTACAACACTCACTTTATCCAAAAAGGAAACAAAAGAGATTAAACAAATAGCTAATTATTTATTAAATATCTAAACAATGAGTGAACAGATATTAAGAGCACTGATGCAAATGTTTGCCATCATCGCAAAAGTAGATGGAATTACCAATACCGGCAGAAACATTGTACAATCGTATTTAAGACAACAACTCAACCAGGAACAAGTAGAAAAATACCTCAAAATTTTTGATGAATATTTAGAACAATACCATCAGGTTAGCCAAAAAAAAGAAGGTGCTGCCAAAAAAACCGCATTAAACTCTGTAAAAATATTAAAAATCTGCTCCCAAATCAATGAGGAACTCGAACAAACACAAAAATATGTAGTGTTAGTTCGGCTCATTGAGTTTATACACTCCTCTAATCAAATCAGCGAACAGGAACTGGAATTTGTTGAAACTGTTGCAGAAACATTTAATCTTGATAGGAAGGAGTTTGAAAACATTAAACACTTTGTTGAACAAAATATTAACGATACCCCCGAATCTGACGATTTTTTAATCATCAGCAACCACCAACCGTCTGACGTAACTCAAACAAAATTTTTATTTAATGAAAATATTACCAATGGCGAAATCAGAATTTTAAGAATAGAGGCAGTTAATCTGTATCTTTTAAGAGTATTTGGAGAAATAGACATACAACTCAATGGACAAAATATTGACAGAAACAGAGTGTATGTACTCACACACGGTTCTTCATTAAGAAGCTCCAAAATCAAACCCATTTACTATAGTGATATTATTAGTCGTTTTCTGGCCGATACTCATACTTCCAGAATTACCTTTGAAGTAACAGATGTAGAATATAAATTCAAAAACGGAAAAATTGGTTTAAGAGACATTAATCTGTTTGAAGAAAGCGGTACACTTATCGGAATAATGGGTGGCTCCGGAGCAGGTAAATCTACCTTAATGAACGTGCTGAATGGTAGTGAAAAACCCTCCAAAGGAAAAGTTATTATCAATGGAATAGATATTCATCAAAACCCCAAAAAAATAGAAGGAGTAATAGGCCATGTTCCTCAAGATGATTTACTCATTGAAGAACTTACCGTTTTTGAAAATTTATTTTACAATGCTAAACTGTGTTTTGGAAACCTCAGTGACGAAGAAATTAAAAAAAGATGTGAAGCACTGCTATCTGATTTAGGTCTTTCTGAAACCGCTCATCTTAAAGTAGGTTCTCCTCTTAAAAAAACCATATCAGGTGGTCAAAGAAAACGTCTTAACATAGCATTGGAGCTGATTCGCGAACCATCTGTTTTGTTTTTAGACGAACCCACATCTGGTTTATCATCAAGAGATTCCGAAAACATAATGGACTTACTCAAAGAACTCACTCTGAAAGGAAAACTTATATTCGTAGTGATTCACCAACCCTCGTCTGATATTTTCAAAATGTTTGATAAACTAATTATATTAGATGTAGGTGGATACATTGTTTATTATGGCAATCCTGTCGATTCGGTCTCATATTTCAAGCGACTCATTAGCCATGCTAATGCAGAAGAAACAGAATGCCCACATTGCGGAAATGTAAACCCCGAACAGGTTTTTAATATTATCGAAAGCAAAGTTTTAGACGAATATGGTAATCTTACTAAAAAAAGAAAAACTTCTCCACTGGAATGGAACAAATACTATAAAGAATTAATAGAATCATATATTCGAACCAAAGAACATTTTCAATCCATTCCAGAGTCCATATTCAAAATACCCAACAAAATTCAGCAATTTAAAGTATTTTTAACCCGTGATGTAAAAAGCAAACTAACCAATAACCAATATTTACTCATCAACTTTTTAGAAGCCCCCGCACTTGCTTTTATTCTTTCCTTTTTAATCAGATACTATAATACAGATGTAGATACCGGCAAAGGATATGTGTTCCGTGAAAATGATAATATTCCTGCATATATGTTTATGTCCGTGGTGGTCGCCCTTTTCATTGGAATGATGGTAAGTGCAGAAGAAATTATCAGAGACAGAAAAATACGAAAACGTGAAGCGTTTCTTAACTTAAGCAAAACGTCTTATTTGATGAGTAAAGTAATTATCATGTTTGCTCTGTCGGCTATTCAAACATTCATGTTTATTGTTGTTG
>JAOABO010000184.1 GCA_026418315.1 Bacteroidia bacterium
CAGCAATATCATGGCCATATTTTTCAAAAACTTGCTTAACGGACTCTTCACTATCCAAAGGAAGCGCCATGGTATGTCTTACCACATCATCAGGTACACCCGCAGAAGAAGATTGTCCAAAGGTAACTAACCCCGACCCGGCTTTTACCAACAACATATCCGAATGCCCGTGGTAACATCCTTCGAATTTGATGATTGTATTTTTTTTAGTATAAGCACGAGCCAGACGAATGGCACTCATCACAGCTTCAGTACCACTGCTTACAAAACGAATTTTTTCAATATAGGGATGGTTTTGAATAATTAACTCTGCTAAGCGATTTTCCAATTCTGTAGGTGCACCAAAAGTTGTACCATTTTGCATGGCTTTATAGGCAGCATCAATGATTTTGGGATGTGCATGCCCACAAATCAAAGGTCCCCAACTGGCACAGTAATCAATGTATTCATTTCCATCTGCGTCCCAAATTCTTGAACCTTTACCTTTTTGAATAAACAAGGGTGTTCCTCCTACACTTTTGAATGCTCTAACAGGGGAATTAACTCCTCCTGGAAAAAATTGCTTTGCTTTTTCAAAAAGTTGTTGAGAAGTGTGGATGTTGAGTTTTTCTCCAATCATGGAATTCATTTTTAATAATTATTGTATATAGCTTAATTTCAACATATTGGTTCTACCTTTTTCTTTGAGTGGCATGGAAGCAATGTTGATTACCAAATCATCGGGCTTTACTAAGCCATTGTTTTTAAGAAATTCTTTTAAATCGCTGATGGTTTGGTCAGTACTTTCATATTTATCGTAATAATATCCTGTAACGCCCCATACTAAACTTAAAGTAGTGAGTAAAGATTTATTTTCTGTAAATACAAATATTCTTGCTTTAGGTCTGTGGCTGGAAAGTTTAAATGCGCTGTACCCGCTATTGGTCATAGTAATGATAGCTTTTACATCTGCTTCTTTGGCTAATACACAAGCAGTATAACATATACTATCGGTAATATAAGTAACAGTTTTAAGTTCAGGGGCATGGTGGCGGTAATAAATAGTGTCTAATTCTTCTACTTGTGTAATGATTTTTCGCATGATTTCAATCACTTTTACAGGGTATTTTCCTACAGAGGTTTCTGCACTGAGCATCACGGCATCTGCTCCATCCATTACAGCATTAGCCACATCATTGACTTCTGCTCGGGTAGGTGAGTAATTTTCAATCATGCTTTCCATCATTTGTGTTGCAATAATAACGGGCTTAGACGCTTTAATACATTTTTCTACAATTTTCTTTTGAATCAATGGAACCTGCTCCATGGGAAGTTCCACCCCTAAATCACCTCTTGCTACCATCACTGCATCGGTAACATTGATAATCTGGTCTATTTCTTTAAATGCCTCGGGCTTTTCTATTTTAGCCACCACCCGCGCACTTTTATTTTTGTTGCGGATAATTTCTTTGAGTTCAACAATATCTGTTACAGAACGGACAAATGATAGTCCAATCCAATCAAACTCATATTCAAGTGCAAAATCCAAATCTCTCAAGTCCTTAATAGTTAAGGATGGCAAAGAAATTTTTGTGTTCGGTAAATTAACGCCTTTTTTAGAAGATAATACTCCGCCTGATATTACTTTACATTTCACGTTTTCTTTTTCATCCGTATCGGTTACTTCTAATTGAATTTTTCCGTCGTCTAAAAGTACTTTTTCTCCTTTTTTGACATCTTTAGGAAATTGAGGGTATGTAATATATATACGATGTTCGTCACCTTCACATTCTTTTGTAGTGATAATGATTTCTTGATTTTTTTCAAGCGTGATGCTGCCGTTTTTAATGGTGCCGATGCGAAGTTTAGGTCCTTGTAAATCACCTAATATGCCTACAAAGGTGCCGAGTTCTTTATTTAATTCGCGGATGTTATGAATGGTTTCTTTGATGAGGTCATAATTTCCATGAGAAAAATTAATTCGGCATATATCCAATCCTTCCAAAATCATTTGACGCAGTACTTCTTTGTTTTGAGTAGATGGACCCATGGTGGCAATGATTTTGGTTCGGTTAAAGTTGTTGTGTTGCATAGTATATTTCGTTTTATTGATTGATGTTGGTTTATCAGAGCCATCTACGGGATTTGAACCCGTGACCTGCTGATTACGAATCAGC
>JAOABO010000185.1 GCA_026418315.1 Bacteroidia bacterium
CAATGCACCCAGTGTCATTTGTTTAGGATAAACCGGCATGCTATCCCATCGCATAGAAACTCCCCACTCACCATCAATACTCACTAAAATGGGGGTTTTTGAAAGTTTTTGAAAATAATTGATGTACGATGCAAATTTGAGCGGTGTGCCCTGCATTAAAATGATTCCGCCAATATTATAGTTTTTAATATATTCAGAAACCTGTCGAATGTGCTTCATATTTTTGTTAGCATAAACAGGAATCATCAATAATTGGGCAATTCTTTCTTTTGGAGATAATTGTGTATAAACAGAATCAGCAAACCGTTCAGCAGCAATGTTGTTTACATTGAACTGTGCATACTGCTTAAATGTAAAAGTGAAGAAGGTAATTATAATAGAAAAAATTCTTTTTGACATAAGCACACAAAAGTAAACTGAAACAGAAGGAAATACAATAGTTCCAGTAAAAATATTACCAACACCGAAATGTGAGTAACGCCCTGCTATACCACGCTTAAATTCCTGTTGAATACTGTTTTAATATATTCAGCCAGTTTTTGTAAAAAAGGTATTTTTGAGATAATTCAATCACTTTTTGTTTGGATTGCAAATAATAGATTTCACGGGTATTGACAGTGAAAAGATTACTTTCACCGGTTTGAAAAAGTTTAATTTCTGCCTGCAGCATTTGATAAAATCTTTGTGTTAGATTAATCCCATATTGCAATTGCTGATAGTAGTTTAAGTAATTATTATAGTAAATTTTAATTTTGTTTTCAATTTGACTTTGTTTGAATGCTAGTTCATTTTTAGTTTGCGATATTTTAAGGTTGGTAAGTTTTAAATCTGCTCGTTCTTTTCTTAAAAACAGAGGAAAGGAAAAATCTATCCCCCACTTATAATTATTGGTATTAAGCGGATAATAATTAATTTCTGAAAAGGGCTGTAAGAGAAAATTGTATTTTATATTCAATTGAGGTTTTAGAAACTCTATTCTAAGTTTTTTCTCGTAATTTAATTGTTTTAATTTGAGTTGATATGATAGAATTTCAGGGTTTTTCTGTATTAAAAAAGTGGTGTCTATGTTTTCAAATAAAAATTTTTCTGGAATAGCGGGTGCAATAAAGTTAGTATCTTTTCTTTGATTAAGATGTATAAGTAAATTATACCTTGAGTTTTGAAAATCAAGAATGGCTTTTTGGTAATCCAGGTAAAATTTTTGGTATTGATTTCCGGCATCCAAGGTATCTATCGATGGAATTTCTCCTGTTTTTGTAGCATTCACTACATTGATGTATCTTGCATAAGCATTATTTACTATTTCTTTGAATAAAAGCATGGTATTGTACTTCTCATAAAAGTCCCAATAACTATCCATGATATTTTCTAATACATTCAAAATTTGTGCATTAAGAAAAATTTTACTGTTATTATTAAACAACCGAGCTGATTGAAGATTAAACCTTCGCTCGTCGTACCACAAGTTTCTCAATATTGGAAAGGAAGCCCCAAGCGAATACAGTCCTGATGCCGGAATATATTGTTCGCTATTTAAATATAAACCTGCCGCATAATTATATGTAGCATTTAAGTCCGCTCCGATATAAGTAGGTATTTTTAATTCAGCTTCATAAAAGTTGAAATAATTTTTGTCATTAAAATATTTAGATTGTAGATTGTAATTTATTTTTGGATCGAACTGTCCTTTTGCTTTTAATAAATAGGCCTTATTAGCTTGTTCTGTAGACAAAACAGTATTTTGGATAACAGGGTGATATTGCAAAACGTAACTAAAAAACTTCTCAAAAGTAAGTGTGTCTTGAGAAAAACAAAAGTTGAAATACAAGATAACCGGTATGATCCATTTTACTAAGCTCATTGTTTTTCTTTCTTTTTTTCAGATTTGGAATGTTGCTGAGCATCTGCATTAATATAAAAATCGGGGGGAAAGCCGTTAATTTGTCGCCATATTTCGTACCAAACAGGAACTGTTTTTAAGAGGGCAAAACA
>JAOABO010000186.1 GCA_026418315.1 Bacteroidia bacterium
AGTTGGATGAATATCTTTTTTCATAAATTAAAATTTAGGGCCGCAAATGTAATAAATATTTTTTTGTAATTCCAAATTTTGTTTTCAGATAGTTGTATATGGTACAAATTTCGTGCAAAACTGACCTTTTTCAATAAAAGGATAGGTACTTTCAAAAACCATGTGTTTTTTCTATTAAAAAATGAGTTTGTTTAATTCAGGTAAAGGTGCACTGTTACCTGTGAACGCATGTATTAGCAAACTACTACATTGGTCAGATGGTAATAATTACATCAAGAATAACAATTGGTACCATAAATGAGTTATTTGATTTTCTGTAATAAATATGCTTTAATGAAAGGGTCAACATTGCCGTTCAAAACATCTTCTGCATCGGTTATTTTAAGTTCGGTGCGGTGATCATTTACCATTTTATATGGATGTAGAACATAGCTGCGAATTTGTGACCCCCATTCTATTTTCATTTTAGAGTTTTCTATTTGCTCTCGTGCTTCGTTTCTTTTTCGCATTTCTAATTCATATAGTTGAGATTTCAGCATTTGCATGGCTCTTTCCCTATTGGCTAACTGTGAACGTTCTACCTGACACACTACTGTAATGCCTGTTGGCTTATGATATATTTGCACTTTGGTTTCTACTTTATTTACATTTTGTCCGCCAGCTCCGCCGCTGCGAGAGGTAGTGATTTCAATATCATTAGGATGAATTTGAATATCAATAGTATCGTCAATAACAGGATATACAAATACAGAAGCAAAAGAAGTGTGTCTTTTAGCATTGGCATCAAAGGGGCTGATGCGGACCAGTCGGTGAACGCCGTTTTCAGATTTTAGTAAACCATAAGCATAAGGTCCGTCAATTTGTATGGTGGCAGATTTGATACCTGCTACATCTCCGGGGTTTATATCTAATTCAGTAACTCTAAATTGATGTTTATTAGCCCACATGGTGTACATTCTCAAAAGCATAGAAGCCCAGTCACAGCTTTCTGTTCCGCCAGCACCTGCATTGATTTGCAAAATACAAGATAAAGCATCTTCGGGCTGTGTTAAAGTGTTTTTTAGTTCAAAATCTTCAATGAGGTTTTTTACTTTTTCGTATTCTGAAGCTAATTCTTTTTCGTCAATTTCTTCATTTTTGTAAAACTCATACAATACTTCTAAGTCGGAAATACTGTTTTCTACTTGAATTAATCCTTTAAGTTTGTCTTTTTGTAATTCCAGTTCTTTTAATAACTGTTTTGCTTTTGTGGGCTCATCCCACAGATTAGGTGCTGATGTTTTTTCTTCTAATTCGCTAATTTTGGATTGTAATCTATCCTTGTCAAAGAAACCTCCTCAGAGCGTCTGCTCTTTCATGCAACTCTTTAATGTTATCGTATGCAAACATAATTTTTAGTTTAAAAGTATTAATTATTGTGTGATAGCACGAGATATGACTATTCTTTGTACTTCTGATGTACCTTCATAAATTTGTGTGATTTTTGCGTCTCGCATTAATCTTTCCACATGGTATTCTTTTACATAACCATAACCACCGTGTATTTGTACGGCTTCTGTAGTAGTCCACATAGCGGTTTCAGAAGCATACAGTTTGGCCATGGCACTTTCTTTATCAAATGGTAGTCCTTGGTCTTTTAACCATGCGGCACGAAGAACGAGTAAGCGGGCCGCTTCTATAC
>JAOABO010000187.1 GCA_026418315.1 Bacteroidia bacterium
TATCGTTTTGCAAAAAGGTGACACAATATATTTATTTTCGGATGGCTATGCAGACCAATTTGGAGGAAAAAAACACAAGGATGATAAAGAAAAAAAATTTACCAAAAAGAGATTCAAGGAATTATTAAAAGAAATCAGTACCATGCCCATAAATGAACAAAAACAAGAGTTATTAAAAAGACACTTAGAGTGGCGAGGAGATACAGAACAAACAGATGATATATGTATACTGGGCATCAAAGTTGAATGATTTCAAAACTACTTTCATGAAGTATAAAACATCTATATTTGAAGCAAAAACACTATGTCCTTAAAAAATATTACTAATTTTCAAAAATCAAATGAGTATAGAAAAAAAATTCATGACCTGATACCAGGTGGTGCTCATACGTATTCAAAAGGTGATGACCAGTTTCCACAACTATCACCTGCTGCGATTACTCATGGAAAAGGTTCACACGTGTGGGACATAGATGGAAACGAATATATTGAATGTCTTGGAGGATTAGGGTCTATTAGTTTAGGACACGCTTATGAACCTGTTGTCAATCGCGTTATACAAGAACTTTGGAAAGGAAATAATTTTTCAAGACCTTCTGTTATTGAAATGGAAATGGCAGAAAAATTTTTGTCCCTATTACCGGGTCATGATATGATTAAGTTTGCTAAAAATGGCTCTACCGTTACAACCGCAGCAGTAAAATTAGCCAGAGCATATACAGGAAAAAAATTAATAGCCCGACCCGCCGAACATCCATTTTACTCTTATGACGATTGGTTTATTGGCAGCACCGACGTAAATAGCGGTATTCCGGAAGAAATTTCTACACTTACCCTTACTTTCAAAGCAGACGATCCCATTTCTCTGCAACAACTCTTTGACAAGTATCCAAACCAAATTGCGTGCATTATCAGCGAACCTGAAAAATACAATGAAGTAAGTCCTGATTTGTTTAGTACTCTTATTGATATCGCCCATCAGAATGGTGCCATTTGGATAACCGATGAAATGATAACCGGCTATCGTTCATACTTCCCTGGCTCATTTGTTAAGTTTGGCATTACACCTGATTTAGCCACATGGGGCAAAGGAATTGCCAATGGTTTTTCATTTTGTGCCCTTACAGGGAAAAAGGAAATTATGGAACTGGGGGGTATTCGCCAAAAAGGAAAAGAAAAATTATTTTTAATAAGTACTACGCACGGAGGAGAAACCTGTAGCATTGCTGCTGCTTTAGCCACACTAGAAGAATTTCAGAAATACAATGTAATTGGCCACAATCATCATTTAGGAAAACTTTATATGCAAGGTGCTCAAACACTCATTGAAAAACATCGGCTTATCAATCATATTAAAATCTTACAATTTCCTTGGCATGTTTCATTAGCGTATTTTGATATGAATCATCAACCATCCTGGGGGCTCAGAACATTGTTTCATCAAGAAATGATAAAACGAGGAGTTTTATTTCAAGGTATTTTTTGCCCACATTTTTCTCATACCAAAGAGGATGTTGAATATATATTAAATGCCTTTGATGAATCGTGTGTTATTTTCAGAAAAGGATTAGAAGATGGTTGGGAAAAATATTTGACTGGTG
>JAOABO010000188.1 GCA_026418315.1 Bacteroidia bacterium
CATCTTGACTTTAATCTTGGTTTCAAAAAAATTGCATCTTGGACTTCTTTTACATATTCTGATTTTGGTGACTTAACGATGGGAAAAAATGCTAATCCTTTTTATCCTTATCCTTTTGGATTAAGAGAATATTACGCAAAAAGAGAAAACAACATAGACATTAAAATTAAAAATTCAGATAAATATAAACAGATTCAAAGCGGGTATCAACAATACGATTTGGTACAAAAAATACTTTTTAAGCAAAACGATTTTTCGCAACACTTACTAAATATTCAATATTCCAACTCTTCAGATGTTCCAAGATACGACCGATTATCAGAATTTGCAGGAAATTTTCCTCGCTTTGCTGAGTGGTACTATGGTCCACAAAAAAGATTGCTTACAGCGTATGATTTTCAGTATTCAAGAAAAACAGCCATATCCGATTTTGTAAGAATAATTCTCAATTATCAAAACATTGAAGAAAGCAGACATAGCCGAAGGTTTAATAATAACACACGAAAAAGCCAAATAGAAGACGTTAAGGTTTATGGTTTCAATTTAGATGCTGTAAAAAAATGGGAAAAACATCATCTGCAATACGGCTTAGATATTCAATACAATACTGTGCAATCTACTGCAAAATTTACCAATATCGTCACACAAGTTCAAACTCTTGCTGATACTCGTTATCCGGATGGGGGTAATCAAATGACCTGGGCTTCTTTTTATCTATCTCATAAGTGGTTTATTCAAAATGAAAAAATCATATTGGTAGACGGTATTCGTGTTGGTAAGGCATATCTGCATTCCAAATTTAATGATACTACCTTCTTCAAATTTCCTTTCAGAGAAGCCAAACAAGATAATTGGACTTACTCAGGGAATTTGGGCATTATTCACAACATAAATACACAATGGAAATTATCTTGTCTTGTCTCTACTGGATACCGTGTGCCCAATGTAGATGACCTTGGAAAAGTTTTTGATACAAAGCCAGGTAGTGTAATTGTACCTAATCCAAATATCAAACCCGAAAAAACCATAAATGAAGATATTTCTATACAATATTTTTTTGGAAAGAACAGTTATCTTTCAAACACTTTGTTTTATACTCAAATTTTTGATGCGATTGTAACCGATAAATTTCAATACAATGGCCAGGACTCGATTGTGTATAATGGTGTAAAAAGTCAGGTTTTAGCTAATCAAAACAAAAGAAAAGCTTACATTTATGGTTTTTCATCTGAACTCCTCATAGAACCTCATCCTTTTATTGATTTTAGTTTTTCTCTTAACTACACTTATGGGAGAATCAAAACAGACAGTAGCGATTATCCCCTTGACCACATACCACCTTTATTTGGAAAAGTTTCTTTCCGGTACAAACCATCAAAAAATCTGAATTTTCAGATATTCAGCATATTCAATGGACCTAAGCAATTGAAAGATTATAATCTTTTTGGCGAAGACAATCTTCAATATGCACCTTCAACCGGCACTCCCGCATGGTTTACGC
>JAOABO010000189.1 GCA_026418315.1 Bacteroidia bacterium
TTTTCATCTGCAATTTCAGGCAAATAAGAATTATAGTAAACCAAACTACCCCAATATCCAATAGTAGCAGTCATAAATGGCAGCATACTCATTTCAATGGATTTTGGATTAAAAAAATATAACATCATACTGGATATGGCACCCACATAACAAAAAAACTGTAAAAATCTTTTTTTGTTTCCTAAATAATCGGCAATACCGCTTAATAATGGAACAACAATTACTACTACCAATAATGCCGCAGAGTACACCATAGAATACACTGTAGTATTTTGAAAAAACCTTCCAAAAAACTCTATTAATGTTCCCGTAAATTGTTTTGTATTGATATCATGCGAAGTCATGTATTCATAAAAGTTGGGAAATATAGCCGATGTAATAACTAAGGGAAAAACAGAATTAGCCCAGTCGTAAAACACCCATCCCTGTATAATTTTCTTGTTATTTTTAATTTTCATAACATCATTTCAAATGGTTGGTATAATTTTTCAGAAATGATTGATTAAATGCTTTTTATATTCAACTTCAGGTGCTTCAATTAATATAGTTTAATGAGATAAGATTGATGGGGTTTGATTTCAATTTCCTTTTCAATAGTATAAATGCTGGATCGCATAGATTTTGCACGCCAAACTATTTTATATTTACCTGACAAAAGAAAAAATGTTTGTTCTGTAGATTTTGACAGATTACAAACCCACTCTAAATAATTATTGTTTTTCACAACAAATATACTGCCATCTCCTGCTTCCAATGACTGGAGTTTGAGTTCGCCCGCTGAAGGAACAGTAAGAGTAGTGGTTTTTGCAGGAGGAATTTGTACCTGAGTTTGTATTTTAGGTAGTGTAAGAATATCCAGCTCATAATTTCCAACAATATATTTTTCTGTTGTATTCAGATTTTGCACATTAAGAATTTTTTTGGTGTTTTTATCTCGTACTACAACTCTTATCTTTTCATTAAAATTATAATTACCTTTTTCTCTATATACAAACAAAGCGCCCTGAGGTGTATTAATAGGAATAATATTGTGAGTACCCTCATTAAGTTTAGTAATTTCACTTTCAGAAGGAGGAATGGTATGTGCTATTAACTTGTAAGTAATGTGCGATGGCACAATAATAGTATCGGGATTGTTGATTTCATTAAGAGCGTGAATATAGTTATATATGTATGTGTTTTTTTTGGAATCATAAAAAGTAATATTAACGTCTGTTTCTAATGGCTTTCCCGCAAGATCTAATAAGTTTACCTGTAAGGTGGTTTTATTGAGCTTTTGTTGTTCTATGACTTGCGTGATATTTTTGAAAATATCTTTTTGTTGTGCGTCCATATAGTTTCCTACACAATTAAAAACCTGTGATTGATTAGA
>JAOABO010000018.1:0-5061 GCA_026418315.1 Bacteroidia bacterium
TAATTGACTGGGGCGCAGAGGATATTGAGTGGGATGACGATAACCATGAAGCCATCGTTACAACTGCATTTGTGGATTTTGGAAAAATGCAGCAAATGCTGGAAGAAAATAAAATCTCTGTAAAAGAATCCAATAAAACATTTGTGCCAACTAACCATGTTGAAATTCCTGAAGAACAGCAAAAAGATGTAATAGCGTTAATTGAGCGATTAGAAGAAGATGATGATGTGGTAGCTGTTTATCACAACATGGCTTAAAATATTTTTTAGCTGTTTTTTGTTTTTCCCTGCCATATTCTTTCCTGACGCAGTTGGTGAGAAGTTTTTTTACTGCCATCATGACTCCACCCCGGAGGACCAAAGATGTACATCAATTTATCTTTCAACCTTGGTGCTTTTTTTACATCTTTCCAGATTTCTATCCATTCATGAAAAATTAAAGTGAAAACATCGTCCTTTTCGAGAGGTTTAGTTAGTCCATATTCTACGGGTTCTGTTTCTTCTTCAAAAGTACCAAACAGTTTATCCCAAATAATAAGCAGCATGCCCATATTTTTATCTAAATAAGGAACATTTTTTCCATGATGTACTCGGTGGTGAGAAGGTGTTACGAAAATATGTTCTAATATGCCCAATTTTCCAATGGTTTGAGTATGTACCAAAATGCCAAATATTTGGGTAACAGAGTATATCAGCATAATATCTGCTCCCTTAAATCCAATCAATGCTAAAGGAATATAGTAAATAAAGCGATATAAAGGTTGAAACACAGATGACCTGAAACCTACTGTTAAATTAAATTCTTCACTATTGTGATGGGTGGCATGAATAGCCCAGAATAAACGGCAATAATGATCTACTCTATGTAGCCAATAAAACATAAAATCTTGCCCTATCAGTAATACAAACCAATACCAGTAGGGATGATGTATTTCAAAGAAGCGAAATTGATAAAAATAATTGAGTACCATGAGGCAAATACCACGCATTACAATATCCAACAAAGCATTGAAAGAACTTAAAATAATGTTATGAAACGTGCCTTTTACAGAATATAATTTTAAATGATGAAAATGAGAATATAGAATTTCTGCAAGAATGACTAATATATAGAGTGGAAAAGACCACAGGACTATTAAAGATTCTTTAAAATCTGCCATAGATTTTTTGCAAAGATATTTATCAGTAAAACAACTCAGGAAAAAATTTTTACCCCTTCAGTTTTCTTAACTTATCTTCATTAATTACCTTAATGTTGGAGCCCTTTACTTCTATGATGCCTTCATCTTTAAAATCCGAAAGTGTGCGAATGAGTGTTTCTGTAGCGGTACCTACTAAACTGCTTAAATCGTTTCGGGACATATTGATGCTAAAAAAGATGTCGTTGGGGTGTTTATATTTTTCTATAAGTAATAGCAGTGCTTCTGCTACTCTTTTGCGTATAGAGTTATATGCCATTTTCATTAATCGTTCTTCTTTTTCTTTTATTCCGTTGGAAAGAAGTTTAATAAAGGTGCTAGCCACGTCTTTATGATTGTTTAATAGCAAAAAAAATTGTTCTTTGGGGATAACGCATATATCGGCATCTTCTAAAACGGCAGCAGAGAATTGATAAGTAGTATCTTCCAACAATGCTTCGTATCCAATAAAATCACCGGGTTTATATAAATCAATAATGAATTCTTTGCCATATTCATTGATTCGAAATGCTTTGACTTTTCCGGACACTACATAATATAAGGCATTGGGGTACTTTCCTTCGCGAAACAATAAATCTTTTTTTGATACAGTAATGGTTTTGTGTCCTTTTGTAAGCTTATCTATTGACATTTGCATGGCGGCTGTATCAAAGAAATTCTGTATGCTTTCAAAAGGCGGATTTTTTTCCTGTAAAACATCCTTTATTTTCTGATGCTTTTCAAAACGGGCTTTAATAGCATTAATCAGGTCGGTATCTGTAAATGGTTTGGTCAGGTAATCATCAGCTCCCATTTCCATCCCTTTACGCATATCTTGCTTTTCAGCTTTGGCAGTAAGAAATATAAAAGGGATATCTGCGGTATTTAGATCTTTTGAAAGGATAGATAAAACGGCATATCCGTCTAGCTCGGGCATCATAATGTCGCATACAATTAAATCAGGTTGAGCAGATTTTGCTGCTTTAATTCCTTCTTTGCCGTTTGGCGCAGTAATTACTTCATAATTAGCTAGTTCTAATATCTCTGCAATATTATCCCGCATATCTGAGTTATCTTCTATGACAAGGATTTTTTTTCTTTCAGTATTCATAAGTTTTTATTTTCTTTAATTTGAAAAGGAATATATATTGTAAAGGTGCTACCTTTATTTAATTGGCTTTGAAATTCTATATGCCCATTCATGAGTTCAATATATTTTTTTACAATATTTAATCCTAAACCGGTTCCTTGAATATTACTAACATTTTCTGCACGGAAAAATCTTGTAAATAAAAATTGTTGGTCGGGTTCCGGGATACCGCACCCTTCATCTTTAACTGATATAACAAGGGTATTGTTTTCTATTTTGCTAATAATTACAATTGGTTTGTCTTCTTCAGAGTATTTGCTGGCATTAGAAATCAGGTTGAAAAGAATATTGGTAAGTATTTGTGTATCTGCTATGCATTGTGTGGATTCGGATAAATGTTTGTAAATAATATGTTGTCCCTTTTTTAATATGGGTGTAATTTCATCTACAATTTGTTTAAGAGTTTCTGCAATATCTATAAGTGATGGTTTATATCTAACAATACCTTCTTCTAATTTATCTAAAGATAAAAAGTCATTTAGTATCTCTGTCAGATGGGCTACGGCATTTTTTATTTTTTGGATATGTTTTTCGCGTTTTTCTTGTTCTTCGGTTTTAGTATATCTTTGTACCAGTGAAGCAGATGATAATATGGTTCCAAGTGGTGTTCTGAACTCATGAGATGCGGTAGATACAAATCGGGATTTAATTTCATTTAAGGTTTTTTCTTTTTCAAGTGCCTGCGATAGTTCGTTTTTACTTTGAGAAAGCTCATACACTACTCTTGCTAATTCACGCGTTCTTTCTTTTACTTTACTTTCTAATACCTGATTCAAATAAGATATCTCCTCGTTTTTTTTCTTTAACAATTCTGTGTATTCTTTTAGTTTTTCTTCTGTTTTCATCCTTTCGGTAATATCTACAATAAAACATACAACATATTTTGTTCCGTTAATTTCAAAAGGGCTTAAACTAATTTCAACAGGAAACAGGGAGTTGTCTTTTCTTAATGCATAGAGTATAATGTTTTTTCCCATTGGTCTTGCAGTAGGACGGTGAGCATATTCTTTTCTGATATTTTTGTGGTATTCTCTTTTTTCGTGAGGAACAAGATGGTCTATATTCATTCCAATGACTTCTGATGAATCGTAGCCAAACATTTTTAATGCACAAGGATTAGCTAACACTATTTCTGTGTAATCTTTACATACAATAATTCCCTCATTAGAATAGTAGAAAATAGATTCTATGAGTTTCTGTTCGTTGAGCACTCTCTTTTTTGGAACAATAATAGCACACATTACCCTAAAATAAAAGCACAAAGTAAAATATGAACCAACCTACAATATATGATTTAAATCATGTATTATATTATTTTTTGAACCGATTATTGCTGCTGAAAATCGGGTTAATAAAATACCGATATATTAGCCATAAAAAAAATAAATCATTGAAAAACAATGTATTATATGTTTTATTTGCTGAATATAAGTTTTTATCCGTACATTTGTTTGGAATTATTCTAAATAAGAAATATGAAAGTGATTATAGCAGATAAACATTTTTTGTCAAGAACAGGGCTTGAGTATATCATTCAAAAATATTTTGAAAAAACCAGGTATTTAGTTTCTTCGGTGCATGGCTTTATTCCTTTATCTCAACAAATTAAAACCTTTATGCCCGATATAGTGTTGTTAGATTATATTTCCATGAATATCAAGGCGGAAGAAGTACAAAAACTGATGGTTAAGTATCCTGAAGTAAAATTCATTTTTATAACAGAATGGCTTCCTAAAACAGAGTGGTTACCATATTTTCAGTTGGATATAAAGTGGCATTTATTAAAAGAATGCGATGAGCAAGAAATAAAAGAATGTATAGAATATGCCATGAACAATCAGTCCTTTTTTTGTAATAAGCTGATACAGTTTATACAATCTAATGAGGAATCTATTCAAGTGATAGAAAGAAATAACATGAGTTGTAACGGTATTGTTATTACTCAAAGAGAAAGAGAGATTATTCAATTAATTGCAGAAGGAATGTCAAACAAGCAAATAGCAGATAGTTTGAATTTAAGTATTCATACTGTTCTTACACATCGTAAAAATATTATGAAAAAAACCAATGTCAGTAACACTGCCGGGTTGGTTTTGTTTGCATTAAAAAACAATATTCTGAGGTCTGACAACCATTTTTTGTTTGCTTAAAATCTATTTTCTTTCTTTGGTGGGTATTGTTTAACTTTGCTTTTAAATTAAATTCAAGTCATGGTTAGACAATAGTGATGTGGGTAATTTCCAGACCAGAATTTTACTTTATGAAAAAAATCATTATCTGTTTAGAATTAGTATTATCAGTAATAACAGTAAAATCGCAGATTTATGAAGAAACACGTTATCAATTGATGCTAAACTATAACTTGAGACAAAAAAACATTATTAGCTTTCAACCAGAAATGAGAGTGAATGATTTTATTAAAAACACCACTATTACATTGTGGAGGTTGGTGTATATTAGACAAATGAATGATAAAGCAAATTGGAGTATTGGAGCCAACTGGTTTAACAATTGGCATAACTACGATGTAACAGGCCATGAATTACGCGCTCATATTGATGCAAGCTTTAAAGACCAATATGGAAAGTGGACATATTCCAACCGATATAGGTTAGAATATAGAAGTTTTCATACAAATCAGTGGGAATACCAAAAAAGCACTCTCCGCATGAGATACATGATTAACTGGAGCAGAGATTTATTTCATAATGATAAAGGTCAAAAACTAACACTT
>JAOABO010000018.1:5160-7169 GCA_026418315.1 Bacteroidia bacterium
ACTATTTAGTGTTCTTTGTCTATATTACTTGTTTTATTTTTTCAAAAACTATTATTAACCCCCAAACTAATAGCATATTCCATATTATCAGGTCATTACCTATCTGATAATGAAAGGGTAGTGAAAATCTGCTGATGAAAAATAAAAAGACAGGAGCAATAAAGCAAGATATGATTATACTATTTGAACTTATTTTTTTCTTTGATAAAATACCATACGCATAAATAGCCAACAAGGGACCATAAGTATATCCTGCTATCATTAAAATAGTATCTACTATGGCCTTGTTATTAAGTATATTATACATTAAAATAACTACCCACATGAATAATGTAAACACAATATGAATTAAAGTACGAAGTACATGCTTTCTTTTTTCAGATATGTTTTTATTTTTTTGTAAATGTAAAATATCAATATAAAATGAAGTTGTCAAGGTAGTTAGCACACTGTCGGCGCTGGAAAAAGTAGCTGCAGTTAAACCCAATATAAAGAACAGTGCCGACCAGATATTTAAATATTGCAAAGCCAACAAAGGAAAAACCTGGTCTGTATTCACTACACCGTTTGCATTGACAGGCAGTGCAATGTTTTTGTGTTCAAAATACAAGTATATTAGTATTCCTAAAAACTGAAAAAACACATTCACTAAAAACATCACAAAACTAAAACTAATAATGTTTTTTTGTGCATCTTCAATATTTTTACAACTTAAATTTTTTTGCATCATGTTTTGGTCTAATCCTGTCATAGCAACGGCTATTAATATACCTCCCAAAAAATCTTTCAGAAAAAAATTTCCTTTTGTCCAATCCCATTCAAAAACTCTGAAATACCTTGAATTTACAATAGCATTCCATGATTGAAGCACATTCCAATTCAACTGATGATTAATAGCAACTATACTTAAAACAACGCCCGCTACCAAAAATAAAGATTGTAAGGCATCTGTCCACACCAAAGTTTTAATACCCCCTTTTATAGTATATAAGAGCATTAAAATTAAAATAATACTAATACTCCATTCAAATGAAATATTAAAATGATTTAATACAAACAGTTGAATCACACTGGCAGCAAGGTATAACCTGCCGGCTGCTCCTAACAATCGGCTGATAATAAAAAATAAAGCACCTGTTTTTTGAACTTTGCTATCAAAACGTTTTTCCAAAAATTCATAAATGGAAGTAACATGGAGGCGATAATACAAAGGCAATAACACATAAGCGATAATAAAATAACCTATGAAATAACCCATTACAATTTGCAAATAAGTCAAACCACTGGTATAAACCTTTCCCGGAACAGAAATATAGGTAACTCCGCTTAAACTGTCTCCAATCATTCCCAGTGCTACGATATACCATGGCGATGCTTTGTTCCCCAAAAAGTAAGAGAAAGCGGAAGATTTTCGGGAAGTCATAAAAGCAATGCCTAATAGCATTAAAAAATAAACGCCGATAAAAACCAGGATTAAAGATGCGGACATTTTTTCTGCAATGGTACTAAATAAATTTTTTGTTCTAAAAACTACTTATTCTACTCCACCAACTATGTTAACTGGTTCAAAAATGGACTGCCTGCACAAAAAACAAGATGCTTTTTTTGACCTCATATACAAAAAAATTGAATTTATTTTACAAGACCACTCAATCAGATGACAAAGCATTGATGTCTTTCAGCCAAGAAGAGTAAAACAAATAATTATTAGCAATTCTTTCCACTTCACCGCTTAATAAATCAGGCGAAATGTCCTTAACCTTTTTTGCAGGTACACCCGCATATATGCAGTTATCAGAAACAATGGTACCTTCTAATACAACAGCCCCGGCGGCAATAATGACATTTTTCCCCACTTTGCAATTATCCATTACAATTGCACCCATTCCTATTAAAACATTATCTGAAATCACACAGCCATGAACAATAGCATTGTGTCCTATAGACACATTATTTCCAATATGAGTTTCGGTTTTTTGATAAGTGCAATGAATGGTAGCATTATCCTG
>JAOABO010000018.1:7590-19368 GCA_026418315.1 Bacteroidia bacterium
TAAAAAATCTTTCATTTCTCTTGTTTTTACAGGAACAGCACCTCCCATTCCATAAGGATAACCCATTCCCATGCCTACATTGGAATAATAAGTTACTTCCTGTGTACCTATAAAATAAGAAATAGCACCCAATACAGGAACTTTGTAGAAAGCATTGTCGTATTTAATGTATAAAATGTTATTTTGAAAATACCCCCATAAATCTTTTGGCGATATTTGCATGGTTTGACCATTCAATGATTGAATAACAATTTGTTTTTGTGAAACCAGTTTGGTAAAAAAATCTAACTGATTGGTGTCTATGTTACTAATAATTTGCGATTTGGTGATGGGTTTATTGTCTCTGAATTGAATATAATCGTAATATAAACCTTCTTTTCTTTCAAATAAAGAATCGTTTTGAGCCACAGCAAAATATGTGAAAACAGAATGAATAAAAACAACAACATATTTTTTCATCAAAAACTGCGTTTAAAAAACCAATTCAGATAAAATAGCATTCATTTTTTCTCCTGCTAAGTAAATATCTTCAAAAGAATTATACAAAGGAACAGGTGCAAAGCGTATGACATTGGGCTCTCTCCAGTCAGTTATAATGCCGTTTTTAATTAATTGCTGATAAAAATTTTTTGGATTGGGTAAAAGGCAAACAATAGATAATTGAGCGCCTCTTTGATTAGGTGTAATGATGCGAAATATTTCTTTGCCGTACAGATGGTTAAGATGTAGAATGGTTTCTTCTAAAAAGCTTGTTAATTTTTTACTTTTTTCAATTAAATCAGGCATACCGGCCTTATTGAAAACTTCTAAAGAAGCAAGGCATGCGGCCATTGATAAAACAGGGGCATTGCTCACTTGCCACCTTTCAGCGGTGTGCATAGGTTCAAATTCAGGTTTCATTTTGAATCTTTCTTTTTTGTCTGTGCCCCACCAACCTGCAAATAGTGGTAAATCTATGTTTTTCAAATGTTTTTGATGTATAAAAGCACCACCTACAGAACCAGGCCCGCTATTGAGATATTTGTATGTACACCATGCAGCAAAGTCCACTTCCCACTCGTGTAAATGTAATTCAATATTACCTGCAGCATGCGCCAAGTCCCAACCACACATAATATTAAAATGATGGGCCGTTTGAGTAATTTTAGCAATATCAAAAACTTGTCCGGATAAATAATTGACGCCGCCTAATAACACCAAAGCCAGTTCGTCTTTATTTTTTTCTATTTGTTCTATGAGTTTTTCTTCTTCAATTACAAAATCTTCTCTTTCGGATTTTACCATAATTAAATCAGAAATCGGATTTCCTCCATGAAATTTTATTTGAGATTGAACAGCGTAGATATCGCTTGGAAAAGCGGGATATTCAATAAGTATTTTTCTTTTTTTACCTATAGGTTTGTAAAACGACACCATCAAAAAATGTAAATTTGAAGTGAGTTGATTCATCATTACTACTTCTTCAGGAAGTGCCCCAACAATGTTCGCCATTTTTTCTGTAAGAAATTCATGATAAGCAAACCATGGTCTTCGGGCATAAAAATGTCCTTCTACTCCGTATTTTGCCCAATCTTCTAATTCTTGTTCGATATATTGCTTAGTAGTAACAGGTTGTAAGCCAAGAGAGTTACCTGTAAAGTATAAGGCATTTTTTCCATTATGTTGTGGAAAAATAAATTGGCTTCGGAAGTGGGATAATGTATCCTCTTTATCTAAATACTCTGCTTTTTCTTTTAGTGTATTGAATGTGGCAGTTTCATTTTTCATACCGCTTACTTATTTTTTGATACTCTAATGATTTCAAAACCAAACTCACTGATATTAAGTAAAGGATCTTGCCTCATGGCTTGCACAAAATAAAATTGGTACACGCCGCTTTTTGAAAATCTTACATTTTTTTTGATAGGTAAAGTAATATCGTATAAATCTCCTAATCCGCTGCCATACCATTCTCCTTTACTATTGGCCAATATACATTCTATAGTATCTGTTTTTTGACTTTTATCCGGATAAATAGTAGTAAGAAAAACATAAAGGTTACTAAATGAGTAAAGTTCTCCGTGTCTTATTTTGATATTCACATCACATATACTTGTAGTGTCTATAATATCTACTCTAAATTTTGCAGTGTCTTTAGATGACCACTCCTGTTTTTCAAAGTAATAGTACTTGCTATAAACCGTACTTGTTTTACTGCAAGACAATATAAAGAAGAGCGTTAGCCCTGCTAATGCGAGATAAGTGTTTTTTGATGCTATCATATTCAGTAGAGATTTAGTTGTAGTATTTTCTTTTTTTCTTAAATGCTTTGTCAAATCTATTTAAATCGTCAGGTTTATCTTTAGATTCAAATTTTTCGGATGTTTCTTTTTCAGATGATTTATCGGGGATTAAAAGATCTTCGGGATACATATTTTTTTCATTCATGGCTAATATTTCTTTAGTTCGTTCTATACTTAAAGGAATGAATTTACCTGAATCATTTTCATAAGCCCAGTAAATAATTTTTTTAAATACATCTATTTTGATGAATTTGGCTTTTCCTTTTTGAGTAATAAGTGTTTTATCTTGTACATCAGGAAATTCTTTTAAGGCATCTAAATACACATCTAATTCATAGTTTAAACAACATTTGAGTTTGCCACATTGTCCTGCCAGTTTAGATGGATTGATAGATAATTGCTGGTATTTGATATTATTGGTATTCACTGTTCTAAAATCTGTGAGCCATGTGCTGCAACAAAGTTCTCTTCCGCATACGCCTATACCGCCTAATCTTGCGGCTTCTTGCCTTGCTCCTATTTGTTTCATTTCTACGCGTATTTTGAATTCGGCAGCCAGTTTTTTTATCAATTCTCTAAAATCTACTCTGCCATCTGCAGTGTAGTAAAAAGTAGCTTTGGTTTTATCGCCCTGATATTCCACATCAATTAGTTTCATTTCAAGGTTTAGCTGTTGAGCAAATTCTCTTGAACGTATTAATGCTTGGTTTTCCAACGCTTGTGCTTCTTTCCATTTTTCTATATCTTGTGTTTTGGCTTTTCGCAATATTTTTTTAAGAGAAGAGGTGTCTTGTATTTCTTTTTTGCGAAGTTGTAATTTTACAATTTCTCCGGTGGCAGATACAGTGCCTACATCATATCCTCCGGTGTCACTTTCTGTTACTACTACATCTCCTGTGTATAAAATGTATTTGTTTTGATTAACATAAAATTCTTTTCTTGAATTTTTAAATCTTACTTCTACAATTGGAAAAGTTCCTTCTGGTAAAATTTCTGATATGTTCCCAAGCCAATTAAAAATATTGAGTTTATTGCATGATCCGCTGCTGCAGTTTCCGCAAGTAACTTGGTTTTTGCTATCTAAATTATTACATCCTCTTCCGGTAGAACATCCTGTGCATGGCATAATCGTGTTTTCGTGTGGCTAAAATACAAATATATTTGTTGTACTAAAAATGCAAATTGAAACTGATAAACATTCTTCTTTTTTGCATGGAAGCGTATGTATAGGTGGGGTCAAATGTGAGGGCATAAGGATTTTCTGATGTGGCAACAGGATTACCATTCGTATCCCATTGTACCTTTTTATCAAAAGGGTCGTGAGCACGGCTTATCAGAAAGGGGATATTTTTGTCGGGGGTAAAATCCAACATGTTTTTGATACCTATTGTTACATCTGTTTTCTTAAATGAATAAGTTGCCTGAATGTTTTGAATAGAATAAACGGGGCTTTTATCGGGGCGAGGGTCTAATGCTCCGGCTTTTGGTAAAATCATTGGACCGTAAACATTTCCGGTATATTCTACACTTATTTTATTTTTCATCCATCGTATTATCCAATTGGCTGACCATGGTTCGGAAAGCATGATTCTTTTTTTCTCATGATTTTGAATAATATAGTTGTCAAAAAAGGAAAGAGAAAATACAGATTGTAAATGGTTATGATAATTTATTTGTAATTGAACAGACAGGCCTCTGTTTATTGAATAATCGTTTTTATTCAGATTAGAATAAATAATTTTATCAGCATAAGAATAGTCAGGCACAATACGATTAGAAAAATAAACATACCACATATTAATGTCTGTAGAAAGTTGAAAGTATTGTTTGTGTAAAATATTGCTTTGTATGTTGTAATAAGCGGTATAGCTTTTTTCAGGCAAAAGATGGCTTTGTATAACAATTTTTCTTGCACCTGTAAGTGCGGCATGGTCTTCTGTAAAAAGCTGAACGGGGCGAAAGCCCGTAGTAAATCCGCTCCGAATGGTAAAGTTTGGTAATACTGCCCATAAAAATGATATTCTTGGAGTAAGAATGCTTTTGTGGATGTTATGATAGTCGTATCTTAATGCCACAATAGGTTGAAAATGTTTATTAAAAGATAAAGTATTTTCTGTATAAACAGAAGGTACCATCCATACATTGAAAGGTGATGCGTTTTTGAATACCGCTGTATTATCTTTGTAATGTAAATATCTGAATGCGATTCCCGACAAACTATGAAGTATATTGAACGAGTGTGAAAAAAAAGATTGATAATAAAAATTATGTTGATGAGCATCAAAAAACAATGTTCCGTAATAAGAATTTTGATGATGATAGTTGTAAGATAAGTTGTTTTCTAGGTTTATTTTTTTAATTTTCAAAGGAAGTTTGACGATGCTTTCGTGTCTTTTTGTATATATACTTTCGCCGTAAATGCTATCAGATCCTCTGAAATTTTTATTCCAATGGGTTTGCCCACCCCATCGGTCTTCTAATAATATTCGGGATATGAAACAAAGATTGGAACTGTCTTTCATTTTGAATAGGGACTTGTGAAAAGCCGAAATTCTCTTTTGTAAAGTTACATCTGTAAAACCATCTTTGTTGACATCAAAAACTTTATCAAAATAGGTTATATCGCAACTGTTTACATAGCTGTAGTGCTTCATTTTTTGCATAACTCCAAAAGACACATTGTTATCTAAGTAGGTTGAAGAATATAGTTGCAAATAAAAATTTTTTCTGGAAGATGTGGGCTGTTTGGTAATGATGTTAAGCGTTCCGGCAATATTGTCTATGCCATATATCACAGAGCCCGGATAGCGGTTAAGTTCAATTTTTTCAATAATGTCGGCTGCAATGCCTGATAATCCATAAACAGAGGCAATACCGCCAATAACAGGCATGCCGTCAATTAAAATATTAGTATAAGGTCCTTCCATGCCATTTATATGAATATCTCCGGTGTTGCAAATATTGCAGTTTAATTGGGGTCTTAACCCAGCAATATTTTGTGCTCCTTCAAATAAATTGCTTGCAGAAGACGAGGATAAAATACAAGCACTGTATACTTCGGTATTAAAGGCGTCTGGCTTTTTACTAATTAATGGTTGTGTGCCCACAATGTCTATTTCTTGAAAATATAATGTGTCTGGTAGTAAGTCAATATGCACCAATGTGTCTTTGGTAATATGGGATAATTTGATAGTAGAAGGAATAAATCCGGGATACTGAATATGGATTGTTAGTTTCTTTTTATTGAAGGGTACTTTAAATCTTCCTGATGAATCAGAAAAAAACTGCTGTTCTCTTTTATTGATAGTGATAATAGCATTATTAACAGGCACATTAGAATAAGTGATAATGCCCGTTAAGGTTTGAGAAAAAGAATTATTGAAAGCCACAAAAAGTAATATAAAACAGAGAGTAGATTTCATTTTTTGGAGCAAAGATACTTAAAATATTAGATTTGTCTAATTTTAATTTTAGATATATCTAAAAATTAAACCACATAGATTGAAATTGTTTTTTCTTTTTTAATGATTTATATCATTTGTTGAATCTTTTGGTTTATACTTTCTTTGCAGAAAAAAATTATGAGTAAACATGAAATTAATTTAGAGTGGGAAAGTAATATGTTGTTTCACTCTAAAGTGAACGGACACGAGGTGTATGTAGATGCGGATGCATCGGTGGGTGGCACTGACAAAGCACCGCGTCCTAAGCCCCTGATGTTGGTATCATTAGCCGGGTGTACCGCTATGGATGTTGTTTCATTATTAAATAAAATGAGAGTGAATTTTTCTTATTTTAATGTAAAAATTGAAGCAGAACTTTCGGAAGAACATCCCAAAGTGTATACAAAAGTTCATATTGTTTATCAGATTAAAGGTGATAATATAGAACAATCAAAAGTAGAGAAAGCAGTTAATTTATCACAGGAAAAATACTGTGGTGTGAGTGCTATGTTCAGAAAATTTGCAGAACTAACTTTCGAAATACAATACCTGTAATATTAAAATGGAAACACAATAGTATCTTCTTTGCCAATTTTATCTATATTTTTTTGAAGCCAAATAGAACATGCTTTGTAACCTTTTTCCTTAAGCTTGTTTAGGAAATTCCAAGATGTGTTGAACTTGCTGGATAAATTCAAATCACTAAGATATTCGTCTGCACAAATATGATGTAAATGTACTTTTTTCAATTTTTTATTGAAATCAAAACCTTGATCCAATAGTTCATTTTTGAATTTTATCATTTTTAATTCGTGCATTAAAGCAGAGTTAAAACTTATTTCATTGATTCTGTCTTTGATTTCTTCAATGGTTGAAGGGATTTTTTTAATAGTAAAGGGGTTTACTTGGACAATTAAAATATCGTTTGCATCAGGTGTATTTTTAATTAACGGATCCAGAGGTGGATTGCCCATGTATCCTCCATCCCAATAGTATTCTCCATCAATTTCTACAGGTTTAAATAAATAAGGAAGGCACGCAGATGCTAAAATACTCTTTACAGTAAGTTCTTCTGCATTAAATATTTTTGGGAGACCAGTTCTAACATTAGTGGCACATACAAATAGTTTTTGTGGTTTTAATTTTTGTAACTCTTCAAAATCTATTAAAGAAGTAAGAATTTTTTCAAGAGGATTGTAATTGAGAGGGTTGAATTGTGAAGGGGAAAAATTTTCTGTAATTAATTCAAATGCTCTGTAAAAGGGAGAAAAACTAAGATTGCCTTGACTGGCAAAGGCATCCATAAAGGTTGGTTGAAGCATAAACCATTGCCCCACTAATGATACTTTGTACCAGAATTTTACCAGTAAATGTTTTGCCAAGTTTTTTCCGCCCTTGTTTAATCCGTACAAAGTAATGACAGCATTCATAGCTCCGGCACTGGTTCCGCATATTCCATCTATCATTAAATTCTCTTCATCTAATAAGCGGTCTATTACTCCCCATGTAAAAGCACCGTGTGCACCTCCGCCTTGCAGGGCAAGATCAATTTTTTTCATTTTAATTTTTTCTTTTTTACGATAATTTTTGTAAAAAGTTATACATAGTTTCATTTTTCTGTAATTTAGATTAAAATTGCTTTTATTTGCTCAAAAAATATTTTATGCTGGATAAAATCAATTCCAATTGGAAGTTAGCAACTGTTGTCTCTATTATTGTGTTTGGACTGATTACTATTTTTTATTTCAAGCCCATGTATTTTGAAGATAAGGTTTTAAATCAGGGCGATATATGGAGGCACAAAGCGATGAGTAAAGAGATTGTAGATTTTAGGGAAAAATATCATAAGGAACCTTTATGGACAAACTCTATGTTTGGGGGTATGCCGGCTTATCAAATTTCTACTGAATATAGTGGCAATTGGTTGTCAGGCTTAGATAGGTTCTTTAAATTGTTTTTACCGCATCCATCAGGATATTTGTTTTTATACGGAATGAGTTTTTTTATTTTGATGATAGTATTAAGAGTTCCTTATTTATTAGCTATTGCTGCAGCCATTGCTTATTCCTTGTCATCTTATTCCTTAATTATTATAGAAGCAGGGCATAATTCAAAAGCAAATGCGATTGGGTACATGCCTTTAGTGGTAGCGTCTATGATATTGTTGTTCAAACAAAATAAATGGCTTGGTGGATTATTATCTGTATTATTTTGGTCCTTAGAAATTAATGCTAACCACTTACAAATTACATATTATCTTGTTATTTTAGTTGGTATTTTCTGGTTATATTGGTTGTGGGAAGCGTTTAAAACTAAAATAACAACTGAATTTATTAAACGGACTTTATTACTTGGAGTGTCAATAGGTATAGCCATTTTGCCTAATATGGGAAATTTATTAACCACTTATGAGTATGGAAAATACTCTACTCGTGGAAAAAGTGAATTAACCATCAACGAAGAATTGAGGCCAAATACATCTAATAAAACTTCCGGCCTTGATAAGGATTACGCCTTGCAATGGAGCTATGGTATAGGTGAAACCTTTACTTTTCTTATTCCTGATTACAAAGGGGGTGCTTCTCAGCCCATTATTTCTGCTGACGCTAATGCATTAAAAAATATTCCTGCTGATATGCGGGAGGCGGTAGCCAATCAATCTGCTTATTTCGGTCCTCAACCGTTTACCAGTGGGCCTGTTTACATAGGAGTATTGGTTGTTTTTTTAATGGTATTAGGATTGTTCATTTTACCTAATGAATGGAAAGTGCCTTTATTGGTTGTAACGCTTTTATCTATTACGCTGTCGTGGGGAAAAAATTTTATGATATTAAGCGATATTTTTATGGATTATGTTCCAGGGTATAATAAATTTCGGGCAGTGGCTATGATACTCGTGCTTGCTCAATTTTCTATACCACTTTTAGGTGGATTGGCGCTCTATTACCTTACTCAAAATCCCGACAGAAAAATACATCTGGGTAAAAAAGAAATACCACTGATTAAGTTAACATGGTGGGTGTTTATTGCAGTTGGTGGTTTTTGTATTATTAATTATTTGGCACCGGGTATTTTCAATTCATTCAAATCAGAAAATGAGGAAATGGTTTTAATGAGTGAATATATGAAAGCAGGTTATTCTAAAGATGAAGTGAGTAAATATATTCAACAAATGATGCCATATTTGGAAGAAGCCCGAAAAAATATTGTGAAGTCAGATGCTCTTCGGTCGTTTATTTTTATTTCTTTGTTCTTTATTTTTCTTTGGGCTTACTTTAAGAAAAAAGCCAATGTTTCTCTTCTATTTCTTTCCTTCGGAGCGCTCAGTTGTATTGATTTATTTACTGTTGATAAAAGATATTTTAGTAACCAATCTTTTGTGCATAAGAGTAGTATTCAGCAAATGTTTACACCAACTCAGGCAGATGACATGATATTACAAGATACCACCAAATATTATCGTGTTTTGAATTTGGCAACCAGTACTTTTAATGATGCTACTACTTCTTATTTTCACAAATCTGTGGGGGGTTATCATGGTGCAAAACTGAAAAAGTATCAGGAGTTAATAGATTTTCATTTAAGTAAGGAAATACAAAAATTTTATCAGATGCTTAATCAAATGGCAGGTGCCGATACGATGTTAGAAACCCATATACTTCCATCATTACAAGTCATTAATATGCTGAATACAAAATATATTTTACTACCCGTAAAATCAGGTTCTATACCTATGCCTAATGCTTCTGCCAATGGGAATGTATGGCTCATAAAGGAACTTATCAGTGTGGCTAATGCAGATAGCGAAATAGTCAAACTATATTCTATTAATACTAAAACACAAGCTGTTATACAAGAGAAAAATAAATTGCCTAATTCAAAGAAAACATACTCTGGCAAGGGTAAAATTTATCTTACTGAATATGCTCCTAATGCTTTGAAATACACGGCTATTACTGATGAAGAGCAATTTGCCGTGTTTTCTGATATCTACTACCCAAAGGGGTGGAATGCCTATATTGACGGGCAAATCCAACCACATACTTGTGTAAATTACGTATTAAGAGGTATGATTGTTCCCAAAGGTACCCATACCATTGAGTTTAAATTTGAACCCTCGTCCTATAAAATTGGGAATAATATAGCGTATGTTGGCTCATCTATTATTTATTTGATTGTGTTAATTACTCTTTGGATGCTTTGGAAAGAGATTAAACAATGATTGAAAAAAGCAAAAAAAATATTTTAATAGGTATTACAGGTGGTATTGCAGCTTACAAAATTCCTTTATTAGTAAGATTATTAGTGCAGCATCATTTTGATGTGAAAACAATCATGACAGATGACGCTCAGTATTTTGTAACTCCTGAGACCATTTCGGTTTTATCTAAAAATCCTGTTTATACTTCTTTTTTCAATGAAAAAAGAGAATGGAACAATCATGTACATCTTGCAGATTGGGCAGATATATTGGTCATTGCTCCTGCTACAGCCAATACACTTGCAAAAATAGCTCATGGATATTGTGATAATCTTTTAATGGCAACGTACTTATCATTTAATAAAAAAGTAATTATAGCACCTGCTATGGATGCAGAAATGTGGGAAAACAGCAGTGTTCAAAACAACCTTGAAGTTATTCGCAATAAAAAGAATCATCTTGTATTACCTGTTGAGCATGGAGAATTGGCCAGCGGTATTAAAGGTTGGGGCAGAATGCAAGAACCATTGAATATATTTAATGTGATTCAAAAAGTTTGCAAAAATCAGAGGAATTAATCGGAAAAAAAGTTTTGGTTACTGCAGGGGCCACTTATGAGCCAATAGACCCGGTAAGATTCATAGGAAACAGAAGTTCAGGTAAAACAGGAGCTGCTCTTGCAGAAGAATTTTATTTAAGAGGTGCTGAGGTGTATTTAATCTATGGAAATATCCATGTACCATTACCAACCTATTCGGGTATAAAAAAAATTTATACCCCAACAGCTCAGCAAATGTTTGATGTTTGTGTAAAATTATTTACTGATGTTGATATGGCTGTATTGGCTGCCGCTGTAGCGGATTATACGCCAATACAATTTAGTACTGTAAAGATAAAAAAAGAAGATGGTGAAATGACTCTGCACTTAAAAAAAACACCCGATATACTTAAAACATTGGGTGAACAAAAAAAGCAAAACCAAATCCTTGCGGGCTTTGCACTTGAAACAAATTGTCTTATTGAAAATGCTCAAAAAAAATTGACATCCAAAAATGCCGATGTTATTTTTGCCAATATTTGTTCAGAAGAGAATCCTGCCTTTCATGTTGATGAAAATGAGATTGTAGCGCTATTCAAAAATAACCAAATGAAAAAACTTGGAAAAAACAAAAAATATATACTTGCAGAAAAAATGGTTGATGA
This sequence comes from Bacteroidia bacterium, assembly GCA_026418315.1. Lineage (GTDB taxonomy): Bacteria > Bacteroidota > Bacteroidia > B-17B0 > Aurantibacillaceae > BPGX01. The sequence goes on from JAOABO010000018.1 coordinate 18,720, forward strand.
ACTGGTAATGCTGCTGCATGATAAAATTTAATACAAACCTTCAACTGCCTTGTACATAATTATTTTGTTTTCTTCATCAATCTTGTCAATCAATTCGTCATGAAAGGGTAAAATAATTTCTTTATTATCTTTACCACTTAAAATCATCCATTCGGCATTATTTTGGATGATCCAATCGGTTATTTTCCCTATTGGTGTATTGGTATTACTGTCTATTACAACAAAATCTATCCAATCGTAAACGATGTCTTTATACACACAATTTTCCAACAGCCATATATTTTTGTTGGTCAGTTTTTTTGCTTCTTCTATGGAAGAAACCATTTTCAGTTTAACAATCGTTTTGTTGCCTAAGTATTCAAAATATTCTATTACATAAGGAACGGGAGTATTATCTAATTCTATAAAAACTGAAGTGATTTTATCCCAGTCAACTTCTACATCGAGGTGTATGGACAGTTCGCCTTTTGTGCCGTGAGTTTTTCCAAGTTTACCCGCTTTAATTAAATTATCCATTTTTTTCAATGGCTGCTTTAACAAAGTGAACAAAAAGAGGATGGGGATTTTCTACAGTACTTTTATATTCGGGATGAAATTGAACACCAATAAAGAAGGGATGGTCTTTTAACTCAATAATTTCAACAAGTCC
>JAOABO010000190.1:0-493 GCA_026418315.1 Bacteroidia bacterium
GGACAGTAATTCAGGTCTGACAGGACTTGGTTAACGACTAAACAGACAATTTCGGACGAATGACAGTAACGCTTCGGCAGACAAAATATAAGTTAAGAACAATGAGCAAAATTGAAATTAGAAAAGTAACTATTAAAGACCTTGACGAATTACAAAAAATCGGCAGACAGACATTTTACGAAACATTCGCTTCGGACAATACCGAAGAAAATATGAACAAATATCTTGACGAAGCTTTTTCGTTAACTAAACTGATGACAGAACTTAGCGACAAGAACGCTGAATTTTATTTCGCAATGCTTGACGAAAATGTAATCGGGTATTTAAAAATAAATTTCGGACAGTCACAGACAGAGTTAAAGAACGACAAAGCGATAGAAATTGAAAGAATTTATGTGCTGAAAGAATATCATGGAAAAGGCGTTGGACAACTACTTTTAGACAAAGCAATTAAAATCGCAAGACAGAAAAATGCAGAATATGTTTGGCTTGG
>JAOABO010000190.1:503-1300 GCA_026418315.1 Bacteroidia bacterium
TTGCGTCAGGCGGGCTGACGTGCAAACTTGGAGCTTTGTGCTTCTATTCAAGTTCGGTGCAGGTTGACAGTTTTGTGCCCTGAAATCCGCCACTGCGCCAAGCGCCAAAACGTTGCTGCAAAATGGCACATTTTTTGTTAATTTTTGTTAAGTTTGACGCCATAAATATACACAAAAAGAATTTATTGCGTATATTTGCGTGTTGTAGCACATTTAAAATGACGGAACACAAACAGACAAGAGAACCACCAAATTTTTACTTTGACAGTTTATAACTGACAAGTAAAATGAAAATATTGAAAAATATGGAGCCGAATACCATTTAAACGGGGTGTTACCGAAAAACCTTACGAGTAGGGATAAGTTTAAAAAAAATAAAAAATGGCAACACATATTTACAAAGGACGTTACACAAACAATAGTGACATAATTTATACTTTTGACGGAAAACATCTCTACAAAGGAAGATATACAAATAGTAGTGATATCCTTTACACTTTTGATGGACAGCATATTTATAAAGGTCGTTACACAAATAGCAGTGACATAATTTACACTTTTGACGGAAAACATCTCTACAAAGGAAGATATACAAACAGTAGTGATATTCTTTACACTTTTGATGGACAGCATATTTATAAAGGTCGTTACACAAATAGCAGTGATATAGTTTATACTCTTGATGGGAAACATCTCTACAAAGGGAGATATGTAAACAGTAGCGATATTCTATTAACAGTTGACGGACATATTCCTGCTTGTTTGTTTATGGTTACTTTATAAAACCTGCCCATAAC
>JAOABO010000191.1 GCA_026418315.1 Bacteroidia bacterium
GTGCCATAGTTTTACTTTGATATTGGATAGTAGTTAATCTGTTTGAAAAAAATCACTAAATAATGTATCAGAAAATATTTCTTCTGATGATTTATATACCCACTTTTTTTGATGAATTAAAAATATAGTATCAGCAATATTTTTACATAAATGAATGTCATGAGAAGATAAAATAATAATTTTATTCTCGGTACAAACAATATCCTTAAGTGTTTTTAGAACTTGAACTTTTGTTTTATAGTCAAGGAAAGACAAGGGTTCGTCTAAAATGATAACAGATGTTTGTTGTGCTAATGTTTTTGCAATCATAGCTTTTTGAAACTGTCCATCGCTCACTTCATCTGCGGGCTTATCAAGCATATCCTGAATGCCAATTATTTCTGCATAGTAATGAATAATTTGAAGGTCGTTATCAGATAATTTTCCATTCCATTTTATATAAGGTGTTCTGCCTAATGCAATTATATCCTGAATGGTATGGTTCATTAAAAATGGTCGTTTGGTAAATAAGAAAGCAAATTGTTTTGCAAATTCGTTTTGAGATATTTCGGATATATTTTTCTGATTAAATAATATTTCACCGTTTAGGGGAGGTACTAATCTCGCTATAGTTTTTATGAGTGTGGTTTTTCCAATGCCATTATTGCCAAATAATGCACACAATTGAGGGGAATTAAATTTGACATGAATAGATGTTTCTGTGAGTGGTTGATTATAACCTATAGATAAGTGTTTTAGTTCTAAATACATTTATTTTTTTTCTAATTCATTCAGTTCAACAATGGCGGGTTCAAAGTTAGTTTTATATTTCAGGCATTCTTGCAAATCTGATATAGCTTCTTGTTTTTTGCCTTGTTGCTTTCTCACTATTGCCCGTGCATAATATGCTTCGGCATAATCGGTCTTTTGTTGAATAGCTTTAGTAAAATATTCAATGGCTTGCTGATTATTTTTTTTCAAAGCAAATTCAATTGCCCCCAAGTTATAGAGAACATGTGGTGAATTTGGATAAATGCTTAAAATTTTTTGATAAATAGTAATGGCACTATCTGCTATTCCTTTTTGTTGAAAGAAAAATGCTTTGTTGTAAAGGGCAATATTGTGTGTTGGATTAAGTTTTAGAGCATTGTTATAGTATTGAAGTGCTAGTGAATGATTTTTTGCAGCATAAAGTACGCCAATATCAATGTAGGCATCAATCATTTGAGGGTCTTGTTCAATAGCCGTTTGAAAACTTGAAAG
>JAOABO010000192.1 GCA_026418315.1 Bacteroidia bacterium
GTACAAATGCTCTGATCATAGTCCATATTCAGTGGGATTAATACTAAAAATTTCTGCCGCAAATGTGCTTAAATTATTATAATTAAAAAAATAATTTTAATGTGATTGGAAAATTAAAAATAGATTTGGAAGTACGGTAAAATATTTTGTATAATTGCACCCCGATTTTAATTTTATTAAATTGGTTCCGTAGCTCAGTTGGATAGAGCAACAGCCTTCTAAGCTGTGGGTCGCAGGTTCGAATCCTGCCGGAATCACTTGTGAATCCTAACATTCAAGTAATAACGGGTAGTTTTGTTGTTTTATTTAGTATTGCTTTGATAATTTTAATTGTTTTTACTAATTCTTTTGACTATCTATCTCTCAGTAAAAAAACAATAATCACTGTTTTGCTATTATTTTACACAATTTACAGGGCTTACAGAATATTTGTGTCATTAAAAACTAAAAAATAATTCTTCAAAGACCATTATTCAATTTATCTATTATTTCAACTTATCAAGTATTTCTTTTGCACATTCTTCTACTGACTTATTTTGAGTAGAAATGTAAATAATATCTTTTTCTAACTTTGAATCGGGATATTCAAAATCATCGGAAATTCCTGTAAATCCTTGGATTTCGTTTTTTAGAGCTTTGGCATACAGTCCTTTGACATCTCTTTTTATGCATTCTTCCAAAGGAGTATCAATAAAAAATACTTGAACATTTTCTTGTAAAATTTCTCTTACACTATCTCTCAAAGATTTTAATGGTGTAATGAAAGAACAAATACATAAAATGTTTTGTTGACTAACTAATTTAGCAAATTCTGCTGATCGACGAATATTTTCTTTTCTATCTTCTTTTGAATATCCTAAATCTTTATTGACGGTATTACGAATTTCATCTCCATCTATTAAAATATGCCCTACTTTTTGTTGTTTCAATAAATGACTTAGATATTTTGCAATAGTTGTCTTTCCTGCACCAGATAAGCCAAAGATCCATATTACTTTTTTCTGCATTAGCATTTATTTTAAATTCCTTATTTTTGCGTAAAACTAATAAAAATTTTATGAAAGCATTTGGTTCAAATAGAGATTGGGATTTTTTGTATGATTTGCGTGTAGATCAAGTGGGCGTAGAGGACCGCCTAGCCCGCATTACATCTCGTAGTATCAAAAAAGAAAGTAAGGTTCAAGGATTAAAG
>JAOABO010000193.1 GCA_026418315.1 Bacteroidia bacterium
ATTGATAACAAAAAAGTTTTTTTAATTGTAGATGAAGCCCATAGTTTTGGTGTAATGGGTAAGGATCATTTAGGATTGTTCAATGTAAAAGAGTTGGCCCAAAAGTGTGTAGCAAGAATCATTGGATACGGCAAATCTTTGGGTTTTGCGGGAGCAGCAGTAGTGGGCTCTGCTGTTCTTAAAAAGTATCTTGTCAATTTTTGCCGCTCTTTTATCTATAGCACTGCTTTGCCTTTATATCATTATCAGGTACTTGCTTTGTTATATGAGGTATTGTTGCATTCTTCGCATAAACAGCATCAGTTATTAAAACAACATATTAATTTTTATTTAAGCTTGATTGAAAATAGAAAAAACTTTTCCAAAAACAACTCTCCGATTCAGTATTTCAGGATAAATGAAGAGCATTACCAAAACATTCAGCATACACTTATTGAAAACAAGATTTTTGCTAAAGTCATTTTACCACCTACTGTTCCAAAAGGAGCAGAGAGAGTAAGAATATCTTTGCATAGCTTTAATACTACCGATGAAATTTCCCATTTAGTAAGAACCTTGCAAACTTTTGAAAATGACTAAACGTTATTTTGTAACCGGTATAGGAACCGGTGTTGGAAAAACACTGGTAAGTGCTTTGCTTTGTCAATATTTAAAAGCAGATTATTTTAAGCCCGTGCAAACCGGGTATCCGCCGGATAGAGACAGTGAGTGGATTAAACAAATAGTGAATTATCCGATTACCTTTCATCCTGAAAAGTATTTATTAAAAACTCCGGCCTCTCCTCATCTTGCAGCAGATGACGAGCATATTCAAATTGATATTCAAAACATTATTCTTCCAAATACTTCCAATCATTTAATTATAGAAGGAGCAGGTGGTTTATTGGTGCCGCTTAATCAAAAACATTATATTGCAGATTTAATACGTCATTTGAATGCTGAATGTGTGTTAGTAATAAATAATTATTTAGGGTGTATCAACCATTCGCTTTTGAGTTTGTATTACCTTCAAAAGGAAAATATTCCATTCAAAGGCATAGTGTTGAATGGAAGTTTTGACCAAAGAGTTAAATCGGCTATAACAAAAAATTTAGACCATTCTAAAATTAT
>JAOABO010000194.1:0-289 GCA_026418315.1 Bacteroidia bacterium
CAATTGTCTTTGGGGCAGTGGGTACCGCAGGACAAAGATGTACTACTACTCGTCGCCTTATTATTCACGAAAGCATCTACGAAGAAGTAAAAAAACGTTTGATAAATGCATATAAACAACTTCGCATTGGCAATCCATTAGACCCACAAAATCACGTAGGACCACTTATTGATAAAAATGCCGTAAAAACCTACCTTAATGCAATAGAACAAATTATTGCCCAAGGGGGAAAAATGGTAGTATCTGGTGGCGTTTTAGAAGGACCTGGTTATGAAAGCGAATGCTATGT
>JAOABO010000194.1:299-541 GCA_026418315.1 Bacteroidia bacterium
TATGTTAAGCCCTGCATAGCCGAAGTATCTCCAGATATGAAAATTGTTCACGAAGAAACTTTTGCACCTATTTTATATTTGATGAAATATACCACTCTTGAAGAAGCCATTGAGATTCAAAATGGAGTACCACAAGGATTATCCTCTGCTATAATGTCCTTAAATTTAAGAGAAGTAGAATACTTTTTGTCAGTAAATGGCAGTGATTGTGGCATAGCCAATGTAAATATAGGTACTTCTGG
>JAOABO010000194.1:551-1082 GCA_026418315.1 Bacteroidia bacterium
CAACTATAGTACTCAAGTACCTTTAGCACAAGGCATAAAATTTGAATTATAAATTAATCAAATAAATCATAAACATCAAAAACAAACATCATGAAAGTAGAAAACAACAAAGTAGTAGCAGTTGACTACACATTAAACGCTAAAAAAGGGAATGAATCCGAAAAATTCATTGAACAAACTTCTCCAGATCACCCATTTGTGTTCTTGTTTGGAAGCCAACAAGTAATTCCGGATTTTAACCATCCTTTGGCGGGCTATGACTTACATTTTACAGGGAAAATTAAATCTGTAAGAGAAGCAACTCCCGAAGAATTAGCACACGGACACGCTCATGGTCTAACTGGTCATGAAGGACATACACACTAATCACTGATCCTATTGTCTTGATTCTTGATTGAATTAAAAAACCTGATAAGTATTTCTTATCAGGTTTTTTTATGGGTTTAAATTTATAGAAGTTTATCAAAAATAAAAAAGCCATCAAAAATGATGGCTTTTTTTGTGCGCACGGAGGGACTCGAACCCCCACGC
>JAOABO010000195.1:0-690 GCA_026418315.1 Bacteroidia bacterium
TTCTTGAAGTTTTTCTAAATCGCCTAAAGACCATATTTCCCAATCATATAGGCCAAATTGTTCTTTGTACATATGCCAGCCAGCATCTTTTTTTCTTGGATCTCCTATTATGCTTGGAGGACATATTATTACTCCACGTTTTTTAAGTTCTCTTGCAATTGCACAAGCAATTATTGTTTTCCCCAAACCAACAACATCTGCAAGTATCACACCTTTGTGTTTTTCTATTACTGCAAGAGCTTGTTCTATTGCGTCTAATTGGTATTTGTATGGTTTATATCCATTTTCTACTAACACTTTTGTTAGAGTTTCTCCTACTTGTTTTCTTTCATATGAGTCAAGATACATTTTGACTGCTAAAACATATGCTTCAAATGGAGTAATTTCTTTAATTAAAGTTTCTTTTTCAAGTATATCTAATAGTCTTTTTTTATAGTTGTTGTCTTCTGTGATTTTTACAGCTTTTCCCCATAAAGTGTCAAAGTAATCTTCAGCTTCTTTGAAACCATAGTCGGAAATTTCCACATTAAACTCTTCTTGTGTAGTTAGTCCTGATGAGGTTAGGTTGCTACTTCCTGTAATAAATAATGTGTTTCTTGCTACTTGGTCCTGTTTTAGTTTAAATATATATAACTTTGCGTGGTTGGGTCTAAGTGTTTTTCTAATAATAAGTTTGTCATTTTTAATAAG
>JAOABO010000195.1:700-1012 GCA_026418315.1 Bacteroidia bacterium
TTCTTTGTTATCAAAGTTTTCCGTATTTATTGATTTCTTTATGGAAGATAAAAATTTATTAACAATTTCTTCATTTGAAAGATGACCAGATTTGTCTTCTAAATCTGCATATTCTACTATCTGTTGGTTGATTTTGTCTACATTTAGGCCTACTAAAATTTTAAGTGCAACTTCTGGATTTTGTTTAATAGATATGTATAATTCTTTTAATCCAGAAAAATAAAAAAAGCCAACTAAAAATTTTAGTTCTTCGCTGTTTTTTATTAGCTCTGATATACGGTGTTTTAGGTTGTCTGTTTGGCTGTTTGTGAT
>JAOABO010000196.1 GCA_026418315.1 Bacteroidia bacterium
CTGGAGCTTATAATTTCAAATTGAATTTTGTTAATTCAAAATATATTACTTATATTTGCAGCAAGAAGTATTCTTTACGTGTAAATTCAAACAATTTCCACAACAGAATCTATTAAAAAGAGTTTTCCAATTCATATAATATTCAAAAAAACTGCTTTGTTTTTATGACATTTGATTGTATGATTTAATTTATTAAATAAAAATAAATATGTTTACTGAAAATGAACTATCTAACTTAAAAGCCAGTGATTTAAAGAAAGTTGCTGAAAAACTAAATATTAATACAAAAGGTTTGTCAAAAGGAGATATTATTAACAGCATAGTTAAGGAACAAGAAATTAACCCTGAACTGGCTCATCAGATTAAAGAACAATTAGTGAAATCAGAAAACACTACAGGTACAACACCCACTAGAAGAAAACGAATACCAAGAAACTCATCTACAAACGAAGCTGGCAATAACATTCATCATAATAAAACTGAACAAAACTTTACCGCAATAACCGATTCAACTAAAGAAAAAGAAAGTTTGTCTTCTTCAGATGCATACAACCACTCCAATAAAACATCAGATAATACCTATATAGAAAATGGGTCGTATTTATCTGACACCGAAAACATCTTTTCAGAAGATACTACTCCTACAGATACTAAAAATATAACTAATGAAGAAGAGAGTGAAGAAAGCAACGCGATTGACGAGGTGCCGGCACCAAAAAAAGAATTAGAATTTACATTCAAATTTGATGGGCTTATTCAGGCAGAAGGCGTGTTAGAAGTGTTACAAGAAGGGTATGGATTTTTAAGAAGTGCAGATTACAACTATCTGAGTTCACCTGATGACATTTACATTTCGCCGCAACAAATAAAATCCTGTGGTTTGAAGACAGGCGATGTGGTGAGAGGTTCTATTCGTCCTCCAAAAGAAGGAGAAAAATATTTTCCCATTATACAAATAGAAAAAGTAAATGGTAGGGATTTATCTTT
>JAOABO010000197.1 GCA_026418315.1 Bacteroidia bacterium
ATGGTAGGGTGAAAACACTCCATCCAGTAATACACGGTGGTTTGCTTGCTCTGCGTGAAAAAAAGGAACATATGGATACGATTGCAAAGCATAATATTAAACCTATTGATATGGTTGTAGTAAATTTATATCCTTTCAAAGAGGTCATCAAGAAACAAAATATATCAATAGAAGAGGTTATTGAAAATATAGATATAGGTGGGCCTTCTATGATACGTTCTGCTGCAAAAAATGCTCAATCAGTTGCTGTAATAACAGATAAGAAAGATTATCCTAAAATACTTGAAGAAATGAAAAATGGTGGCATAAAAAAAGAAACGCTAAATTATTTGCGAGTGAAAGCATATAGGACAACTGCTGATTATGATGCATATATAGCAGACTATCTTAGCAATAATTTACTAAATGAACCATTACCTGATAGGATTATAATTTCTGCTGATAAAAAACAAGAATTAAGATACGGTGAAAATCCACATCAAAAAGCATCTTTTTATATTTTCCCTGATTATCCTGAGTCAGGACCAGGAGATGCAATACAGTTGCACGGTAAAGAATTATCATTTAATAATATTTTTGATATGGATGCAGCACTTAATATAATAAAAGTTTTTGATGAACCAGCTGCAGTTATAATAAAGCATGCCAATCCTTGTGGTGTTGCAATAAGTGATGATATCACAGATGCTTATGTAAAAGCATATGAGGCGGATCCATTATCTGCTTTTGGTGGAATATGTGCTTTGAATAGAATTTGCACAGTTGGAATTGCTGAGAGAATAGATAAAATGTTTATGGAAGTATTAATTGCTCCTGATTATGAAAAAGAAGCAATGAATATTTTAACCCAAAAGAAAAATATAAGGATAATGAAAATAGATTTATCTAAAAAATCAAGTATAAAAAGTATAAGAGCAATGGATATAAGAAAGGTAACAGGTGGGTTATTAGTTCAGGAGACAGATACATTT
>JAOABO010000198.1 GCA_026418315.1 Bacteroidia bacterium
GGACAAGGTAAAGCATTAAAGTTTGGTAAACCCATACTCGCATTAATTAAAAAATATGTAGAAGAAAATGAAATAGAAAGACCAACAGATATTGTTATTAAAACTGCTGCCAATAAATCTCAATTAAAAGTTTCAATCATTCAAAGTATTGATAGAAAAATTGACTTAGATGAAATATGCAAGTTGAAAAAAATAGAATTTAATGAACTTTTAGACGAATTAGAGTCCATTGTATATTCTGGTACAAAAATTAATATTGACTATTACATCTATAACGTAATTGATGAAGATAAAATAGAAGATATTATGCTGTACTTCAAGGAATCTGAAACTGATAGTTTAGAAGAAGCCCTTAAAGAATTTGGAGCCGATGCTACCGAAGAAGAAATCAGATTAATCAGAATTAAATTCATATCTGATTACGGAAACTAGTAATCCGATTTGAAACACCATTTAATATGAAAAAAGGGCTGATTGTAATCAGCCCTTTTTTCATTTCTAATACTATGGTTCATTAACATGTGTTAGCTTTAACTTGGTTTTACTTCAATAAAGTCAAATAACCCTTTTTCTCATAATATTTATCATCAGCACCTTTTGCTTTGATAATATAAAAATAAGTACCTGCAGGAGCATCTTTTCCGGCTTTGGTCTTACCATCCCATTGAATATTGCCTTTATCTGTTTTTACATTATACATTTCTACTCCCCATCTGTCGAATATAATACACTCAATTTCTGTAAGATTAGTTGAATGTAATATAAAATAATCGTTTACACCATCACCATTAGGCGTAAATATGTTAGGAACTTCCATATCAGAGGGTACATCTACCCGAATAATTTTATATACAGTATCCACACAGGTTCCGTTTTGCATAATCATTACCACGGTGTATGTTCCTGGAGCATTGTAAGT
>JAOABO010000199.1 GCA_026418315.1 Bacteroidia bacterium
GCCTGTACTTCATCAATAGTTTTTAGGTACTCACGAATTTCATATTTTAATCGTCCATTGCCCACTCCATGTATAATGGTAATTTTCTTTACATGATTTGCAATGGCATTATGGAACTCTCTTTCAAAATAGTGCATTTGAATTTGTAATTTTTGATGTGGACTTAAATTTCCAGGATCCTCAACTATTTCTTCTATGTGTAAATCCAGCACTAACTCTTCCGGATATTTCTTTTTATGAAAATCTGATTTAGATTTGTATTTAAACGAATGTTGTTTTTCTTTTAGAAGATTAATTTTTGCCCAATCCTCTTCGCTTAAATGCATTCTGATATTTTGCTTAGAAGCACTTTGTATAAGTTCTGCTTGATGAATAGAAAAATTTTCTTTTAATATGATAATATAAACAGGTCTTTCAAATTCAGGATGCTGAATAAAATGACTGGAAGAAAGCGTTTTTTCATTGATTTTAATGGTTTCAAAAACAGGAGTTTGAGAAGTGTACAAGTTTTCCTGATAAAAAATAATTTGTATTTGATAGGTGTCTATTTCTTTTAAGAGTTGGTGTGATACAGTTTTAATTCGTCTTTTTTCATACGATTGGATATTTCCATGTGCAATACATTGATATTGATTATTTTTACCAACAGAATATGTGTAGTATAAGGAATAGTCAGAAAGATTAAATAAATACACAAAGTACTCATCAGCATCTGTTACGCGAGCGGTATTACTCTCAATGGCAAGATATACGACCTTATTGTCTGAAGAATGCAGAGGGTTAAGCGATTTTGATGCAGATTGAATAATAATAGACGCGTTATCAGGTATCAATTCATTTGAATAATATGGAATTTCCATGCCATCAGATAGCTGAACGATTACCTCACCTTCACTTTTAATAGCGACTAT
>JAOABO010000019.1 GCA_026418315.1 Bacteroidia bacterium
CTTATGGATAGATAATGGACATATAAAGTCCACTATGATTAATTCTCCTACAACTGCTTTAGGAACCAACTCTGGTTTCTCTATTACTTCGTACTCTGTTGTATCTGGTAGCAATGATGTAAGAGGTAGAATTGATATTGCTTTTAATGCAACTGCCATTACATCTTATGCATATTGCGAAGTAAAAGTTCAATTCAATAAACTATATTCCTCCACACCTTTTGTAACTGTTTCTCCAATGACAGAGTTGCCCGATGGCGTAAATTATTGTATTAGTAGTATTACGTCAAGTGAGTTTGTTTTAAGGATATACAAACCCAATTCATTATCTATTACAGCCGGAACTTACATAATACGATTTTATTATTTTGTCATTGAATAACAAAAAATGTAAAATATGCGTTATATAAGTAAAAAATACATCTTATTTTTTCTAATGGGATATGTTCCAATGTTTTCCCAAACCATTTCTCCTTATGTTATCAATACCTGTGGAGGAGAAGGTATAACAGGAGGTATAGTGCTTCAATATAATGTGGGTGAAACTTTTGTAAGTACGATTAATAACGGAAATCACATCATCACTCAAGGTTTTTTACAACCCGATGGTGGAAAGTTCAATTTATTAGCCAGTTATACAGCAGCTCCTATTTCCTGCGTTGGAAAAGAAGATGGTAGTATTCTCTTAAATGTATCTCACACAGGTATTGCACCACAACATTTAAATTACGAAATATACTGGAGCGATACGCTTTGTCCATCAAATAATTGTTATGCTTTAGATAGTTTATCACCCGGCACTTATAGTGTCATGATAGTGGCGTATGATGGTACTAAACCCATTGACACTGTGGTTATACAAAACATTGTTATTTTGTCTTCTGATGCACCTTGTAAAATCAAACCATTTACCTACATCAGCCCAAATAATGACGGACAAAACGATTACTTTTACATTGATAACATAGAAGAATATCCGGAAAATAAAGTACAAATATTTAATCGCTGGGGACAAGAAATAATTTCTATAAAAAACTACGACAATCAAGACAATGCATGGGGAAGTAAAAAACATCCTATTCAGGTACCAGGAGGAACCTATTATTATATCATTGATTTGGATAATAAAGGAAAAAATATAATCAAGGGTTTTTTAGAAATAATCAAATAATTTGGAATGAAAAAGTTGCTTTTATTTTTGTTATACATAGTATGTCAGCTGGGTTTTGCCCAGCAAGATCCACAATACAATATGTATTTGTTCAATCAATACATTATTAATCCTGCTTATGGAGGAACCCGCGACGCTGTTGCAATAGTTGGCTCTTTAAGAAATCAATGGTCTGGTTTTCCGGGCTCACCCAAAACGGCTTACTTATCTGTGCATGCACCTATTAAAAAATACCGGTTAGGATATGGACTGGCTGCTATGAACGACCGAATTGGTGCCCGCAATACATCAGCAGCTTATGGAAGTGTTTCTTATATTTTACCATTATCTTCCAAATGGAAATTATCTTTTGGTATGAGAGCAGGGGCTATTAATTATCAATTTAATTTAGATAAAACTGACTATAAAGACATGAATGATAATTCTTTTGTGCAATTAAATAATTTTCAAAAAACCGTTTTGGATTTAGATGGAGGTGTTTATTTATATACCCGATCTTTTTATTTTGGAATGAGTGTTACACATCTCAATCAGGCAAGATTATTAAACAGTAGTTATTCCATAGGAGGAGGAACTGCCACTATTATGTATAATCTGAAATCGCATGGCTTTTTTATTATTGGAAAATCCTTTTTCATTAATGACAACTTTTTATTGAATGTGAATTATTTGCAGCAATCTGTAGGAAGTGTATGGAAAGGAGATTTATCTGTTAATAGCTTAATCAAAAAAAGAGTATGGTTAGGTATTTTTGCTCGTGGGGGATATGGTGGTGGTGCGTTGATGCAAATTATTGTGAATAAACAATTAAGAATTGGATACTCTTTTGACAAAGGTGGTGGCGTATCTTCTCCACTTGGCAATAGCCACGAAATCATGATCGGATGGGATATTAGACCTAAAAACAATACTGCCGTTATTAATCCAAGATTTCTATAAATATTTCAAAGATGAATTTGATTAAATTCTTATTAATATCGGTTATTTTTCTGAGCAGTAAACTGCTTGCTTTTTCGCAAGAACCAAAAGGTGATGTTTACTTTTCTAAAAAAATGTATGGCAATGCTATTAAATACTACGAAAAAGAACTAAAGAAAAATTCCAACAACGCCGATATTCTTTACAAAACAGGCATCAGCTATTATCTTATAGCCAATTATGATAAGGCATTAGAATACCTTGAAAAGGCCTATCAGTTAAATAATCATCCGTCCACCAACGACGCTCTTTTCTATTATGGCAATGTATTAAAAATAAAAGAAAAATATGATGAGGCATTAAAAGTATTTTACCAATTACTGGAGAAAAATCCTAATGATGTACTCATCAAATCTACTCTTAAAGTATGCTCAGAAATCAGAACCATCATGACAAGACCAAAAGAATATGAAATACAATCATTAGAAAATATCAATACAGACAAAACTGAGTTTGTAGCCGGCTTGTTCAACAACAACTTACTGATTGTAAAAGAAAGTAAAATACCTGAAATGTTCGATGAAATCAATAGCTCTTATGACAATAGATATTTTTATGACATTTACGAATACAATCTCAAAAAAACAAGCATCAAAAAGTTCCTGAAAAAAATCAATCAGGATTATGCTTATGATGGTCCTGTTGCTATATCGCCCGACGGGAAAGAAATAATTTTTACAAGAACATCGTACAATCCTTCCAAAAACATCAATACCGCAAAATTATTTATTGCAGATTTTGTAAAAGGAAAAATAAAAAACATTCGCTCATTTGAATACAATAGCGATGCTTACAACACTGCCCACGCCTGCTATAGTCCGGATGGGAATACTTTATTTTTTGTATCCGATATGCCCGGTGGCTTTGGTCAAACCGATATATGGATGTGTAAAAAAGAAAATGGAAAATGGAGTCCTCCCAAAAATCTTGGAGGAGACATTAATACCAGTGGGAAAGAAATGTTTCCTTACATGAGAAAAGACGGAAAATTGTTTTTCTCTTCTGATGGATTACCAGGATTAGGCGGTTTGGACATTTTTTCAGCTAAAATCAAAGAGGGAATTTGGTTATTAGATAGAATGGAAAGTTTAAACCTGAATAGTAGTTATGATGATTTTGCCGTTATTTTTGATACTGATAGTACAGGATATTTTTCATCTAACCGCAGTGGGGGCAAAGGAGCAGATGATATTTATAGATTCAAATTTCGTAATCTTTCAATGAAAATTGATGGGAAAATATTATTGACAGAAAACATCAATAATCCCGCTCCAAATGCTAAAGTTTATTTATTAGACGCATCTGGAAAAAAATTGGACTCTACCATTACTGACGCCAATGGAAATTTTGAATTCAAATACCTTGATTACAATAAAACCTATCTGGTTCAGGTAGATGATGAAGCACCGGAATTTAAAGGAAAAGCCCGATTTTATATGGCCAAAGACAATAAAATAATACGCGTCAGCAAAAAAATTAAGGATGAAAAATTTGTATTCAAAATGTTACCTTATGAAAAATACCAAATAGAAGATTTAAAGTCAGATGGTGAACTTACTTTATCAGGAAACTTTTTAATAGCCGGCAACTCATCATTACCATTAAAAAACGTCAAAGTGATTGTAAAAACTCCATCGGGCGATATTATAGACACCACTACAACTAATGAATTTGGAGCATTTGTATTTAAGTACCTGGATTATGAGCAGAACTATATTATCACTTTTGAAGAAAAAGATTTAAATCTACCACCAGGTACAAAGTTAATCCTTACCAACAAATCCGGTAAAGAAATAAAAAGTTTTATTTACAATCCTAATCAGAAATTTAAGTTTGAACTCTTGAAAACAGACCAGGTCATATTGAAAGAATTAGAATTGTCAGATAATGACTTAATGTTTTCTTTAAAGGGATATCTAAAAGACCCTAAATTGAATCCTCTTTCTAATGTTGAACTAAAGGTACTGGATGATAAAACAGTTGTACAAAATATAAAAACAGATGCAAATGGAATGTTTAATATAGAAAACTTAAAATTCAAATCAGGCGTATCTTTTGACATAGATGAAACAAACGATAAAATAAAAAATCTGGATGTTGTATTGATAACCGATCATAGAAACCGAATTATTAAAAGATTAGTAAGAGGGCTGGGTGGATCATTTAAAATTGAACTTCTTGAGCTTGAAAAAACAACACTCTCTGAATATATCGTAGATGACCCATGGCTGAAAGTACTAAATCTAAAAAATGCCAAAAAGAAGGACAGTATTACTGTTATTGAAAACATCAACTATGCTTTAAATGAATATAAATTTGATGAGGCAGGAAGAAGAATATTAGACAAAGTGGTGCAAATATTAAAAAACAATCCTGACTTATATGTAGAAATCAGCTCACATACCGATAGCCGTGCAGATGATAATTACAATCTCAAACTTTCTCAAAAAAGAGCACAATTTGTAGTAGACTATTTAATATTAAATGATATTAATAAAAAACGACTGAAAGCAATTGGTTATGGAGAAAAAAAATTATTAAACCACTGCGGCAATAATGTTATCTGTACAGAAGAAGAACATGCCATAAACAGAAGAACAGAGTTCAAAATTGTTGACAAATCTGCTTTTGAAAATAATTAGAAATGTCCTTACCCACCATTTGGTTTAGTTTATATGACAATGATGAATATCACGGTACAGAACCTTTATTTTGGAACACGGACGACATACAAGGCATTCACGACCTAAAAAAAAACACTTCCGTTATTTATCAGGAATTACTTTCGTTTTTATCACACCAGGAAATGGAATCTCATTTCAATATTACAATGGTTGAAAAACCTAAAACATGGAAAGTACGTTCACTCCGTGTTTGGAGCGTAGAAATGTACCAATATCAGAAATTCTTTCCACAAACCATGAAGTTATTAAACAATATCCATTACGTTATCAATGCCGGATTTAATCTTCTTGAACCACATTCTAAAATTCAACCACATCAGGGAGATACGAATGCTATTATTCGTTGTCATCTGGTATTAGAAGTTCCAGAAGAAAAAGAAAAATGCTTTTTAGTAGTGGGCAATCAACAAAAACACTGGGAAGCAGGAGAAATAATCGCATTTACAGACGCCTATACACATTATGCAGAAAATCAAACCAATCAAAGAAGAATCATTTTGCTATTTGACATTTTACGACCCGAATTTTTAAGCAAAAAAAATTACATAGCCGCTACTGTGCTCAGTAGTTTCTACTTACAACAAATTGGAAATTGGTTTCCTTCTTTATATAAGCTTCCTCGTAAAAAATTGAAATACTTCATCTTTCCATTAGTAAAGTTTATTCAAGTGGCTATCCCTATAAGAAATTTTATAAAAAAATATCTCTAATATGCAGCACATCTATCTTACTTCTACTATCAAAACAGAAAAATACACGGAGTTATATCATCAGCTCTATCACATACTTAATGGAGAGTCAGACACAATAGCCCGAATGGCTACTATATGTGCAGGTATAAAAGAAGCATTTGATTTTTATTGGATTGGCTTTTATAGAGTGTGTGGAGATGAACTTGTTGTAGGTCCTTACATTGGAACGTTGGGCTGCTTACGAATAAAAAAAGGAAAAGGCGTTTGTGGATACTGCTGGCAAGAAGGAAAAACCATTATTGTAAAAAATGTAGAAGAATTCCCCGGACACATTGCTTGTAGCGAAGTTTCAAAATCTGAAATAGTAGTGCCCGTGTTTGATAAAAATCATCAAATAATTGCCGTACTTGACATTGATAGTGAAGTATATTCTATGTTTGATGAAGAAGACAAATTGGGCTTGGAAAAAATTGTGGGGCTTGTATCAAACACCACTATATAAAAGAACAAGTTACTTCTTTATACTAAATATTGGTATAAAATTTTAATTACTTTTGTTGCAAAAACATCATGGATAAATTCATTGAACTTTTTCCCTCTCACCTTACTGAAGCATTAGAAAGCACTAAAAATATTGATTTCAATCTGAATTTTTCTCCTGAAAATATTGTTATTGCAGGAATGGGTGGATCAGGCATTGCGGGCACCTTTGTAAGCGAATATGCAGAATATAAAAAAGCAAAAGTACCCATTATTCTTTCCAAAACATATCATCTGCCTGCTTTTGTTTCAGAAAAAACATTGGTAATTATTTCATCTTATTCCGGCAATACCATTGAAACCATTTATTCATTAAAAGATGCTATTCATAAACAATCAACCATTATATCCATTACCAGCGGCGGAGAAATTGCAGATATATGCAAAAGAAACCATATTCCTGTTTTGTTCATTCCTACAGGATACCCACCAAGAGCAGCGTTGGGATATTCATTGATAAATTTGCTTTTTATACTTTACAAGGCAGGCATCATTTCGAATGATTGGACAAACGAAATTAAAGAATCTGAAAATGTACTGAAGTCCCACCCAACAGAAATCAGAGAAATTGCCAGAAACGTAGCTAAGCAAATACATAATACTTTTCCAATTATTTATTCTCTTGGCGGAGAAGCCGTTCCTTTAAGATTAAGACAACAATTGAATGAAAATAGTAAAATACTTTGCTCACACCACATATTCCCAGAAATGAACCACAATGAAATTGTAGGATGGAAATGTTTAAATGCAAAACATTCTGTTATATCATTACAAAGCGACTATGATTTAAGTTTTAATCAAAACAGATTTGATTTTTGCAAAAAACTTTTTTCTCAAATGAATATTCCTGTCATTGAAATTAAAGCAAAAGGCAAGAGTTTTCTTGCTCAATACTTATATCTTGTTCATGTGGCCGATTGGATTTCTTACGAACTTGCTTTGTTAAACGATGTTGACCCTATTGAAGTAAAAATAATTGAACAACTAAAAAATGAATTAAACCAATGAAAACAATTACTGTACTGGGAAGCGGCATGGTAGGGAGCGTGATTGCACAAGACCTTGCCAATTCATATCGTGTTATTGTAGCAGATAAAAGCGAAGCATCTCTACAAAAATTAAAGCATAAAAAAAACATTGAAACAATTGCTACCGATGTAACTAACCATCAAAACCTAAAAAATATAGTCAAAGACGCCCATTTGGTAATCACTGCCCTGCCCGGATTTATGGCTTTTAATGTATTAAAACAAATAATTGAAATGGGCAAAAATGTAGCCGATATTTCATTTTATCCCGAAGATGCTTTAAGTTTAAATGAATTAGCACAAAAAAATAAATGCACCGTTATTGTAGATTGTGGCGTTGCACCCGGTATGAGTAACTTTTTACTGGGCTATCATGCTTCAAAAATGCAAGTAGAAGAGTTTGTTTGTTATGTTGGGGGCTTACCGGTTGAAAGAAAATTTCCCTATGAATACAAAGCACCTTTTTCACCAGTAGATGTGATTGAAGAATACACAAGGCCAGCAAGAATGAAAGAAAACAACAAAATTATTGTAAAGCCCGCCCTATCAGAATTAGAAATGATTGATTTTGAAGGTGTAGGAACATTAGAAGCATTCAATACCGATGGTCTCAGAAGTTTACTTTATACAATGAATGTACCCAACATGAAAGAAAAAACATTGAGATATCCGGGACATGTAAGATTAATTCAGGCACTACAAGCCACGGGCTTCTTTGATACATCAGAAATAGACATAAACGATACAAAAATAAAACCTATAGATGTAACTACCCATTTACTAAAAAATATTTGGAAACTACATCCTCAAGATGAAGAGTTTACTGTGATGCGAGTAATGATCAAAGGAAAAGAAAATCATCAGCAGGTAACTTATACTTATGATTTATTAGATCGCTACGACAAAAACACAGGTTTTTCATCTATGTCCAGAACAACGGGCTTTACCTGCACCGCCATGGCACATTTGATTCTTGAAAACAAATTTAATAAAATAGGTGTTTTTCCACCCGAACTCATAGCGGATGATGAAAAAATTTTCAATGATGTAATGAACCATCTTGAGATGAGAAATGTAAAATACCATCGATCAAAAAATTAAACTCTCTCAAAATCTTTCTATATCAGATATTTTTTGTTGGATACTTAAATTCATACATTCGCACCACTTAAAAAACATGTATGGCATTAAAATGCGGAATCGTAGGATTACCCAATGTAGGAAAATCAACTTTATTTAATTGTTTGAGTAATTCCAAAGCACAGGCAGCCAATTTCCCTTTCTGCACCATAGACCCCAATGTTGGTAGCATTATCGTACCTGATGAGCGACTGAACAAAATTGCAGAATTGGTAAAACCACAAAACATTGTCCCCACCACTGTGGAAATTGTAGACATTGCCGGATTAGTAAAAGGAGCCAGCAAAGGCGAGGGTTTAGGAAATAAATTTTTATCCAACATCCGCGAGTGTGCTGCTATTATTCATGTGATTCGCTGTTTTGATAATCCTCATGTCATCCATGTAGAAGGCAATGTGAATCCTATAAGAGACAAAGAAATTATTGATATAGAACTGCAATTAAAAGATTTAGAAACTGTAGATACTAAAATAAAAAAAATTGAAAAACAAGCCAAAACCGGGAATGATAAAGATGCCCAAAAAACTTTTCAGATACTAGAAAAAATCAAACATACCTTAGAACAAGGAAAATCTGCAAGGACACTCCATCTTTCTGATGATGAAAAAGAAAAAATAAAAGATTTAAACCTCCTTACCATTAAGCCCGTTTTATATGTATGCAATGTAGATGAATCATCTGCCAAAACAGGCAATGAGTTTTCAAAACAAATCGAAAAAGTAGCCCATGAAGAAGGAGCAGAAGTACTTATTATTACCGCACAAATGGAATCTGAAATCGCTGCACTTGAAACATACGAAGAAAAACAAATGTTTTTAGCAGAACTCGGATTAGATGAACCCAGCGTAAATAAACTTATCAAAAAAGCTTATAAACTCCTTAATCTGTTAACCTTCTTTACAGCAGGAGAAAAAGAAGTAAGAGCATGGACTATTCAAAAAGGATGGACAGCCCCCCAAGCCGCAGGAGTTATACACACCGATTTTGAAAAAGGCTTTATCAAAGCCGAAGTCATTTCTTATTCAGATTTTATTCAATATGGCTCTGAAAGTGCCTGCAGAGAAGCAGGAAAGTTAAGAATAGAAGGAAAAGAATATGTTGTACAAGACGGAGATATTATGCACTTCAGGTTCAACGTGTAGTGCTTGATAATCATTCTCTTATCCTTCATACACTTTGATACTATAAATAAAAGTAGTAGTTTTGTTGCAAACAATTGCACTGATGATGAATGATAATTTAAATCCGGAAAAAGAAAATTTAACCCCCGAAGACATTCAAATTGAAAAAGCACTTCGTCCATTATCCTTTGATGACTTTTGTGGACAAGAAAAAGTCGTAGATAATCTAAAAGTATTTGTATCAGCCGCTAAACAAAGAAAGGAAGCATTAGACCATGTTCTTTTACACGGACCTCCTGGTCTTGGAAAAACCACTTTAGCACATATCATTGCCAATCAAATGGGCGTTAATATTAAAATCACATCGGGCCCTGTACTTGAAAAACCAGGCGACCTGGCCGGATTGTTAACTAATCTTGAACCATTTGACATTTTATTTATTGATGAAATACACAGGTTAAGCCCTGTAGTAGAAGAATATCTGTATTCTGCCATGGAAGATTACAAAATAGACATCATGATTGATAGCGGTCCAAATGCCCGAACTGTGCAAATTAAATTAAATCCTTTTACACTTATTGGTGCCACCACCCGTAGCGGCTTACTCACCTCTCCATTAAGAGCAAGATTTGGAATCAATACAAGATTAGATTACTACGATGCAAAAACACTAACTACCATTGTTTTACGCAGTGCTTCTATTCTGGAAGTTCCTATAGAAGAAATCGCTGCATTTGAAATAGCCCGAAGAAGCCGTGGTACACCCAGAATTGCTAATGCTTTATTAAGAAGAGTGAGAGATTTTGCACAAATTAAAGGCAAAGGAATTATTGATTTAAATATTACCACCTATGCACTCAATGCCCTGAATGTAGATGAAAATGGCTTAGACGAAATGGATATCAGAATCCTTACTGCCATTATAGATAAATTCAAAGGCGGCCCTGTAGGAATAAATACCATCAGTACCGCTGTAGGTGAAGAACCCGGAACCATTGAAGAAGTATATGAACCTTTTTTAATACAAGAAGGTTATCTTATTCGTACGCCAAGAGGAAGAGAAGCTACCCCAAAAGCATATCAACATCTGAAAAAAGATAAAAAAACTCCTGGCTCTTTATTTTAGCAATCATTTCAACCGTTGAATACAAAACAATTCAAAGAACATTATAGTAAAATAATCAAGCAAACTGCAAAAGATGTGGGCTTCGATGCCTGTGGTATTGCCAAAGTTCAAGTATTAAACGAAGAAGCCAGACAATTAGAAAACTGGCTGAAAAAAAACTTTCATGGTAAAATGCAATACATGGAAAAATATTTTGATATTAGAATCAATCCATCATTATTACTACCAGGTGCCAAATCCATCATTTCTCTGTTATTTAATTATTATCCTTCTAAAAAACAAAATTCACTTTCTCCCAAAGTTTCTGTTTATGCTTATGGAAAAGATTATCATATTGTGCTAAAAGAAAAATTACAGGAATTATATGAAAGATTGAAAGAAAAAATAGGACATTTTAATGCAAGAGCGTGCGTCGATTCCGCTCCTGTAATGGATAAAGTGTGGGCTAAAAAAAGTGGATTAGGATGGATAGGCAAACACTCTAATTTAATTGTGAAACAAAAAGGTTCTTATTACTTCATTGCAGAACTTATCACCGATTTAGAACTGGAGCCCGATAAAGAAATAAAAGATTATTGTGGTACCTGTACTCGTTGTATAGATGCGTGTCCTACAAACGCTATTGTTCAGCCCTATGTAATAGATGCTTCTAAATGCATTTCATATCTGACAATAGAATTAAAAGATGAAATTATTCCTAATGAATTCAAAGATAAAATGAATAATTGGATTTTTGGATGTGATATTTGTATGGATGTATGTCCATGGAACAAGTTTGCCACTCCTCATGAACACCACGAACTTGAACCAATAAAAGACATACTTGATTTCTCTGAAAAAGATTGGAAAGAGTTATCAGAAGAACAATTCAAGATATTATTTAAATGGTCACCAATCAAAAGAACAAAGTACAAAGGTATAAAAAGAAACATTAATTTTGTATTAAACAAAGAGAATAAACATGATAAAAAAAACCTTAATTAAATTATTCATCACTTCTTTTTTAGTTACTCAATGTGCAGATGATTCTGCAGAGCATCATATTAATATCAGAAAAATAGATAAAGAAAAATTAAAAAAACAATTTGAATATGCGAATCAAAGATTAGTACAAAAAGAAATAGACGAAATGAATTATTTTGAAAAAACACATCAAATGCCTTTTATAAAAACAAATTTTGGTGTAAGATATTACATTTACGATTCTCTCAAAATAAAAGAAAGAAAAAAAATACAAGATGGTGATGAAGTATCTATGAATTACACTATTTCATTATTAGATGGAACCATTTGTTATACCGATGAAGGTAAGCCCAAAACATGGATAGTAGGTGGAGAGCATATTGAAAGTGGCATTCACAAAATAATGCCCTACCTGCATTATGGAGATAAAGCATACATCTTAATCCCATCTGCGCTTGCACATGGCTTGCTTGGTGATTTGTCTAAAATTCCTCCACAAGCACCTATACTTTACAAAGTAGAAATACTTCATACAAAAAGATAATTTCTTAAAATCCAATTTAAAACATTTTTCAAGCAAAAATCTATTACTACACAACATATTTGCTATCCTGAAAAATATACTGTACCTTCGTGCTGAAAACCATTCACATGTTAGGAAAAGACAGCAAATTCTTGAATCACCATATTGTTAATATCATTCAATCACAAACCACCATCAATGGAGATATATATTGCAAAGGAGATTTACGTTTAGACGGAATTGTAAAAGGAAATGTAAAAATAAGCGGCAGATTAGTAATGGGGCAAGATGCTATGATTGAAGGAGCAGTAGAATGTGAAAATGCCGAAATATCAGGAAAAATAAAAGGCGATATTCAAGTAAAAGAAACTTTACACTTAAAAAAACATTGCGTCATTAACGGAGACATTTACACTAAAAAGTTAGTGATAGAATCAGACGCCATATTTAACGGAAAATGTGTGATGCAAACAAACAGTGCTATATCAACACAGGAAGCAAACCAAAAATAAAATTTTAAAAAGTGAATAATTACATCAAATATACACAAATCGGCTTTCAAATGGCTATTATCATTACGCTTGGAGCATTTGGCGGAAAAAAACTAGATGAATATAATTCGTTTTCAACCCCTGTATTCACCATTATTTTATCATTATTATCTATTGCTGTAGCACTTTATCTTGCACTCAAGGACTTTATTTACCCACCTAAAAAATAATAAAATGAATTACTTAAAAATCATTGGAGTGATTGTGTTTCTCATATTTTTTGCTTATGTAATCAGCTTCTTCTCACCCGATTTATATAGAAAATATGATAAACCAACTATCATCTTTTTATTGATTCTTTATTTGACTTTCTATCTGATAGATTGGATGCTAGAAAAAAAAATCTCTCCTGATAATCTTGCAGGAAAAGATTTGGTATTTATTATTCTGAAATTTTTAATCCCTATATCCTATGTCACAATCAAAACTTTTATGATAGATGAAAAAGACAGAAAGGACTTTTTATTTCATTTTTTAATATATGCTGTTTTATTTTTAATTGCAGATACCATTGTCAATTATCAGATAATTAATAAAAAATGAACAATCCTATAGATAAAGACAAAACAACAGAAAAGCCCGGTCTTATTGATTTTCCGCATCATATAGGAAGTGCCCCAATAATCAAAAACGACCCGGCACTTATTAAAAACAAAGCCATGAGTGCTATGATAGAACAAACCAATGCACAATGGCAACAAATACAACAACAATTAGAACTCCTGAAACAACAAGCAGAAAAATTAAAAAAGAGAATAGAGTTTTCAGAAAAAATATACAATGCTCAAATGAGTTTTGAACCTGTTATTGGCCATCATTATTACTTGTATTACAATAGTCAAAAAAATATTCATGTTTTAATGATGATAAGGCCTGATGAATGGCGCACTATGCCTTCTTATCTTATTTTTGAATGTTGTGTAAAATTATTAGCCGACCACACCTGGGACATCGTTGAACCAATAAATACTTAATCTGAAAAATATTGTTTTATTATTTTTAATGGTATAATTGCTTGATAAATTTGAACTTTTATTTTTTTCTTACAAAAAGCATACGGTCTATCATGAAATTCCTCTTAATACCGATAAAATATAAATAGCCGCTGTTTCTGTTCTTAATCGGGTGCCTCCAAGTTGAATTTCAAAAATAGGATTTAACTGAGAAAGCATGGTATCAATTTCATTTTTACTCCAATCACCCTCAGGGCCAATAAAGACATAAATATTCTTGCAGTTTTTTTGTTGTATTTGCTGAATAAATTCTATATCAAAATTTAATTTCTTGTCAGAAATGTCGCAGTGTGGCAGCAAATATAAAGCAGGGCTTATAGATATATGTAATAACAATGTTTGAAAATTAGGAAATTCCATTATTTCAGGTAATATTGGGTTAATGCTTTGTTTTGCAGCCGCCAAAGCAATATTTTTCAATCTGTCAATATTGATGTTTTTGCGAATACATCTTTCAGATTTGATGAATAAAATAGAAGTGGCCTGAAGTTCCACTGATTTTTCTACTAACCACTCCAATCGCTCATTATTTTTTGGAGGCGACACTACCAAGTGTACAGTAATGGATGGTTTTTGAAAAAACCGTTTTTCTTTTATTATTGCTATACATCTTTTTTTATGAACATCTAAAAGCTCAGCAATAAAAACAATATGATTATCCTGTGTATGATGAGCGTTTGCAATTAATACGCCAATAATGTCCCCTTTTTTTAATCTTAAAACTATAGCACAATGATGTGCCTCATCATTTTCAATGATGAGATGATTAGTGTCTTGGTCAATATATCCAAAAAAATAATGCAATTAATATTGATTGTTTGACGTTTTGCAACAAACTAAAATAGTACTTCTCAATTAGCAAAATGCTGGTTTACTTAATAGTGAAATTAATGGGCAATTGAAAATAAACCTTTACTTCCTTACCGTTTTGTTTACCTGGCTTCCAAGAGGGCATAGATTTAATAACCCTCATAGCTTCTTTATCACATTCTGGACAACCCGGAACGCCCTTAAGCACCTCTACACTGGATATTTTACCATCTTCATTGACTACAAATCTTAAAAAACACTTTCCACTAATACCTGCTTCTCTTGCAGAAGGTGGGTAAACAATATTCTTTTGGATATATTTCATCATTTCCATTGGACCTCCTGGAAATTCAGGCATTTCCTGAACAACAGTAAATATTTCAGGTGCTTTTTCTTCTATTACACCACTACCACTCTCTTCGGTAGGAACTTGAATATTATCATCTCCTGAACCTTCTTGGGTTTGAGTACCCACATTGGTTTCACTTACCTTTTCTTGCGGAGGTGGTGGCTCATCTTCTACAGCATCTTCTTTAATAACTGGTGGTACAAATTTAATGGTTTCCATCACAGGTGGGGGAGGTGGAGGCGGCGGAGGGGGCGGTTCATTTTTATCTAGTTGAGGTGGTGTTAAGTCAATTTGAGTAATATCTATTTTCGTATTGGCGAGTTCATCTTCTGATGGTTTATAATTATCTATAAAATACTTTATCCCTAAAGCCAATAGAGCAGCTGCAACCATTGAAAGAACAATAATGGCAAGCGTGCGGTTATATTCTTTACGAAGCTGATAAGCACCATATTTTTGGTTTCTGCCCTGAAATACTACATCGTTCCGGATATCAGAAACTACATTATACCAATTATTTGCCAACATATTTTGGAGTTTTATTGCCCTGTTTTTTGCTTTAATAGTTCATATTCCTGAGGCATCATATCTACTGTAACATATTTCCCTACCATAGCAAGGTTCAATTCATCTACTACATCAATAAAGTTTTTGTAAGTTGCCTGATCATCTGTTTTAATGAGAACCGTCAATGCCTCTTTTTTACCTTTTGCCTCCATTACAAGGCGTTTAAAGGTGCTATCTGCTATTTCTTTCTTTTTTGCTTTTTCACTTAATTGATTAATTTCATCAATAGCACTTTTATTTAATTCAGTTAAAATTTTATGTAATCCATTGGTGCTAAAATCGGTTTCTTCAAGTTGTGTGGCAGGCCTGCCTTTAGGGTCGTTGGGTAAAATAAATTCTCCTTTGTAATAGAATATACGATTATCTTTTGTAAGAATAAGGGTAAGACCATTTTTTACTTCAGGTGGTTTAACATTTTCATTAGGTTCTGGCTTAGCGGGGTAATTAATTTCCATTGTTTTGGGCTTACTGAATGTAGATGTCAGTACAAAAAAAGTAAGCAATAAAAATGCTAAGTCAACCATAGGTGTCATATCTATACGGGCAGAGTGTTTCTTTCCTCTTTTCTTACCTTTCCCATGCCCGCCACCACCACCTTCTTCTGCAATTTCAGCCATAATTATTCTTTTTTAGAACCACCTTCATAAGAGGTGATAAGATTAAAGCGATAAATTTTAATATCTGTAAAGGTATCAATGACTTTTTTTACAGCAATATATTTTGTTTTTTGATCTGCTTTAATAGCATATCGGGGTTTTTCCATTTTAAAATCCTGTTTTTTTTCTTTTGCTTTCTCTTTTGCTTCCAGATACACTGCATTAGCTTCCTGAGCCGCATATAATATCCATTCTTTTAATTGTGGATTCAGTGAGTCATTAGGAATACCCGCGGTTTTAAATTTTTGTCTTTCTGCGTCGGACATTTCAAGGTATTGGGGTAATTGCTTAATATCTACTCCAAAAACAGATAGTTTCATAAATTCTTTTTTCTGTTTTTCTGTCAGTTGGATATTGTATTTCTGTAACATTCTCCCTAATGTTTTTTCCTTTGCCTGGTTGTTAGATATTCCAAAAAACGGGCGGCCAAGTGCATCAATGTTTACTAAAATATAGTTTTCAGGTAATAATTTATCAGAATGAGAACCAGGAGGGTCAATAACAACGGGCTCTGCTTCTCTAAAAGAGGCCGTAAGCATAAAGAAAGTAACCAGCAAAAAAGCCAAATCCACCATGGGCGTCATGTCCAAAGATGGAGAGGGTTTCTTTAAACTAACCTTTGGCATAATTTTTTAATTTAATCGTTATGCCGTAACTGCGGTCTCAGATGATTGGAATTCCTGAACAATAGTAAATCCCGCTTCATCCATAGCATAAGTCAGCTGGTCTACCCGGTTATTAAATAAATTGTAGAATATAATAGCAAAAGTAGAAGACATAATACCAATAGCCGTATTTACAAGTGCTTCGGAAATACCTGTAGCAAGGGCAGAGGTATCAGGCGCACCAGCAGTAGCAAGGGCGGCAAATGCTCTAATCATTCCAAATACTGTTCCTATAAGACCAACTAACACCCCTATTGAAGCACAAGTAGAAATAACTACCATATTTTTAGTTAGCATAGGAAGTTCTAATGCAATGGCTTCTTCTATAGCTTTTTGTATGGCAGCCACTTTAGCTTCTTTATCCATCTTATTATCGTTTTTCACATATATTAATTTTGACACACCTTCATGTATAACATTTGCTAAGGAACCCCCTTGTTTATCACACTCCTCAAGAATTTGTTCGTATTGATGTTCTGCTATTAATGTCTTTACTTTCTCTATAAATTTTTCTGTAGGCATCTTTCCCATGGCTTTTTGTATAGTAATAAACCTTTCAATAGCAAATGTAATGACAGTTAATAATACACCTATTAAGATGGGTACTATAAAGCCACCTTTGTACATAATTCCAAGTATATTTCCGGGTTTGGGATGGCCTTCAGCGTCAAAGTTATTAGGATTACCTAAAATGGTGGTATAAACAAAAATACCTATACCAATACAAATAGCAATTGCTAAAGATGCTACTGCAAATGAAAATCCGCCTGATGTTTTTTTTCTGCTCATAGTTTTTGGTTTTAGTTAAAAGTTTTGCGGGCAAATATGCTCAATATTTTTTATTTGAGCAAAATCATTTTTTTAGATGTTAATATACAAACGAACATCCTATTAAATTATTGCGCAGCATAAATGTTTTTTGAATTGGACAGAATAAATTTTTAATGTAAACTTGGCTTTTTACTACTTTTGGCCAAAACTTTTTATTATGAAAAAAATTGAAAATTATATTTTGGGCAAATGGGTAGCAGGCGAAGGTGAAGGCCAGATTCTTTACAATGCTGTTACAGGCGAACCTATTGGCACAGCTTCTACAAAAGGGATAGATTTCAATAAGGTATTAGAGTATGGCAGAAATGTAGGAGGTCCGGCTTTAAGAAAAATGAGTTTTTATGAACGTGGTCGAATGCTGAAAGCATTAGCTCTGCATTTATTGTCTAAAAAAGACCAATTTTATGAAATCAGTTACATGACAGGTGCCACAAAAGCAGATAGTTGGATAGACATTGAAGGAGGTATAGGTAATTTATTTTCGTATGCCTCTCTTCGTCGCCAATTTCCTGATTTACCCTATCATGTAGAGGGAGAGCCCGTAAAATTATCTAAATCTGGAAAATTTATAGGGCATCATATTTTAGTGCCTAAAAGAGGAGTAGCATTACATATTAATGCATTCAACTTCCCGGTATGGGGAATGCTGGAAAAAATTGCGGTAAACTTATTAGCTGGCGTACCTGCTGTTGTAAAGCCGGCTACCGTTACTTCTTATCTTGCCGAAGCAGTAGTAAGAGAGATAGTCGCTTCTAAAATTTTACCCGAAGGAAGTTTACAACTTCTATGCGGTTCCATTAACGGAATATTTGATTTTCTGATGCATCAGGATGTTGTAACCTTTACAGGTTCTGCTTCTACGGGCAAAATGCTCAAATCACATCCCCGAATTATTGAAGAAAGTATTCCGTTTAATATGGAAGCTGATTCTTTAAATGCAATGGTATTAGGAGAAGATGTTACACCTGATAAACCAGAGTTTGAATTATTCATTAAAGAAGTAACAAAGGAAATTACTATCAAAGCAGGACAAAAGTGTACAGCAGTAAGAAGAATAATGGTGCCTGAAAAATTGGTAGAAGATGTTCAAAAAGCACTGGATAAAAAATTAAAAACAATTACCATTGGTAATCCAAAAGATGAAAAAGTAAGAATGGGATCTTTGGCATCTAAAGATCAAGTAAAAGACGTAATAGAGAAAATAGAATTATTAAAGAAAAATCAAAAAATTGTAATTGGTAATCTTGAACAATATGAAGTTGTAAGCGCAGATAAAAACAAAGGGGCATTTTTACCACCTATTATATTTTTCAATGAAAAACCTTTTGAGTGTATAGATTGTCATCATATAGAACCTTTTGGCCCTGTAAGTACCATTATGCCATACAAGAGCATTGAAGATGCAGCAAGATTAGTAGAAATGGGAAAAGGATCTTTAGTAACCAGTTTTACAACCGCCGATAAAAAATTAGCTAAAAAATTTGTATTAGAAACAGCGCATATCAATGGAAGAATATTAGTTTTCAACAATGAAATAGCTAAAGAACACACAGGACATGGTTCACCTCTACCCTTGCTGGTACATGGAGGACCCGGCAGAGCCGGCGGAGGAGAAGAAATGGGAGGAGTAAGAGGCGTGTATCATTATATGCAAAGAACAGCCATACAAGGCAGCCCCGAAGTGATCACAGAAATTACAGAACAGTATCAATATGGAACGCCTTATATTGAAAAAGAAAAACACCCTTTTGCTCAATATTTTGAAGATCTTGAAATAGGAGAAACCTATATTAGCGCCAA
>JAOABO010000001.1 GCA_026418315.1 Bacteroidia bacterium
GTGTTGCTACAATGATGTGGGCACCTTTTTTAATTGCTCTAATTTGTGTTTCAATATTAGCACCGCCGTAAACAGCTACAATGTTTATTTTAGGTTGATGTTTTGAAAGATTGATGATGTCGTTAGATATTTGAACACATAATTCACGTGTAGGAGCAATAATGAGTGCCTGTGGGTATTTTTTTTCTACATCAATTTTATGCAGGAGTGGAATAGCAAAAGCGGCTGTTTTTCCTGTGCCTGTTTGTGCTAATGCAATGATATCAGTGTTTTTTTCTAATAGCAAAGGTATTGTTTGCTGCTGAATGGGAGTTGGTGTGGTATAACCTAGTTCGTCAATAGATTTTTGAATCCAATCTAATAGAGGATAATTTTTGAAAGTAATGCTTTCCCGTGTTTGTTCCATGTTCATGTTTTTTGATTTTTTAGCCAGATAAACTTAACTCTGCGAACTTGTAAAACGGCTACTTGTTGTTATAATAGTTCAATAATACAGAATTAAATTTTCTTAGCCGTATTTATATGGTGTGCAATACTACGAAATTAAAAGAGTAAATGCAAATAAAAAACCCTCCTTTTAGGAGGGTTTTTTGTTAATGTAAATTATTAATCAAAGGATTAGAAATACAGATTTAATCTCAAAGAACCTGCAGGTCCAAATATTGAGTTGTTGTTATCTGTATCTAAAGCAAAACGGCTTGATTTTCCAATTTTAGTTTGAATAGTTTTTACTGAATTGCTTGCAAAGTCCCAATATTCGGTTGTAGTAGAACCTTCTCCGGTAGAAGAGAAACCTAATCCCCAACCAAATTCACCAGCAATAGAAATTTTTGGTAAGATAAAATATTCTGCACCAATAAAACCTCTTAAACCAAATTGAAAAGTAGAACCATTTTTAACTTCTGTAGCACGAGAAGCAACAGGAGCAGATGCCATTGTTGTCCAATTAGTAGTAGAGGTAGGAGATGTATTGGTTGAAGAAAATTGATTTCCGTATGTGTATTTTTCTTTGGAACCACCAATAAATATTCCTAATTCACCACCATAATAACCTTGTAATCTGGTTTTTCCTTTTCTCATTTCAATTCCTCCACTCAGTCCTATTCCATTGAATGATACAGTTCTCGTATCTTGAACATACTTTGGATCAGGGGTTGTGTTAGTATCATCATCTACAAAGTTAGACATTTTACTGGAACCAAATCCTAATCTGATAGCTGCTCTGTAAGCAGTTGTTGCATCTTTGAAGTATTTTCCTACAATTGTATTATTACCGGTTAAGAAATTCCAAGTAGGAGCAGAATTTGCAGCAGTTTTGCCAAAAAAGTTTCCTGCATATTGTAAGAATGGGCTTGCATCAATTCCGATGCCCCAGTCGCCTTCTTCAGGAAGGATAGGTTCGCCTTTTTTTGAAGTAAGATCCTGTGCGTTAGTTGTGAATAAGCCCAAAGCCAATGTCATGGCTACTGTTGTGATTTGTTTTTTCATACTTTTAATTTTTAATGTTAATGGCGCAAAGCTATGGAATTTGTTTTTTATTTTCCAAATTTGGTGTAGATATTTATTCACAAATAATTGTTAATAAACAAGATAGATTAAAAATAATTTTTTAATAACAGTAGTAATAGTAGAAGAGATTATTAAACAGAAAATAAATTATAGTAAAAAATTATTCAATAAAAGAATTAGCTTTTGAAAAAAACTATAATTTGAGTAAGCTTTTGTTTTAAATCTGTACGAGGAATAATTTTATCAAGAAAACCATGTTCTAAAACAAATTCTGCTGTTTGAAATCCTTTTGGTAAATCTTTACCAATAGTTTCTTTCACCACTCTTGGTCCTGCAAAACCAATGAGGGCACCGGGTTCTGCTATATTTAAATCGCCAAGCATGGCATAACTTGCAGTAACACCTCCGGTTGTAGGATCGGTTAATAAAGAGATATAGGGTATTTTGTTTTGTGCTAACTGGTATAATTTTGCAGATGTTTTGGCCATTTGCATTAAGGAAAAGGGTGCTTCCATCATTCTTGCTCCACCAGATTTTGAGATAATCATAAGTGGAGATTTGGTTTTGATACAAAAATCAACGGCTCTTGCTATTTTTTCACCTACCACAGAACCCATAGAGCCACCAATAAATGAAAAATCCATGCAAGCAATTACCCAGTCGTGATCATTTATTTTTCCAAATGCTACTCTGATAGCATCTTTCAAGTTGGTTTTTTCATACGCTTCTTTAAGGCGGTCGGTATATTTTTTGGTATCCTGAAAATTGAGAGGGTTACTGCTTACTATGTTATCAAACATTTCAAAAAATTGCCCGTTGTCAAAAAGAAGATTAAAATATTCCTGGCTTCCTATTTTTTCGTGATAGCCACAATTATCACATACATAGCAGTTTTTAGCATGGTCTTGTGTTGTGGTAATTTTTTTACATGATGGGCATTTGTACCATAAACCTTCGGGTGTTTCTTTTTTTTCTCTTGTAGATGTAGTGATACCTTCTTTTATTCTTTTGAACCAACTCATAGATTGTGTTTGCGTTTGAACTTCTGCTTCCATCTTTTATTACCTTTATGCAATAGTAATTTTTTTATTAAGATAAACATCCTGTATAGTATTTAATAACTGAATGCCTTCTTTCATGGGTTTTTGAAATGCTTTTCTTCCAGAAATGAGCCCCTGCCCACCCGCTCTTTTATTGATAACGGCTGTAATGACGGCTTCCTGCAAATCTGTTGCGCCCTTACTTTCTCCACCGCTGTTAATAAGCCCGATTCTTCCCATATAGCAATTGGCTACCTGATAACGACACAAATCAATAGGATGGTCAGTAGTTAATTCTGAATAAACTTTTGGATGGGTTTTGCCAAAATTGATGGCCGTATAACCCCCATTGTTAGTGGGTAGTTTTTGTTTGATAATATCTGCCTGAATAGTAACACCGATGTGGTTGGCTTGTCCTGTAAGGTCTGCTGAGGTATGATAATCTATACCATCTTTTTTGAATGCAGAATTTCTTAAATAACACCATAAAATAGTAGCCATGCCCAATTCGTGAGCATATTCAAATGCTTCTGCTATTTCTACAATTTGGCGGGATGATTCAGAAGACCCAAAATAGATAGTGGCTCCTACTGCCACAGCTCCCATGTTCCACGCGTCTTTAATAGTACCGAATAAAATCTGATCATATTTATTTGGATAAGTTAAAAATTCGTTATGATTGATTTTAACTATAAAGGGTATTTTGTGGGCATATTTTCTTGAAACAGCACCTAAAACCCCAAAAGTGGAAGCAACGGCATTACATCCTCCTTCAATAGCCAGTTTAACAATATTTTCAGGGTCAAAGTAGATAGGATTGGGGGCAAAGGATGCACCGGCGCTGTGCTCAATTCCCTGGTCTACAGGAAGAATGTTTAAGTATCCTGTTCCTGCCAAACGACCTGTGTTGTATATTTGATTTAAACTTCTTAGTACTTGTGGGTTCCTATTAGACAAACCAAACGATTCATCTATAAATTTTTTACCAGGTAACATTAGTTGTTCTTTTGGAATTCCTTTGCAAGTATGTTCTAAATAATAAGATGCTTTGTCGCCTAATAATTCCGTTATATCTGGCTTTGAGGTTTTAGTTTCCATAGGTTATCTTTTTATTCTATCAGTTTTTTTGATGGGGGTAAATTTACCAATTTATGTTTCAATATAGAATTTCAATTGGTCTAAAATATAATATTTCGAATGATAAATATTTGATTAACAATAATTTAAAAATGTTAATATTGTTCTTTTTCGTTAGGAAAATTTCCTGATTTAACGTCTTTAATGTATGTCTGAAATGCTTGTGTCATAACTTCATACAAATTAGCGTATCTTCTTAAAAAGCGCGGACTGAATTCATTATTCATTCCTAGCATATCATGGGTTACCAATACCTGTCCATCTACATATTTTCCTGCACCAATGCCTATTACGGGAATTTTAAGTGCCGATGCTACTTTTTTGCCTAATGCGGCGGGTATTTTTTCCAAAACAACAGCAAAGCATCCTAATTTTTCAAGTAACAGAGCATCCTTATATAATTGTTCTGCTTCTGCTTCTTCTCTTGCTCGTACTTCATAAGTTCCGAATTTATAGATGGATTGCGGAACAAGCCCAAGGTGCCCCATAACGGGTATACCAGCAGATAGTATTCTTTCTATGCTTTCTTTAACATTTTCACCTCCTTCTAATTTTACAGCATGGGCACCACTTTCTTTCATAATGCGGATGGCAGAATTGAGCGCTTCTTTTGAGTTTCCTTGATAAGTGCCAAAAGGTAAATCTACTACAATAAGTGCTCTCTGAACAGCTCTTACTACAGATGAGGCGTGATAAATCATTTGGTCTAATGTAATGGGTAAAGTGGTTTCGTGTCCGGCCATCACATTACTGGCTGAGTCGCCGACTAATATGACATCTATTCCTGAGCGGTCTATAATTTTTGCCATTGTATAGTCATAAGCTGTCAGCATGGATATTTTGATACCTGCTTCTTTCATCTCGTACAAAGCGTGGGTAGTTATTTTTTTGTATTCCTTTATTGTTGTCATGTTACTTATATTAAAAATAAAAACCCCTATCGTTTGTTAATAAACGACGGGGTTTTTTGTTTGCAAAACATTTTTTCAGGGTATTAGTATTTGCTAAATCCTTGTATTTCTGTTTTTTTATGTTCAATGAGTAAACCCAGGCAAGCAGCATCTTTTGCTTTTAAATTATTATTGCTTGCTTCGGTAGCTCCTTCTGGAATGAATACTTCAATAATAATGGGGCGGGTAGATGCACTTTGAAACTCAAATACCTGAGTATTTTCAGAAGTGGCGTTATCAAAAAGCAATTCGTTCGTTTTAGCATCATAAATTTTAAAGTTAAGTTTATCTCCAAGTGCAGTTTCTGCACATAGAGTTAATCTATAATCCATCCCTTTGTATATTACGCATCTTATTTTAGAAGCCATTCCCTGAGAAAATAAGCCGCTTCTGCTTTGGGAATTGTATTCCCATTTTTCTCCTTTTTCTTTATCTAATTTACAGTATTTTTTATGAAACTGTCCGCAAGCGGATACTTGAGATACTAATTCTCGCTTTTGAGCAAACACAATGCTTACCGTTGCAATTAATAAAAAAGACAAAATACTTTTTTTCATAATTATATTTTTTGGGGTTTTTATTGATTTTGTGTATACTGATTACGGATATTAGTAATTTTGGTTTTAATTTCAGTATAGATTTTTTCATCTATGAGTAAATTAACACCACCTCCAATTATCTTTTTATTACCTTCATTTTTAGTATCTACATTATTTATTTTCTCTTCTTTTAATAAACTGAATGATTTCATTAAATCTTCTAAGTCAGCTTTTACTTGTTTTACATCATCGTTATTTGTTTCATGTTTCTTTAAAAACTCAATCAGGTTTTCTAATGTATATTTTTGATCTTTAATTCTTTGAATGACTGGATTAGAAGCATCAAACTTATCGACCATATTTACCGCAATATACATGCTTTCTATCCACCCCCCGGCTACTACCAGTGCTAACGTTCCACCTTGTTTGCTTTCGTCAAGTGTTTCAAAACTGGTAAAATACAAATCATCTGTAATAGAACTTAAAGAATCGGTATTATCAATGTTTTTTTCTATTCGTGCTAATATTTGAGGTTGAATGGTAGAAGACAGACCCATTTGGTCGCCCAATTGTTTTACTATTTTAAAGTATTTAATGGACTCTGCTCCCATATTGAATATGCTGCAATAGCTCAGGTCAGTAGAGTATATCCCAAAGTTAAGTGCTTTGGATTTATTGTCTGTATATTTTGTAATGTTTTGGGGTGAGTTCAGAATGTCTAACTTATTTTTATCTCTTTTACCTACCGATTTAATAAAAGAAAGCATTTCGCCAGGAGAGGGTACTTGAAAGAAGGTTTCATAATTACTTGATGTGTTTTCATTGGTTTGAACAGAAGTAGTATCCTTTACTATGGATACTTCTTCTTCTTTATCTCCTGAACAGGACGTGTTAAGAAGAGAAATGGCTATAATTGTAGTGATAAAAATTTGTTTTACTTTCATAAGTATTGGTTTTTAATTTTTAATCAATTGTTTTACAAGGTTAGCGGCCTCCTGCAATTCTATAGCAGAATATACTTTTAGGCCTGATTGATCTATCAGTTGTTTGGCTAGTTCTGCATTGGTGCCCTGTAAGCGAACGATAAGCGGAACAGGAATATTGCCGAGATTTTTGTATGCATCTACAATTCCTTGCGCTACGCGATCGCAACGAACAATGCCACCAAATATGTTCACTAAAATGGCTTTTACATTTTTATCTTTTAGAATGATGCGAAAAGCTTTTTCTACTCTTTCAGCATTAGCGGTTCCTCCTACATCTAAAAAGTTGGCGGGTTCTCCACCTGATAATTTGATAATATCCATGGTAGCCATTGCTAATCCTGCACCATTTACCATACATCCTACATTACCGTCGAGTTTCACATAATTTAACCCGGCTGCTTTTGCTTCTACTTCAGTAGGGTCTTCTTCTAAAATATCTCTCATTTCGGCTAAATCAGGGTGTCTGAAAAGAGCATTATCATCTAATACTACTTTTGCATCTACTGCAATGATTTTATCATCTGATGTTTTCAGAAGTGGATTGATTTCAAATAAACTGGCATCTATTGATTCATAG
Source organism: Bacteroidia bacterium (assembly GCA_026418315.1). Taxonomy (GTDB): domain Bacteria; phylum Bacteroidota; class Bacteroidia; order B-17B0; family Aurantibacillaceae; genus BPGX01. Next base: position 6,739 of record JAOABO010000001.1, read on the forward strand.
GCCTTGTATAATTTTGCAACAAAAGAAGTCATTTCTTTAAAGGCATTACCAGTTAATCCTAAATTAAATGCTATTTTTCTTGCCTGAAAGGGTAATAGGCCCACTTTGGGGTCAATGGTTTCTTTCCATATAAGATGGGGTGTTTTTTCTGCGACTTCTTCAATTTCCATCCCACCTTCGGTAGAATACATGATAACATTTCTTCCTTTGGAACGGTCGAGCAGAATACTCATGTAAAATTCTTTGGTAGGTTGTGGTCCTGGATAATAGACATCTTGTGCAATAAGTATTTTATGAACTTTTTTGCCTTTTGGACCGGTTTGAGGGGTAATGAGTTGCATTCCTAAAATGGCAGATGCTTTATCTTTTAATTCATCTAAATTTTTAGCTACTTTTACTCCTCCGCCTTTGCCTCTTCCGCCAGCATGTATTTGTGCTTTAATGACAGTAATAGGAGAATTGAATTTTGTTTTAATCTCTTCATATCCTTTCACTGCTTGTTCAAGATTTTCAGCTACCACCCCTTCCTGCACGGTTACACCAAAGGATTTTAAAATTTGTTTACCTTGATATTCGTGTAAATTCATAAAATATAAGTTAAAATCGGGTCAAAGGTACATTTTTTTATTTTTTCTTTGAAAAATATTTTTTGGTTTTTTATAACATAATTTGGTTTATAGAAAAATAATCATTATGTTTGCAGCATAAAAATTATGATTATGAAAAAAATAATGTTGGTTTTAGGAATAGCCGGAGTAATAGTGGCGTTTGCTCCTCATACCATTCATGCTCAAACAAGTGCTAAGAGTACCATGACTCCTGCTCAAGACCTTGAGGCAAAAGCAGAAAGACATACTCAGGAAGCCACCAAAGAATTGGCACTCAATGATGAGCAGAAGAGTAAGTTTAAGAAATTTGCTATGGATAGATTATATAAGATACAACCTATTCAGGAAAAAATAAAAGCTGCTTCAAATGAAAAAGAAAAGGAAAACCTTAAGTTGCAAAAAAAACAGATTAATGATGAGTTTATCAAAAATGTAAATACTATACTAACTCCCGCTCAACAGGAAATATTTAAGAAAAAAATGGAAAAAAAATTAGAGAAAGACGAACATAAACATTAAAAATTTTTGAGGTTATTAAAGCCCTCTTTTGAGAGGGCTTTTTTATTTTAAATGCGATGAGTAGCTTATATATTCATATACCTTTTTGTCATTACAAGTGTTCCTATTGCGATTTTCATTTTTCAGTCAATAAAAAATCAAAAGATAAAGTTATTGATGCTATAATAAAAGAAATTATTGAAAGACAAGATTATCTGCAATCAAAAGAATTAGATACTATTTATTTTGGAGGTGGTACGCCCTCTGTTTTATCAATAGAAGAATGGGTAAAAATTTTTCATCATTTATCTAACATTTATACATGGAATAAAAACACTGAAATTACTGTAGAATGCAATCCTGAAGACGTGAATATAGGGTACTTGCTTGTATTAAAAAATTTAGGCGTGAATAGAATCAGCTTGGGTGTTCAATCCTTAAACGACAAAGTATTGGCATGGATGGGAAGAAAGCACAAAGTGGCTCATGCATTAAAAAGTATAAAGGATATTCAGCAAGCAGGGATAGAAAATTTTTCTATTGATTTGATATTTGGAATACCTTTTTATGATATGAAAAATTTGGAAAAAGATATTTATTTTCTACTCAATCAATTCAACATTCCGCATATTTCTGCCTATCAACTTACAGTTGAACCAAAAACAAAGTTAAATTATTTAGTTAGAAAAAAGAAAATATCTTTTGCTAATGAAGATAAGGTAAGAAATGAGTTTTTAATGCTTCATGATACTTTAAATAATAAGGGATATTTGCATTATGAAGTTTCTAATTATGCAAAAGAAGGATATATTGCAAAACATAATTCTGCATATTGGTTACAAAAAACGTATTGTGGTATAGGACCTTCTGCTCATTCATATAACGGTATAGAAAGACGATGGAATGTATCTAATAATTATGTGTATGCAAATAGTATCTCCGAAGGAAAAATTTATTATGAAAAGGAAATTTTGAATGCTAATCAAAAGTTTAATGAATATGTATTCACCAGATTAAGAACAACATTTGGATGTAACTTGAATGAAATAAAAGTAAATTTTGGGGAAAAGTATGCAAAACATTTTTTAGATGCGTATAGTAAAAATAAAGCTTATTTTGAAGTGGATGAAAAAAATCAAAAATACTATCTAAGTCCTTCAAACGGATATCTTATGGCAGACAAAATTTCTCTTAATTTTTTTGTAGTATAGATAATAGAAGAAGTTTAATTTTTCTGCAAAAAGTTATATATCATGGAATATAAATGCAATCTTGTATATCCTCCATAGATACCATGATTTTTATTAGGATAAACAAAATATTCTATGGATTTATTTTGATTTACACATTCTTTGACAAACTCCATAGCATTTTGTAAATGAACATTGTCGTCTGCTGTGCCGTGTATAAGCAATAATTTTCCTTTTATGTTTTTTACAAAATTGATAGGAGATAATTCGTTGTACCCATGAGGATTTTCTTTAGGTAATCGCATATATCTTTCTGTATAAATGTTGTCATAAAATTTCCAGTTACTAACAGGAGCAATGGATATGGCGCCTTTAATTTCATCGGGTGCTTTGGTTATCATATTCAAAGCCATAAAACCACCATAACTCCATCCCTCAAAGAAAATTTTGTTTTTATCTACATACGATTGCTGCTTTAAATATCGGATAAAATCAGTTTGATCTTCAGTTTCCAGTTTGCCTAACTGTAGGTAGGTGCAGTGCCAAAAAGATTTTCCTTTTCCAAATGTTCCTCTGCCATCGGCACATGCTACAATATATCCATTTTGACATAAAAATTGATGAAACCAATATTCATACTCCCATGCGTTATTAACTTTATTAATACCAGGCCCGTTGTAGGCAGTAACAAATACCGGGTGTTTGTTATTGGAGTCAAAATTAACGGGCTTCATTATCCAATAATGTAATTCTATACCATCTCTGTTTTTGAAAGTATAAAATTCTTTTTTGCTCAAACTATAGTTTTTCATTTTGTCTATCAATTCCTGATTGTTTTCAAGCATTTTGATGAATTTATTATCTTTATTTTGATAAAGGGAATAAACCGGCGGTGTATTAGCAGAATGAGTAAATAAAATAAAATATTTTTTATCAGGTGATAATTGAATGTTATTAAATCCTTCTGCAGGTGAAATTAAAGTTTTCTTTTTTCCATCAAAAGTGATTTTGTAAACAGGACGATTGATAACAGAGTTTTCAGTAGATGTATAATAAATTTCTTTTTTGGTCTCATCAACATCCAAAATACTTTCTATATCAAAATTTCCGGAAGTAACCGGATTGATTAGTTTTCCTGAAATATCATATCTGTAAATATGTTGAAACCCATTTTTGTTACTTAACCATAAGAATTCTTTATCTTTATTGACAAATTGCCAGTTATCATTAATTTCAATATATGTATCCGATTGTTCTTCAAAAATTTTTTTTACAGAAAAATCGGATGGATTGAAAAGAAACATTTGAAGGTGATTTTGATGACGATTTAATGTTATGTAACAAAGTTGATGAGCATGCTGTAGCCATTTGATTCTTGGGATGTAAATATTCTGAAAGTTATTGTCAGTTGGAATAATTTTATTTTCTTTGGACTTTAGGTTAAATATCCACAATGTTACTTCTGAATTATCTTCTCCGGCCTTTGGATATTTAAAGGAATATTTATCAGGATAGGCATTATTATTGTATATATCCATTACATATTCTTTTACTTTACTTTCATTAAACTTTAAATAAGCAATATAATTTCCATCGTTGCTCCATTCAAATAAATCTGGCTTTCCGAACTCTTCTTCGTATACCCAATCAGCCCAACCATTTTTTATTTTATTCCACTCACCGTCTATAGTAACAGGAGTTTCCTGTAATGTTGTTAAGTCAGTAAAGTAGATGTTGTTGTTTTTGATATACGCAATTTTTGTTTCGTCGTTGGAAAATTTTGGAAACATTATTTTTTCTCCATTAGAAAGTAATATCAACTTTTTGTTTTTAATATCCCATAAATAAGTAATGAATTTTGATGAATGACGGTAAATCAATTCTCTTTGATTAAATATAAGCAGGTATTTTTCCTGAGGGGATATCTGATAATCTTCTATTTTTATGTCTGAGTATAGTTTTTGAATATCACTTAATGCTACAAGGGTTTCAGTGATATTTCCGGTCAATAAATCTTTTTTGATAATATTGTTTTTTTCATCTTCAGTGATATAAAAATTTCCTTCTTTTGTAAAAGTAAAAGATGGTGGTGGGTTGGTGCGAAACTTAAATTTAAGCCATATATCTTCAAGAGTGATTGTATTTTGAGAATATATCAACTGAACCGAAAAACATACATATAAGAAAAACAATTGTAAGCGAGTTTTCATAGAGTTTATTTATAGGGTTTATTTTAAAATTACATGATATGACCTAGTTTTGTTTTTTTGGTAGAAAGATAACAGGCGTTGTATGGATTAGGAGCAACAACAAGCGGCACATTTTCTACAATTTGTAAATCATATCCTTCTAACCCCGCTCTTTTACGAGGATTATTGGTAAGCAACCGTATTTTACGAACTCCAATATCTCTCAATATCTGAGCTCCAATGCCATAGTCCCTTTCATCTGGTCCAAAGCCAAGTTTCAAATTAGCTTCTACAGTGTCCAAACCCTCTTCCTGTAATTTATATGCTTTTAATTTATTGAGAAGGCCAATGCCTCTGCCTTCTTGATTAAGATACAATAACACACCTTTCCCTTCTTTTTCAATTGCTTCCATGGCTGCGTGAAGCTGTTCGCCGCAATCGCATCTTAATGAACCTAACACGTCTCCTGTGATACATGAAGAATGTACTCTGCATAAAACAGGTTCTTGGGGGTTAATTTCTCCTTTTACAAGCGCAAGATGTTCCTGACCAGTTGTTTTAACTTTATACGCATACAGTTTAAAGTGTCCATATTTTGTGGGTAAATCAACCACCACAATTTTTTCAACAATACTTTCTTTTTGTAAACGATAATGAATCAAATCTTTTATAGATATAACTTTGAATCCAAATTTTTCAGCAATATGTATGAGGTCTGGTAAACGTGCCATGGTGCCATCATCATTCATTATTTCAACTAAAACACCACTGGGCTTTAAACCTGCAAGAGTTGCTAAATCTACTGCTGCTTCGGTATGACCGGCTCTTCTTAAAACACCTCCTTCTTTTGCAACAAGAGGAAAAATATGTCCTGGCCTTGCAAAATCATCTGCCTTTTTATTTTCATTCACCAGCGCCTGAATGGTTTTAGCGCGGTCAAAAGCAGAAATACCAGTAGTACAGCCATCTCCAATTAAATCTACAGATACTGTAAAAGCTGTTTCATGCAAGGATGTGTTTTGAGGAACCATGGGCTCTAACATCAATTCCTGTGCTCTTTTTTCTGTAATAGATACACAAATTAACCCGCGTGCGTGCTTGGTCATAAAATTAATGGCTTCTGGAGTAACTAATTCAGAAGCCATAATAAAATCTCCTTCATTTTCTCTGTTTTCATCATCTACTACAATAATCATTTTGCCATGACGAATATCCTCAATGGCTTCTTCTATGGTATTCAGTTTTACTTCTGTCATAAAAATTTGCCTGCAAAGATACTGAATAAACTTGAAGATGTAAATTTGTGCAGAAAATAGAGCATCCATACTTTTGTTCACTATCAATAAATTTTATTTTTATTACTTTTGTCCAGATTTTCAATGTAAAAACATTGTCATGGCAGATAAGCAAAAAACAATTAAAGAAAAAATTACAGTATCAGGCGTGGGTCTTCATACAGGTAAGCATGTCAATCTTACTTTTGTTCCCGCCCCCGCTAATCATTGGTTTAAATTTCAAAGAATAGATTTACCCGGACAGCCCATCATTGACGCAGATGTGGATTATGTAGTCAATACCGAAAGAGGAACCACGCTCGGTAAAGATAATGTGCTGGTACACACAACCGAACATGTATTGGCTGCATTAGTAGGAATGGATTTAGACAATTGTTTAATACAAATTGATGGTGCCGAAATACCCATCATGGATGGAAGTTCCAAGCCCTTTATAGAAGCATTACAAAAAGTGGGAGTTGTAGAACAAGATGAAGAAAGAGAATATTTTGAATTACAAGAAAATCTGACTTATGAGTGTGCTGAAAGAAAAATAGAAATGCTGGCTGTTCCCCAAGAAACCTATAGAATAACAGTAATGGTAGATTACAACAGCGAAGTATTGGGTACTCAGCATGCCAGCATGTACCATACAGGGGAGTTTATTCCTGAAATATCTATGTGCAGAACATTTGTTTTTTTACACGAACTGGAAATACTACTGCAACATAATTTAATTAAAGGCGGTGATTTAAATAACGCCATTGTATTGGTGGACAGAGAATTGCCAAAAGAGAAAATAGATTATTTGAAAAAAGTATTCCATAAAGAGGATGTAGAAGTAAAAGGGAAAGGCGTATTAAATAATACCAAATTGCATTTTTACAATGAACCTGCAAGGCACAAATTGTTAGATATTGTAGGAGATTTAGCTTTGGTTGGACAACACATGAAAATACACATTTTGGCAGCAAGACCCGGTCATTATGGAAATGTACAGTTTGCCAAAAAAATAAAAGAAGTGATTAAAAAACAAAAGAAAGAACAATATGTTCCAAAAATTGGCCTGAATACACCTGCCTTAATTGATGTAAGAGAAATACAAAATATTTTGCCGCATCGTCATCCTTTTTTATTAGTGGACAGAATTGTAGAACTCAACCCCGAATATGTAGTAGGTATCAGAAATGTAACTATCAATGATTATTGGTTTCCCGGGCATTTTCCTGATGAGCCAGTAATGCCAGGCGTGCTTATCATTGAAGCATTGGCACAAACGGGTGGTATTTTGGCTTTGAAATCAGTTCCTGACCCTGAAAATTATCAAACTTATTTTCTAAAAATAGACAGTGCTAAGTTTAAGCAAAAAGTAGTGCCCGGAGATGTTCTTGTGATGCGTATGGACTTGGCAGAACCTATTCGCAGAGGTATATGCCACATGATAGGAAGAGCGTTTGTTGGTAACAAATTAGTTTGTGAAGCAGATATGACTGCTCAAATTGTCAAAGTGAGGAATATTGAACAAAAAAAATCTGTAATGGTATGATTTCTCCCTTAGCCAGTGTAAGCCCTAAGGCAAAGTTGGGAGAAAATGTAGTGGTTTCTCCTTTTGCTACAATAGAAGATAATGTTGTAATAGGAGACAACACCTGGGTTGGGCCCAATGCTGTTATTATGAATTATTCCCGAATTGGAAAAAATTGTAAAATATTTCCTGGTGCTATAATAGGTTCAGAACCACAAGATTTGAAATTCAAAGGAGAAGAAAGTACTGTAGAAATCGGAGATAATACTACTATCAGAGAGTTTGTTACCATTCACAGAGGTACTTTAGATAAAATGACCACTAAGGTGGGGAATAATTGCCTGATAATGGCCTATGTTCATATTGCTCATGATTGTATTATTGGAAATAATGTCATTCTTGCTAACAATGTAGCGTTATCAGGGCATATTGTAGTAGAAGATTATGCTATTGTAGAAGGATTAAGTGCTGCCCAACAATTTATTACTATTGGTAAACATTCATTTATTGGAGGTGCTTCGCTTATTCGCAAAAGTGTGCCTCCTTATGTAAGATGTGCCCGTGAACCATTACAATACATAGGCGTCAATGTAGTGGGATTAACAAGAAGAGGATTTACTCCTGAACAAATCAAACACATTGAAGATATTTACAGAATCATTTTTGTAAAAGGATATAATTTGCAAAACGCACTGGAAATAGTTGAAAAAGAAATTCCTGATACTGAATTCAAAAGAGAAATTATCACCTTTATTCGTCATCAAAAAGATGGTGTTATTAAAGGTATCTAAATAAAATACGGACGGTTCTTTTTTAGTTTTAGTGCAACAGAAAATAAAAAAGGGCAAGCTGACTTCATCGCACCGCTACAACCGCCTTACCCTTGCTTTGTTCCCAACCTGGGGGATTTGGCAGGAGCTGGTCGTGAAGGACTTGCCCGCCGCAAAGGTAGTTATTATTTTTTTATTACAACAAGTATTTTTATTATTAGTGTAGGGTTCTATATTCTTCAATTAATTTTTTTGCCACTCTGTGTGGAAAAAAATAATCTTCTTCTTTCAAGGTGTTTAGTTTTTGCAGAATTTTTTCGTTAGAAAAAAAATCATGAGAAAGAAAATCTGAAATTATTTTTTTTAATCTGATTTGTTGTTGCTGTGTTCTTTTGGTAAAAAAGTATTTTTTTTCAAGGGCGAGCTCGCGGTATCTTATCAGCATATTGTATATTTCATCCAATCCTTTTTTGGTAATGGATGAGGTGGGTAATACGGGAATGTTCCAATCTTGTAATGGATGAGTAAAATAGTGTAGTGCAGATTTGAACTGAGCTGCTGCCAAATTTGCTTTGGTTATATTGTCGCCATCACATTTGGTAATAACAATTCCATCTGCCATTTCCATAATGCCTCTTTTAATTCCCTGTATTTCATCGCCACTGGATGCTAACATGAGTAAAAGAAAAAAATCAGAAATTTCAGCGACATCGGTTTCGCTTTGTCCTACTCCTACTGTTTCAATGAATATCCAGTCAAAGCCAGCCGCTTCACATAAAAGCATGGTTTCATAGGTTTTGGAAGCAATACCACCTAAAACACCTCCACTGGGTGAAGGACGAATAAAAGCATGGGGGTGACGTGATAAAGTTTCCATTCGGGTTTTATCACCTAAAATGCTTCCTTTTGAAATACTGCTGCTGGGGTCTATTGCAAGAACAGCTAACTGATGACCTTTTTCTATGCAATATAGCCCGAATGCTTCTATAAAAGTGCTTTTTCCTACACCTGGTGCTCCTGTAATGCCTAATCTAAATGATTTGTTTGTGTAAGGTAGTATTTGATACAATAGTTGTTCTGCAATTTTTTGATGTTCTGGCTTGTTAGATTCTATTAATGTAATGGCTCGGGCTAATACAGAGATGTCTTTGTTTAATATACCTTTGACATAATCATCTACCGATAATATCATATCAAAACTTTAGGTGTCTTACAGAAATACCCTGATTTTTAATTTCTAATAAAGATTTTATTCCTATGTCTAAATGTATTTCTGTATATTGTTGTGTAACGGTTTTATCTTTTTCTTCTGTTTTTACGCCTTCGGGTATCATGGGTTGGTCAGTTACCAGCAATAATGCTCCTGCAGGGATTTTATTGGCAAAGGCCACGGTAAAAATGGTGGCTGTTTCCATATCAATGGCCATGGCTTTTATTTTTCTTAGGTATGCTTTAAAATCTTCATCGTGTTCCCATACTCGTCGGTTGGTTGTATAAACTGTGCCGGTCCAGTAATCTCTGTTTTCCAGACGAATAGTATAAGATACTGCTTTTTGTAAGTTGAAAGCCGGCAATGATGGAACTTCTGGCGGAAAATAATCATTAGAGGTTCCTTCTCCTCGGATGGCTGCAATGGGTAATATCAAATCGCCTATTTGATTTTTTTTCTTTAAACCACCACATTTTCCAAGAAATAACACAGCTTTGGGCTTAACAGCACTGAGCAAATCCATCACTGTAGCCGCTGCAGCACTGCCCATTCCAAAGTTGATAATAGATAATCCTTCTGCATGGGCACTAATCATGGGCTTGCCATAGCCTCGTACTTCTGTATTGTATTTTTGAGCAAATAGTTCTACATAATTTGTAAAATTACATAACAAAATATATTGACCAAATTCTTCAATGGGTACATTGGTATAGCGTGGAAGCCAGTTGGTAACAATTTCTTCTTTTGTAGTCATAGTTCTGTCTTTTTATGGGTTATTGGTTCTGTATCGTTTTGATTTAAAATTTTATTTTGTATATTGATGGATTCTTCGTGCAATAAAGACAAAAAGTGATGAATGAAATGCTCGCTGATATTTAACTCTTTAGATATTGTTTTTCTGTTTTTTAAAATTTCTTTCCATCTTGATAATTGAAAAGCCATCACATTTTTTTCTTTCTTGTATAATGCTATTTGCTGAACTACATCAAATCTTCGTGCTATTAAATTAAGAATATCTTCATCTATTTCATCTATTATTTGTCTGAAAATATCCAATGTATTTTTGAATAGAGGGTCATCAGATGTTGTGTCAAGAAATTTTAGTTTTGATAGTAATATTTTTAATTCCGATGGGGTAATTTGTTGTTCTTTATCGCTCAATGCTATAGAGGGGTTTATGTGTGTTTCAATCATCAGTCCGTTCATTCCTATGTTTAATGCTTTTTGAGATATTTCAAAAAGATATTCTTTTTTTCCGGCAATGTGGCTGGGATCACAAATAATGGGTATATCAGGAAATTGTGTTTTTAATTCTAAAGGAATTTGCCATAATGGTTTGTTTCTGTATTGGTCATTTCCATAATAGAAAAAGCCGCGATGTATGGCGGCTATGTTGTTTATGCCTACGTTCATTATTCTCTCAATAGCCCCTATCCATAGTTTAATTTCGGGATGCATAGGGTTTTTTATCATGATGGGTATTTGGACATTTTGTAGTGCCGATGCGATTTCATTAACACTAAACGGATTGGTAGTTGTTCGTGCACCTATCCACACAACATCAATATGATATTTTAGTGCTAATTCTACATGCTGAGGACTTGCTACTTCAGTGCAAACGGGTATGTTATATTGTTGTTTTACTTCAGATAGCCATTTTAGTGCAGTTTCGCCATGCCCTTCAAATTTTCCAGGTGAAGTTCTTGGTTTCCAGATACCGGCTCTGAATAGAGAAATATTGGGAATATTTTTTATTGACTCTGCGGTTTGAAATAATTGTTCTTTGCTTTCTGCACTGCAAGGTCCTGCAATAATAACGGGTGATTGGAGTTTTGTAAAATCAATCATCATTAGTATTTTTTATATGAGTATGCACCATAGCGATATCCATAACCGTATTTGTATCCATATTTGCTATAACTGTAATATCCTGATTTTTTGATATTAATGCCGTTTAGTATTAAGTATAAATTGGGTATTTTGTTTTCTTTAGCCAGTTGGTTGATAAATTTAATGGTGCGACGAGTGGCAATTTTAGAATTCACTGTAAAAATATTTAAATCTGAAAATTGCATTAAGTAAATAGCATCTACTAATAATCCGGCTGGGGGCGTATCAATAATGATGTAATCATAATTTTGTTCTAAATATTTTAGTAGTTCATTTAGTTTATTAGATAATAATAAATCGGATGGATTAGGTGGTGTATCTTTTCCGGCAAGGAATATATCTAAATGGTCAATAAAAGAAGAGTACTTGATTTCTTCTATTGTTGCCTGATTAGATAAATATGCTCCAATTCCTTTATTGGGTTGTAGTTTTAGGGCACTGAAAATTCTTGGCTTGTGTAAGTCCAGTTCCAGTAATGCTATTTTTTTATTGGACTTAGCAAGCATAGAGGCAAGATTAACAGATAAAAAGGTTTTGCCTTCTCCGGGTAAAAAGGAGGTAAATAAAATTTTTTTAACTGGATTGTCTTTTGATGTGTATTTGATATTCGTAATTAATCCTCTTATAGCATCTGTAACAGGAGAATGTGGTTCTTCAATAGATATCACAGAATTTTCATTAACATTTTTCTGAAATGGGATTACTCCTAAAAGTGGTAAATCTGTTAGTTCTTTTAAATATTCTTCATCTGTAATTTTTACATAAAATAATACTCTGATTAAAATAATTAAAATGGCTAAACCTAACCCAAAGGAAATAAATGTATTTCTAATTTTATTTTTATCGGGCTTTACTATGCCCATATTTCTTGGTTTTTCTACTATTTTTACATTTGGAGTAATAGATGCTTTAGCTATTCTTGTATTGGCTTTTTTTTCTAATAAAAAGGAATATAATTTTTGATTAATTTCTATCTTTCTCTGAATATTCAGCACATCTCTTTGTTTTGGCGAAATGTATTTAAACTTTGAAGCAAAGTTATTAATTTCACTTTCCAAGTTTTCGAGTTGTCTATAGGTTGCTTTTCTTGAGTTGGTTATGTATATAAGCAGGTCTTGTTTTAATCTTCGGATGTTTTGTTTAAGGTTGGTTACATTAGGGTTGTTGTCTGTATTGGTTCCATATTGGTCGTTTAATTTTATTTGTAGCTGATAAAGTTCTGTAACTGCACTTGGTAAAAAACCTTGTTTTTCAAGAATAAAAACATTAGGGGGTAGGAACTGCGGGTCTTTATCTTCAATAATGTACTTTTCCAAATCATTTAAAGATTCTATTTGCATTTTTAATTGGTTTTTCTGATTTTCATAATCTGTCAGTTTATCTAAATAGGTTTTTTGTTCCCAATCCAAATCTAAAATATTATGAATATCTTTGTAGAATAACATAGAATCTTCAACTCCTTTCAAAGCGGCTGAAATTTCGGATAATTGTTTATCAATATATTGAAGTGTTTTTTCATTAAGTTCTAATCTGGATTTTAATGTGCTTTTTATGTAAACTGTATTGAGTGTGTCTAAAACAAGCACTGCTCTCTCTGGTATTACATCTTCAACAGAGATTTTGAGAATATTGGTATAATCAGGATTTTCAATATTAAGCGTGGAAAGGTATTTGTTTATCAGAAATTCTTTTGAATGTATAATAATTTCATAGTTAATTTCAGACAAGGAGAGTGCTGTTTGCATTGTAAGATTAGCTGTGCGTTTTACTAATATACTTAAGTCGGTATCAATTAAATCTTTATCAAATTCACCTTCTTTTACGACTTGACGGCCGTTTATATCCATCCATAATTGATACTTTGTATAATTTTTTATTTTGAATTTTATGGGAACTTCATAAAATGAAGGATTGATGTTATTGACTTTGATTTCAAAGGGCATTCCGCTAAATTGTTCTGTTGTTCTTACCTTTCCTACAATGTAATAAGATACCTGCAACGTGCTTTTTAGTTTTTCAATAGTTTCATCCATTATATCATAGGATTTTATGACTCTTATCTGGTTAGAATTGTCTATGTATGCAGAATAGGCGGATGAATACATATTTTCTTCTGAAATCAAATTTTTATCATAGTAATCTTTAATATTAATAAGAATTTGTGTAGATGCTTGATAAATATTGGTTAATTTGTATATATAAAAATAACCGGCGGTGTAAGAGAGTATAATTGCAACTAATGGAATATACCAGTTTTGTTTAATAATTCTTGAGATGGCCTGAATATCTTTCTCACTGATAATATTTATTCTGGTATTTTCCATAATTTATTGACCTGATGTTGCTTTAATAAGTACCGATTCATTGTGGCTATTCAAAAGGTTATTTAAAGTGTTTTTTAATAATTCATTTGAGGGATATAAATAAGATTTTATACCTAATTTTTTAGCAGATTCTATGTGGTCTATAGTATCATCAAAATATACTGTGTGGTTTAAATCAAGATTGTTTTCTTTTACAATTTTCTGAAACAACTTTGCGTCTGGCTTTCTTAAGCCCATTCTGCATGAATAATAAACTTTATCAAATAATAACTCTAATGATTCTATATGGTGTTTTTGCTGAAGCATTTCTTCAAAACATTGAATATGTGTTTCACAAGTATTGCTCAATAAAATAAGACGATATTGCTTTGAAAGATGATGTAAAAATTCTATGTTTTCTTTTGGAATAGCTAACAACATGGCGTTCCATGCTTCTTTAAGATAATACAAGTCCTTTTCAAACGACAACAAATCCTGTAATTCTTCAAAAAACTCTTTTTCAGTTATTTTGCCCATCTCAAATTTTTGAATAAGCTGATGTGGATATCCAAATTGCATCCACTCTTTAATGTCTTTATTGGTGTATTCCAAGATTTTTTGTCGGGTTGCTTCTGTATTAAGAGGTAGTATAACACCCCCTAAATCAAAGATAATAGTTGGTCTCATAAATCTGAAAATAAAGGATATTTACTCATCATTTGATTGACTTTCTTTTTAATTTTTGAAAGTGCTTTAGGATTATTTTTATTTCTGATAGTTTCATCGATTAACTCCACAATCTTTATGCAATCTTTTTCTTTTAATCCCCTGGTAGTAATGGCAGCGGTTCCTATTCTTATGCCAGATGTAATAAACGGCGATTTGTCATCAAAAGGGACCATGTTTTTATTTACTGTAATATCTACTTCTCCTAATAATTTTTCTGCTTCTTTTCCTGTAATATCTTTGTTTCTCAAATCAATAAGCATCAGGTGATTATCCGTTCCGCCCGAAACGATGTGATAGTTCTTTTCAATCAGTGCTTGGGCCATAGCTTTGGCATTTTTTGTTACCTGAATAATGTAATAGAGATATTCATCTGTGAGTGCTTCAGCAAATGCTACTGCTTTGGCAGCAATAATGTGTTCAAGTGGTCCTCCTTGTATGCCTGGGAAAACAGCACTATCCAACAGAGCACTCATCATTTTAATTTCACCCTTTGGTGTTTTTTCTCCAAAAGGATTAGGAAAATCTTTTTTCATCATAATCATCCCTCCACGAGGTCCCCTTAATGTTTTATGGGTTGTAGTAGTAACGATGTGACAATGCAATAAGGCATCGTTTAATATTCCTTTAGCTATAAGTCCTGCAGGATGCGATATGTCTGCCAACACTATGGCATTTACCTTATCGGCTGCTTCTCTGACCAAGGCATAATCCCAATCTCTTGAATAGGCCGAGGCGCCTACTATTACCATCTTTGGTTTTTCATCTATTATTTGATGATATAGTTTTCTGAAATCTATTAAACCCGTTTCTTTTTCAACACTATAAAATAATGGAGTATACAACTTACCTGAATAATTAACCGGTGAACCGTGTGTAAGATGTCCTCCATGAGATAAGTTCAATCCCAGAATTTTATCTCCCGGCTTTAAGCAAGCATACATGACCGCTGCATTTGCCTGTGCACCAGAATGTGGCTGTACATTGACCCATTCTGCACCAAATAATTTTTTTGCTCTGTCAATGGCTAATTGTTCTATTTTATCTACCACTTCACATCCTCCGTAATATCTTCTTCCAGGATAACCTTCTGCATATTTATTCGTTAATACACTTCCCATTGCTTTCATCACTTGTTTACTCACATAATTTTCACTGGCTATTAACTCAATACCTCTCAGCTGCCTCTCTTCTTCTTCTTTGATGTACTTAAAAATCTGTGTTTCTTTTTTCATGATGATGTAATTTGTTTTTATCCCACAAATATAATGCAAATAATACAAAGCTGATAAGTGGTGATTGTGCAAGACCCATTAATCCACGACTTAAGGAATATTCGGTTTCGTTGAGTTTCTGATGAAAATAATACGCGTATAGCATTAATATGATACTTAAGGCAAAAAGAAAAATATATGAAATGATTAAAATTCGGATATAAAAAGCATAAACCTTCATCTGCTTTAAAAAGTAAAAATTGAGTATAAAATATATTATTACAAAAAGAAATGTGAGTGGATATTTGATGTAGTACAAAGTGGCATGTGAAAATTGAGTAAGCCATCCAAAACCATAAGGAATAGGCATTGTTGTGTTTTTGTAATATTTGAAATAGATAACATTATTGATATTTACAAACATATACTCTCTGAACAACCCCAACAAAATAAATAATATTAAAAACAGCGAGATTTTGGTTATGATGAATCGCATTGATTTAAGCGTATTTATTTACCCACCACATCCACAACATAAAAATATAGGCATATACAAGAAAAGTAAATACATAAGTATGATTAAATTCCAGCCATTCCGGTTTATAATAAGTAATAATGGTAAGTCCTACTACTCTTAAAACATTGATTACATGGATTGTAAGAATACCAAAAGGAACAAACCACCATTTATCTCTTTGATTACCGGGAAAAGCAAGGATAAAAATAGAAAAAATAATAAACAAACTCATAGCATCACAGGCCTTTCCCACCCATACACCTATGGAGCCATGAATGCCTATTACCTGAAAGTCATTAACATCTGTTGTTTTAAAGGTATTAAACTTCATTCTGTTTAATATCTCATCAACATTTTCAATAATGACTCTTATGACATACTCATCAAATAATGTATATTTCTTTAAAACCAATTCGTATAAAGTAAAACTCAAAAAATAAAGTATGGAAGCAGTAAAAACAAATTTGATTCTCGGGTCAGAAAAGTTCAGCTTACTCTTTTTATTCTGAACTTTCTGTTTGTCCATTATTTCGTCTGGCTTTGAACTTATCATAAGATTTTTTTACACCATACAAAGCACCCGCTGCAATTAAAAAACTTACTCCCCCGTCAATAGGAATACATGGTGGTGGCCAGCATGGAGGAGGTGGAGGAGGAGGTGGTGGTGGCGCTGCACCAAAACTCACAAACACAACAAGAAAAAACACAATTGTCAAAAAAACAGGTTTATATGATTGAATACAGAACATACATTTTATTTTCTGCAAATTTAAGGAAAAAATAATGAAATAAAAAATCTATACAAAAACTATTAAAAATAAAACATAGACAAAATGCTCAATCAGAATTTTTATTAGGTTTGCCCCAAAAACATGTCACACTTTTATCCTCTGAAAGTCAAAAATATAGAAAGAGTTTCTAAAGATGCAGTAGCCATTACATTTGATATTCCCCTTCAATATGTGTCTCATTTCAGATTTAAGCAAGGTCAGTTTATCACACTTAAAATTAATATTGATGGCGAAAATGTCATGCGTTCATACAGTATTTGTACAAGTCCGTATTCAGAAAAAGAACTGAAAGTGGCAGTAAAAGAAGTACCGGGTGGTAAAATGTCCACATACATTAACCAAAAATTAAAAATAGGTGAAACCATAGAAGTGATGCCGCCATCAGGTCGCTTTTATACAGAACTTAACTCTGCTCATCAAAAAAAATACATTCTTTTTGCAGGTGGCAGCGGCATTACACCTATGATGAGCATCATTAAAAGTATTTTATTTATTGAAAAACAAAGTACTATAGTTTTATTGTATGCTAATAGAGAACCTGATAATGTAATTTTTCAAAACGAAATAGATCTTTTAGCAAAAAGTCATTCAAACTTTCAAGTTGTTTATATTTTTGACAATCCACCTTCTGACTATCCGCCAGAGCAATCAGGATTATTAAATGAATCCAAAATACACACTCTGCTTGAAAAATATAATGGATTAAGTGCTGACGAATATTTTATTTGTGGTCCTACCCCTATGATGCAGGTTATTGAATCCAGTTTAAAGAAACTGCAGGTGCCATCTGAAAAAATACACATTGAATACTTTACAGCAGTAGAAAATCAAAATATAAGCAGCACATCGGATAATATAGAATCTGAAGTAACCGTTATTTTATATGGAATACAAACCACATTTCGGTTAAGTTCCAATGATATTAATATTTTAGATGCTGCTATTCAAAACGGAGTGGATGCACCGTTTAGCTGTAAAGGAGGTGTATGTAGTACATGCAGAGCAAAAGTGATTGAAGGAAAAGCCAACATGACTGTCAATTATGCTCTTACCGAACAAGAAGTGGCAGATGGCTTCATACTGACCTGCCAGGCACATCCTGCAAGTGAAAAAGTAGTGATAGATTATGATGCTCTTTAATATATGAAGTTATATACAGATAAAATAACTAAAAGATATAAAAACAGAATTGTTGCTAATGAAGTATGTATTGAAGTTCAGCAGGGAGAAATTGTAGGATTATTAGGCCCGAACGGCGCCGGAAAAACCACTTCATTTTATATGATTGTTGGAATGATAAAGCCCAATAGCGGAAAAATATTTCTGGATGATCAGGAAATAACACATCTTCCTATGTATCAAAGAGCACAGCTTGGAATTGCTTATTTGCCGCAAGAAGCATCTGTGTTCCGAAAATTAACCGTTGAAGAAAATATTTTAGCTATTCTTGAAATGACTAATCTTTCAAAACAAGAACAAAAACAGAGATTAGAAGAATTACTTACAGAATTTAATCTGCATCATGTTAGAAAAAATTTAGGTGATCAATTATCAGGCGGAGAAAGAAGAAGAACAGAAATTGCCAGAGCACTATCTACAAAGCCAAAATTTATTTTGCTAGATGAGCCCTTTGCTGGTGTAGATCCAATTGCAGTAGAAGATATTCAATCTGTTGTTAAAAAATTAAAGGAAAAAAACATTGGTGTACTCATTACAGATCATAATGTCCATGAAACATTAAGTATTACTGACCGTGCCTATTTATTATACTCAGGTAAAGTTATCAAATCAGGTACTGCAGAAGATTTAGCGAATGATGACATGGTAAGAAAAGTTTATCTTGGTCAAAATTTTGAGTTGAGAAAATAAACTATTTCTTTTACTACTTATAGTTGCTATATATTTTCAAATAAACCGAAAAAATCTACTATTTGAAAAATTTACTTTTCCTTTTGTAATATGGAATAATGTTATAAACTCAATTTTTTATACCGTGGTCTTTTAGGTTCAACATTACCTAAACGTTTCTTTTTATTTTCCTCGTATTCTGAATAAGTTCCTTCAAACCAATAAAAAGTACTATCTCCTTCGTAAGCGAGTATATGAGTACATACTCTATCTAAAAACCATCTGTCGTGACTAATAATGACAGCACATCCTGCAAAGTTTAATAATCCTTCTTCTAATGCTCTTAATGTATTGACATCCAGGTCGTTGGTGGGCTCGTCTAATAATAATACATTACCTCCTTCTTTTAGGGCTAATGCTAAATGTAATCGGTTTCTTTCTCCTCCGGAAAGTACACCACATTTTTTACCCTGATCAGCACCGGTAAAATTGAATCTCCCAAGGTATGCACGGGTGTTAATGGTACGACCTTCAAAAATGAGATTATCTAACCCTCCGCTCACTACTTCAAAAACTGTTTTTTCGGGGTCAATGGCTTTATGTGTTTGGTCTACATAAGAAATTTTTACAGTAGGACCAATTTTTATTTCTCCTGAAGTGGGTTTTTCTTGTCCCATAATAATTCTAAATAAGGTAGTTTTACCTACACCATTGGGCCCAATAATTCCGACAATACCTGCAGGTGGAAGTTTAAAGTTCAGATTTTCAAACAGTATTCTATCATCATACGCTTTTGTAAGATTAATGGCTTCTATGACATCATTTCCTAAGCGAGGTCCGTTGGGAATAAAAATTTCCAGTTTTTCTTCTTTTGCCTTTACGTCTTCATTTAAGAGTTTTTCATAGTTTTGTAAACGTGCTTTTTGTTTGGTTCCTCTGCCTTTAACGCCTGCTCTCACCCATTCTAGTTCTCTTTCCAGTGTTTTCAGTCGTTTGCTTTCCTGTTTTTCTTCTTGTCTTAATCTTTCTTGTTTTTGTTCTAACCAGCTTGTGTAATTTCCTTTCCATGGAATACCTTCTCCTCGGTCTAATTCAAGTATCCAGCCAGCCACATTATCTAAAAAATATCTATCATGGGTTACTGCAATGACAGTGCCTTTGTAGTTTTTTAAATGTTGTTCCAGCCAATCTACACTTTCTGCGTCTAAGTGGTTGGTAGGTTCGTCTAATAGTAAAATATCAGGTTCTTGTAAAAGTAAGCGACATAATGCTACTCTCCTTCTTTCTCCACCCGACAATACTTTTATAGGGGTATCTGACTCAGGGCAGCGAAGTGCATCCATTGCTTTTTCAAGACGATTATCTAGATTCCATAAATCCAAATGGTCTATTTTTTCTTGCAGTTCTGCCTGACGGTTGATGAGTTTTTCCATTTTATCGGGGTCATTGATAATTTCTTCATCTGAAAATTTATTATTCACTTCTTCATATTCTTTCAGGATATTGACATATTCCTGCACACCTTCTCTTACTACTTCTATGACGGTTTTATTTTCATCCAGTTTGGGTTCTTGTTCTAATAATCCAATAGAATAACCGGGAGAATAATGTACTTCACCAATATAATCCTTGTCTATTCCTGCAATGATTTTAAGTAAACTGGATTTTCCTGCTCCATTTAATCCAAGCACGCCAATTTTTGCTCCGTAATAAAAAGAAAGGTAAATGTCTTTTAATACTTGTTTGTTAGGGGGGTAAATTTTACTGACGTTTACCATGCTGAATATAATCTGTCTGCCCTCATTATTATTTGACATATCAAAAATTTTAGGGTGCAAAAGTAACAATTAATGCTCATCCAATTTACATCAATATTTTTTCCATCAGGGGTATGAATTCTTTGTATGACACATTGTAGTATAGTTTGCCATTTTTTGCTACAGACACGTTTCCTGTTTGTTCGCTTACTAAAATCGCTATAGCATCGGTTTGTTCACTAATGCCAAGTGCTGCCCGGTGCCTTGTTCCTGCATGATGAGGTATGGTTTCTGATTCGCTGACGGGTAAAATACATTTGGCTGCAAGAATAAGATTATTTTTAATTATAACTGCTCCATCGTGCATAGGGGCATTTTTGTAAAAAATACTTTCCAACATATATTCTGTAACAGGGGCATTGACTGGTACGCCTGATTGCTCGTATAAAATTAAATCGTCCTTTTGATAAACAACAATCAGGGCACCTGTTTTGTTTCTTCCCAGGTTGTAACATGCTTCCTGCAAAATGTTGAGGGGGATGGTATGAATAGTGTTTTCTTTCAAAACATCTTTTATTTTAAAGATACTGTAATGTTTTTTCCAGAATTCTGTTGACCCAATGAGTAATAAAAATTTTCTGATTTCTTGTTGAAATATAATGATGATAGTAATTATTCCTACATTGATAAATTTTCCTACCACAGAGCTCAGGAGTTTGAAATCTAATGCCGTTACAATAACCCAAATAATATATATTAGCCCTAATCCCCAAAATACCTTTACCGCAGAGGTTCCTTTGATGAGATTATACAGAACATAGAGTAAAACTGATACAAGAAAAATATCCATCAAATCATTCCATCCGATATGTAATATGCTATTCACTTATTGGATATTTTTTGTAATTTGATTTCTTCATATAATTGGTGAATAACTCCGTCTGAAAGACCTATTTGAGGAACATATATTTTTTCAATGTTGGCGGTTTTCATAGCGGTGAGGTATATTTTGGCTGCATGAACAATCACATCTGCTCTGTCGGGTTTTAGGCCGAGTAGTTTTATTCTTTCTTCGTAAGTGTATGATTGCAGCATTTCATATAGTCCTTTTAATCTGTTGAATCCTAATGATTTGTTTTCTTTTTTTCCGCTCATCTTGTATAGCTTGTTAATATTTCCGCCTGAGCCGATGGCGTAGAGGGGATAAATGCCTTGTGTGTGTTTTTTTATCCAATGTTTCATTTCGTCCCAGGCATCAGGTTCTAATTTGTTATATAATAATCTTAGGGTTCCTATGTTAAACGATTTGGCGGCAATGGTTTTGTGTTTGTTATATATAGTAATTTCAGTACTGCCTCCGCCCACATCAATATACATGTATGCTTTATCGGGGTCTAATATTTCTTCAATATGATTAGCAAAGATGAGGTTGGCTTCTGTTTTTCCATCTAATATGTCAATTTTGATGTGGGTTTCTCTTTCAAGTAATTGAATAACTTCTTTTCCGTTGGCGGCATCTCGCATAGCGCTGGTAGCTACTGCTTTGTAGGCGGTAATATTATATACCTGCATAATGTTGTAATAGGCGTTCATGGTGTGTATTAACCTTTGAATTTTTTCATCGGATATTTTGCCTTGTAAAAAAACATCTTCGCCCAGCCGAACAGACATTCGTATCAGTTCTTCTTTGTGAAAAAAAACAAAGTTTTTGTCTTCAAATACCCGAGATAACAATAACCTGATAGCATTGCTTCCTATGTCTATGGCTGCAAGCAGTATTCCAAGTTGTTTGTTAGAAGAGGAGTTCATATAGTAGATAATTTGTTATTATAGGATAATTCGCGGATATATTCGTAGGTTTTGTCTTGTGCTCTGAAAACTGGGGTTCCGGGTTCAACAGGTTTATATTTATTAGTTTGATGGCGGTCAATAATTCTGACTTTCTGATTGCCTGATAATTGTATTTTAAGCAAAGTTTTAATTATTTCCTTTAATGTTTCATCGTATATGGGTGTGGCTACTTCGCTTCTTTGATCAAGATTTCGGGTCATCCAATCTGCAGAAGAAATAAATATTTTTTCATTTCCTCCATTGTGAAATATAAAAACGCGAGCATGTTCAAGGTATTTGTCTACAATGCTATATGCCCTGATATGATCGCTGTAACCGGGTAGTTCTGTAACTAATGAGCAAGAACTTCTTACAATCAGGTCAATTTTTACTCCTGCCTGTGATGCCTGATATAAATGATGAATCATTTCTCTATCTACAAGATTATTGAGTTTTAATGTAATTTCTGCTTTCAATCCTTTTTTGGCATTTTTGATTTCTTTATTGATAAGGCGTATAAATTCTTTTCGCATAGTGAATGGGGACACGATAAGATGTTTGTAATGACCTATTTTTAAATTATCTCTATAAAAATGAAAAACGGTTTCTACATCTTTACATATTCCTTTGTGAGCAGTGAGTAAGGAAAGATCTGTGTAAATTCTGGCTGTTTTTTCATTGAAATTACCTGTACCGATGTGAGCAATTTTAAAATGTTGATTTCGATTTTTTCCTTCAATCAAAAAAAGTTTGGAATGCACCTTTAAACCTCTTACCCCATAAATGACTTCTGCGCCTTCTTCTTTTAGTTTTTCTGCCCAATAAATATTATGTTCTTCGTCAAACCTGGCTTGTAGTTCAACAACGGCGGTTACTTTTTTCCCGTTTTTGATAGCATTAATTAAGGCATTGGCAATCCTTGATGATTCAGCCAGGCGATAAAGAGTGATGCTAATAGAATGTACGCGAGGGTCAATAGATGCTTCTTGAAGTATTTTAATCAAGTAGTTATATGAATGGTATGGAAAATGAAAAAGTAAATCTTTTTTCAAAATAAGATCGATGATGGGTGTATTTAATTCATCTAATTCAGGGATATTAACAGGTGGTGGATTTTGAAATGTTAGATGAGGCATATCTAATGTTGGAAAGTTGATGAAATCTTTGAAATTGTGGTATCTTCCGCCTGGAATTAAACTGTCTTTAAGATTGGACATGCCTAATTTTCTTGTAATAAATTGTAGCATGTCTTGTGGCATTTCTCTGTCATAAACAAACCTTACAGGTTTGCCTTTTTGCCTGTCTTTTAGTCCTTTACTTACTTTTTCAAGTATGCTTTCACTTAAATCATTGTCAATTTCTAATTCTGCGTCTCGTGTCAGCTTAATGTTATAGGCGCCCATGCATTCAAAGCCAAATACGGAAAATATTTCATTGATATTGTATCTGATAACATCGTCTAATAGTATAATATACTTTCGGTTTTCAATGGATGGTAATATAACAAATCTGCTCAAAACTTTTGTGGGTACTTCTATCAGAGCATATTTTACTTGAGTAGGATATAGTTTGGATCTTAATTTGATGTAAAGATAACCGTATTTGTCTTTTAAGAATGGGAATGGTTTTTTACTGTCTATCAGGATAGGAAACAAAGAGGGCATTACTTCATTATGAAAGAAATCTGTAATGAATTTTTTATGTTGAGATAAAATTTCTTTTTCATTAATGATATAAATATTATTTTCTTTTAATTCCTCTAATATTTGTAAATAAAGTTCATCAAACTTTTGTTGTTGGATAAGTACTTTATTTTGCAGTTGTTTGAGTAATACTTCAGGATCTTCTCCATAAATTTCTACAGCACGATGTCCTAATTTTATCAATCTTTTTACAGTGGCTACTCTTACGCGGTAAAACTCATCTCTGTTATTACTAAAAATACCTAAGAACCTTAATCTTTCTAATAATGGGTTTCTTTTGTCTTCTGCTTCTTGTAGCACTCTTTCATTGAAAGAGAGCCAGCTTATTTCACGATTAATGTGTGGAATA
This sequence comes from Bacteroidia bacterium, assembly GCA_026418315.1. Classification (GTDB taxonomy): domain Bacteria; phylum Bacteroidota; class Bacteroidia; order B-17B0; family Aurantibacillaceae; genus BPGX01. Next base: position 30,931 of record JAOABO010000001.1, read on the forward strand.
AATTGCTTTTTCATAGTTGATGTATATTATTTTTTGCAACATGAATCATTATTACTGCATTTTTTTTTGGATTTGAATTTATATATCAAATAAGATATTGAAATGAACAGTAGTGTGTATATAATAAATTTATCTAGCATAATAAGTGTGTTTTGTGATTAAGGATTATATTTTTTCAAATAGCAGTTACTTTAATCAGTTCTTTGATTTTTTTGGCTTTTTGTAAAGCAGCAGTCAGTGTTTTGTCTGTAATGGTGATATGTCCCATTTTTCTGAAAGGTTTTACTTTCTTTTTACCATAGATGTGTGGATACACACCACTGTACTTTAAAGTATTTTCTATTCCAACATAATGAGCATTACCTTCAAATCCTTCTGAACCTAATAAATTCAACATTACGGCGGGTCGGATTAAAGAAGTGTCTCCAAGTGGAAAATTAAGTATAGCTCGCCAGTGTTGTTCAAACTGAGAGGTTATGCAGGCCTCTATAGTATGGTGTCCGGAATTGTGTACTCGGGGTGCCATTTCATTTACATATAGCTTACCATCTTTGCTCAAGAAGAACTCTATAGCCAAGGTTCCAACCAGATTTAATTGCTCAGCAATTTTTTTGGATAATTGTTCAGCGTTGGTGAGAGTATTTTCTGATATTTTAGCGGGGCATATTAAATAATCTACTAAATGTGCCTGAGGGTTAAATATACTTTCTACTGCCGGAAAAGTTTTTATTTCTCCTGCCTGATTGCGAGCAACGATGATGCTTATTTCTTTTTCAACATCTACCATTCGCTCCAAAACACTAGGTTCATCAAAGGCATGAGAAATATGGTTTTTATTAGATAGTTTTTTTACACCTTTTCCATCATATCCGCCTCTTCTTGTTTTTTGAAAAAATGGAAAATAATCTGTATATTTTTCAATTTGCTCTTTGTTATCTACTAAAAAAAAATCTGCTGTGGGAATACCGTTGGTTTGATAAAATATTTTTTGTAAGCCCTTATCCTGAATCATTTCTATAATTTCTGGTTGTGGATACACTTCTTTGCCTTCTTGTTGCAATTTCTTAAGTGCTTCAACATTGACATTTTCAATTTCAATTGTAATTAAATCTAATTTTTTTCCAAAATGATAAACATCTTCAAAGTTTTTAAAATCACCTTTGATAAAATGAGGCGTGATATTTTTACATGGGGCATTGTTGTCAGGATCAAGAACATAAACTTCTAATGCAAAATCTATTGCTTTTTGTAAAAGCATTCTGCCTAACTGGCCGCCACCTAAAATGCCAATTTTTTTGTGATTAAACGGAATCATTACCAATTTTTTCAGGCAGTAAGTTACATTATTTTTGACTGAATTTGGTAACTTATTTGAGTGTTTTTAATTTCTTAATATGTATATAATGAATAATGGTATCTTTCATTTGTATGGGTTTAATTTTTCTGTACTTGGTTCCTGTTTCAATTCCAATCAGGTTATTATACAAATCCATTTGAATGCTGGCACTGTCGGGAATATCCCAATATTCTGTTTTTCTTTTCTTTAAAAAATAAGAGAGGTCATCTTTTTCATGAGCAATTCCCAGTTTAATCAATTTTTTTGCTTTTACTTTTTGTGCAAAACAAGCCATAAAAAAGCCGTGTCGAAAGGCATCTAACTTTCCGCCGTTTTCAATTGTATCCAGAATTTTTTGTTGTTTTACTTGTTGGTAAATCGGATAATTTTTCTTGTATATTTTTTTTACTTTAATAGCAGCAATAGGATGAAAAAATGCCCATTGATACTGATGTTTTCCTTTGTGTTGAGAATAGTAATTGGATGAACAAAAAATAATAAATATGAAAACAAAAATAAATTGGCTGGTTTGAAACATTATCTTTTTAGGGTATTTATCCTTAATAATCCTACTAATTGGTCATAATAAAATCCTCGTGGACGATGATACACAAAAATATAATAATCATTTTCTGTTTGCCAGTAATTTCCTTCTGTTTCTGACTCATCACATTTGGAGGTATTATCATAAAGCAGGGTATATATATAATTGTAATAACCTTGCTTTAAATACATGGTGCATTCGTATGATTGGGTAGTTTCATTGTAAATCATTTTATTCTCGTCGGTTAATTGCCAATTATTGATTTTACTTAATATATACATATTTCCGTTTTTTGCAGGAAGAGGGTAGTAGTACTGAAAGTGCACAAAAGCATAATCGGCTTCAGTATCGGGGTTAGATAATTTATCGTTATTGCGTATTAAAAAATTTCCATTCAAATCGTTTTGAAAAGCATACTTTTGCTTGTATCTTGGCTCGTCACGAGTTAAATAAACATGCCACTTTCCATTATCATCTTTGATTATATTGGCTATTTTTTCGGTATAAGTGAATAGGGTACGAATATCAAAGTAACGGAATTCATTGGAGCCGGAAAATGTTGTGCGGTCGTCTAAATTGAATTGAAAACTATTTCCTGTCATAAAAGTAGCAGGAATATTTTTTACCATATTATCCAATCGGCCGTTTTGCATAATGAAAATTTTCATATCTGTAACAGGGTTAGTTAATTCATATTTTCGGGAACTAATGGTAAAATCAATATGTTGGCCGGTATATTGGATGTCATTGCCAATAGGTTGAGAAATTTGTGCCGCAATATCTACTACATTATTTAAAACATAAAAGCGACGGGTGGCTACAATTTTATTTTTATCGGGGGTTTCATATAATACCAACAAATAATTTCCTGCTTTTGTAAATCGGCAATTGGCAGTAGGATATTTAATGTCGTAGTGCGTATATTTTTGCAATGTGTTTTGAGAAAAAGAGTAGTTTAAAATATTAAGTTCAAAAAATCCATCCATGTATTCAGAGGTCATTAAATCGCTTGGGTTCCAATAGGCATCACAATGAATAAAATAAATAGAATAGTTTTTTACATCTGCATGGAGGTCATCAAAACTGAGCTGTAATTGTTGTGCAGGATTGTTTAAATCTAATACAGGTAAGCCCATTTCAAAATCGGCAGGATGAAGAAAAAGAGAACGGATGTTGCTTTTATAAATGCAATCTTCGTATTTTAATGTTTGAGCTACAACATCTTGGAATAAAAAAACAATAATGCTAAATAAAAAAAATAAAAACCGCATCAGGTTTTCGCTTTAATAAACTTTACTTGCGACTCTGTTTTATTGAGCAATCTGCGGATATTTTTGCGATGTGTAATAATCAGTAATATTGCAATTAAAATAGAATAAACGGTAAGTGTTGTTTGTTGATTATTCATAATTAAATGTAAAATAATAGGATAGCTCACTCCCGCCGACATGGAACTTAAAGAAACATATTGAGTAGTGAATAAAACCAACAAAAATACTACCAACGCTAATGCACACGAGATAGGTGTAATAATCAATGTAGCACCCATTAATGTAGCTACACCTTTTCCGCCTCTGAATCCCGCAAAAATCGGAAAAATATGCCCAAAAACAGAAGAAATAGCTAATCCAATTTCTATATCAACAAACTCTTGTGTAGGAAGCGTATTCTCAAATAAATAAGACATACTTACTGCAGCACTGCCTTTTAGTATATCTATTAACAAAACAAGAGTACCTGGCTTTTTTCCTAAAACTCTAAAAGTATTTGTTGCTCCTGCATTGCCGCTACCATGCTCACGAATATCTATTCCGTAAAAATACTTTCCAATCCATACCGATGTTGGTATAGACCCAAGAATATATGCTAATAGGATTAATACAGGTATGGCCATATATACTTTACATGTATTATGTTGGCAAATAAACATAATAAAACAAGAAAATAAAAGTTAATTTTATTAAACAGAACAGTGTCAATGAGATAAGTGGATATTCACTGATAAAGAGAACATTTTTTATTACAAAAACATAAATATTAACCAGTACTATAAATAAACAAGATATTGATGTAGATTTGCACAAAAAGAAATATTCTTCTACATCAGGGAATAGAAATGAAGATAAACAATCAGCCAAAAAACATTTACATTATATCCAAGTAAAAAAGACATTTAATTTTGTGCCGATTACTTCAACCAACAGTTTTATATGAAACTTGATAAATATTTTTACACAAGGAATAATGTTGTTGAAATTGCTCGTGATTTATTAGGTAAAACTTTAGTTACTAAAATTGATAATATCATAACATCTGGCATAATAGTAGAAACTGAGGCATATAATGGTATTTATGATAAAGCATGCCATGCCTATGGCAACAGAAAAACAGAAAGAACAAAAGTTATGTATGAAGAAGGAGGTGTTAGTTATGTGTATTTTTGTTATGGCATGCATTATTTGTTTAATGTTGTAACGAATAAAAAAGACATACCCGATGCCGTGTTAATTAGAAGCGTTATTCCGTATGATGGGAAAGAATATATGTTTCAGAGAATCTCAGAAAAATCCATGAAAAAAGGCATACTCAATGGTCCTGGAAAAATTACAAAAGCATTACATATTGACAAAAGTTTCAATGCAGAAAGTTTACTAGGCGATAGAATATGGATGGAGGATATTAAAATTAAAGTGTATTCTCATGATATTTTATCAACTCCCCGAATTGGCGTAGATTATGCGGGTAAAGATGCTCTATTGCCATACAGATTTATTCTTAAAGATGAAAAATTAGATGAAATTAAAACCATGATAAAAAGTTCATTTTAGAATAGTGTATTATATTCAAATTTATAATTTTAATGACGGGTTTATTCATCTGGGGTTTAACTACACATAAACTATAAAAATTTTTGTAGTAGATATAATCAAATAAAAAAGCACCTATTTTTATAGGTGCCTTTTATGGAGAAAATGTATTTATTTAGAAATTATTTTACGTATTCAAATGTAAACTTTCTTCTAAGAACGGATGGTTTCTTACTAGCAATGGAGCTTTTTCAAGGTTTCTCAATACAATATAAATAAACAACCCTAAAAAGAAAAGAAAATTACCTATTTCCATCCAGCTGATTCCATTCCAATGTTTACCAACTGTGCCGGGCATTACCATCATAATAACATCCAGATAATGGCCGATGAACACAATAGTACCTACAAATGCTAGAAAATTAAAGTTTCTTTTTGAGTCACGACTCATTAGAATAACCATTGGAAATGCGAAATTAATGAACAAAACAAACCACATCAATGATTTATAGCTTTCCCAACGTGTTTGAAAATACGTAACTTCCTCAGGAATATCGGCATACCATATCAACATAAATTGAGAGAAATACAAATAGGTCCACAAAAACGAAATAGCAAACATCCATTTTCCCATATCATGAATGGTACTTTCGGTTACAAATTCTAAGTAACCATTTTTTCTTAACCAAATAATGAGAAGCGTCATAAAACTAATGGCACTGATCCATAAACCTGAAAAAGTATACCAGCCAAATAATGTAGAATACCAATGAGTATCAATACTCATTACCCAGTCCCATGCAGAAGTTGAAGAGGTTACTGCAAATACCACCATGAACCATGCACCTAATTTTACATTTTTCCAGTGATATGCATGACCATCTCCGCCGTATTCAAATTTATCTGCTTCTAAAGAATTTTTTCTTAATTGCAAAGTAAACCATACCCACCCTACAATATAAAGAATAGTTCTAAGCCACCAGAACCATCCAAAATAACCTATTTTTCCTGCAATAACAGGGTCATAATTGGGACTGGAAGGATCGGCAATACCTTCGGCCATCCAGTGGTAAATGTGATGTACATGCAGCTGTCCAAGAATAAAGAGTAAAAATAACAAACTCAATCCATAAGGCAGATACAATGCAGTAGATTCAATCACTCTTTTAATAGTAGTAGCCCATCCGGCTTCGGCGGCATATTGCATACCTAAAAAGAAGGCCGCTCCCAAACTTAAAGCAGCAAAGAAAAATGTTCCTGAAAAAACATTAGCCCATGCTCTGTTTAAATGATAATGTTCAGCATGGTGCTGTCCATCTACAATAAACATAGCAATGATGCTAATGAGTCCAATTCCCATTAAAACATAAGCAAACATTTTGGCTTTAGCATCAAATACAAACTGAAGTTTCTCTTTATTGATGTGCATATTTTTATTTTTTTGCGGTTAATTTAGATGCAGTTGAATCTTGTTTTGTTTCTGTTTTGTCTTTTCCTTGTAGTTTATGAATATATAAAATTAAGGCCCATCGCTCATTCACAGACAGGAAATTATGTGACCCCATTAGCCCTTTTCCATAGGTGATAGAATGAAACATTTTTCCTTCTGGTAAATTGAGGATAGCAGCAGAAGTATAAGGTGGAGGTGGTCCTGGTAATTTGCCGGCTACTTTGCCGTCTCCTTGTCCTGATGCGCCGTGGCAATGAATACAATATTTTGTATAAAGTTCTTCACCTTTTTTAATATTCTCTTCAGAATTTTCTAATGGATTTTTTAAATTTTGACCTGCCAATTCATATCCTTCAGGAGTGTTAGGATAAGGGTATGGTTTGTATCCCCGTGCAATGGTGTTTTTTGGTGGAAGTTGAGCACCCCATATAGTGTCTCCATCTACTTCAATAGCATGATAATATTCTAATCCTACGGCTCTGTACATGTCAGGCATATACTCAAACCCCGGGCTATTCGGATCTTTCTTTGTACATGCTGATAATAAAATAACACCTGCAGATAAAATAATAAATTTTATTTTCTTCATAAGTATTAATATTTAGGTTCTAAGTAAAATTCTCCTTTTATTTCAAATTCTTCTGCGCCTATTTTTTTTGCAATAGATTCAGCTAACTTTGTTTGTTCTTCTGTTAGCTCAAGATAAAGCATAAACTTATCGTCCGTTGTTCTTGGGTCTGGGTTCTTAGGCCGAACACCGGGTAATAACCAAGAAGCCATCAAATAAGTGAATACCATAAGATGTGCAGCACAAAAAACTGTACTTTCAAAGGTAATTGGAATAAAAGAAGGCATGTTATAATAATAAGCCCAGTTAGGTTTTCCTCCAATATCATTAGGCCAGTCATGTATCATCATGTACCACATCATTAAAGTGGCTAATGATGTGCCGGTAATACCGTAAATAAAAGAAGCAATAGCAATACGTGTTCTTGGTAATCCCATTGCCGCATCCAATCCATGTACAGGAAATGGTGTAAAGGCATCTTTAATTCGGATTCCTGCTTTTCGCAGTTCTATAACTGTTTTTAATAACGGTTCTTCATCTCCAAAAAGTATATGTATTTTGTTTTTCTTAAGCATATTGAAAGGTTTTAATGTTGTTCAACTTTATGATGGTCTTTGTGTTGTGCAGCAGCTATCTTTTTGAAGTTTTCTCCAGAGGTTTTTAATATAGTTTTAGTTTCAGCAATGGCAATCACAGGGAAGTAACGAGAAAATAGTAAAAACAATACTCCAAAAAATCCAATTGTTCCAATAAACATACCAATATCTACAAAAGTGGGTGTATAAGTAGCCCATGATGAAGGTAAAAAGGTTCTACACAGAGTAGGAACTATAATTACAAAACGTTCAAACCACATTCCAATATTAACTACTATTGATAAAATGAAAGTTGCTAAAATAGAAGTTCTGATTTTTTTAATCCAAAACAATTGGGGCGAAATAACATTGCAAGTCATCATAGCCCAGTAACTCCATGCCATAGGTCCTGTAGCTCTGTTTAAGAAAGTATACTGTTCAAATTCTACACCACTATACCAAGCCATAAATAATTCTGTAAGATATGCTACACCTACAATTGAACCAGTTACAATAATTAAAATATTCATATACTCAATATGCTTGATAGTAAGGTATTCTTCTAACTTATAGGCCTTTCTAACTACCAGCATTAAGGTTAATACCATAGCAAACCCTGAAAATACCGCACCTGAAACGAAGTAGGGAGGGAAGATAGTGGTGTGCCATCCGGGTAAAATAGAAGTAGCAAAGTCAAATGATACGATAGAGTGTACTGAAAATACAAGAGGAGTAGATAAACCTGCTAATACAAGTGATACTTCTTCAAATCTTTGCCAATGTTTGGCTCGGCCACCCCAGCCAAAACTTAATATGCTATAAAATTTTTTCCATCCCTTATGTACCATTCTGTCTCTGATAGTGGCAAAATCAGGAATTAAACCCATATACCAAAACACAATAGATACTGTCATATAAGTGGATACCGCAAATACGTCCCAAAGAAGAGGAGAGTTAAAGTTGGGCCACAATGAACCAAATTGGTTAGGTAATGGAAATAACCAATAATCTACCCATGGACGACCGGTGTGCAAAGAAACATACAAACCAGCGTTGATTACAGCAAAGATGGTCATTGCTTCAGCTGCACGGCTGATGGCCATTCTCCATTTTTGTCTGAAAAGCAACAGTACTGCAGAAATAAGGGTTCCGGCATGCCCAATACCAATCCACCATACGAAGTTGGTAATGTCCCAAGCCCAATCTACTGAGTTATTAGAGCCCCAAGTACCAATCCCTTCGCCAATGGTGTAGGTAAAACTTGCAATGCCCCATAGAGCTGCAAGTAGGGCTATTGTGAATAAAAAATACCACCACTTACTGGTTTTACCTTCAATAGGGGCAATAATATCATCGGTAATTTGTTTGTAGTTTTTATCCCCTAATATCAGCGGCGTTCTTATTTCTGATTCTGCGTGCATAGTTATATTATTTTATTTTTTATGAATTTATGCGTGTGCTTCTTCTTTGTTAGATGATTTTTCAGATTTGTCTTTTTCGTACCATAGTTCTTCGTTCCAATCTAAAAGTGGCTCATCTACATTTCTGACCTTGAGCAAGTAGGATACTGTGGGGCGAATACCTAATTCTTCAAGCAATACATAATTTCTTTCATTCTTTCTCCAAGCTACTACTTCAGAGTTTTCATCATTCAAATCACCAAAAATAATGGCATTAGTTGGACATGCTTGCTGGCAGGCAGTTTGAATGTCTTTATCCTGCAACTTTCTTCCTTCTTTTTTGGCTTGTAGTTTTCCTGCTTGTATTCTTTGCTGACACATAGAGCATTTTTCAATGACCCCTCTGCTTCTTACTGTAACATCTGGATTTAATACCATACGAGTTAGTTCTTGTGCAGCAGGGTTTACATCTTTAAATCTCCAGTTTTCTGTATAATTGAACCAGTTAAAGCGACGTACTTTGAATGGGCAGTTATTAGCACAATATCTTGTTCCAATACAACGATTATATACCATTTGGTTTAACCCTTCGGTGCTATGAGCAGTAGCTAATACGGGGCACACAGTTTCGCAAGGTGCATGGTTACAGTGCTGACACATGATGGGTTGAAAAGTAACTTTAGGATTGGCTGAAGGGTTCTCCATTTCTAAGTTCATTTCTTTGTAACCAATGCCTTCTTCTTTGGCTTTTTTACGCGTCATGTCAGAAGAATAATATCGGTCTATTCTTAACCAGAACATATCGCGCGTCTTTCTTACTTCTTCTTTTCCTACTACATGTACATTGTTTTCTATAGAACAAGATACAACGCAGGCAGAACATCCAATACAGGCGTTCATATCAATGGTAAGTCCCCATTTATGGTTAGGACGTGGGTGTTGGTCCCACAAATCTACTTCTTCTACGGGTTTTTTACCTTCTGCAGTAAGAATAACAGCAGCAGGATTAAACGCTTCCTTGTCTTTTGCTTTGAATTCAGGTAAAGAAACTTCTCTTAATATCCATTCTTCTCTACCCATTACAGTGTGTTGCAATTGGTTTTGAGCAAATTCGTGTTTTTTGCCAGTATTAGAAAGTTTTACTCCTGTTGAAACAGTAACAAAATGACCATTGCTATTTTGAATGAAAGGATATGCATTTACTCCAATCTGGTGGGCTACTTTCAGTGTTTGAGCATTTCTTCCATAACCTAATGCTAAGCCAATGGTACCTGGTGCTTGACCGGGTTGTGGTAAAACAGGTACTTCTATTTTTATTCCATTCAATTCTAATGTAGCAATGCTACCATCTTTATCCTGACGCAGCATTTTTTCAAAGCCAAGTTTATCCATGTCCTCCAAAGATACGGTGATATAGTTATCCCACACTACTTTGGAAATAGGGTCAGGGAGTTCCATTAGCCATGGGTTGTTGGATTGATTTCCATTACCCATACCTACTTTTTCATAAACCATCAGTTCAAAATCTGCACTTTTTGCAGATACAGCGTTGGAAGCAAATGTTGAAAGTTCTATTTTTTCTTTTGGTGATTCTTCGTTGGTTTTGTTTCCTTTTTTCTTGTCTTCTTTTTTATTTTCTTTTGAAGATACAACTTCAGAAAGAATGGTTGGATTTGATTCAAAAATACCATCGTGTAAGGCGTTTACCCAGAATGTTTCAAAGTCCGCATCTTTGTTTTGTAGATTGAAAATGTTGGCTTTCCAATAATTGCGTATATAGGTGTAATAATCTTCTGATTTATTGGTCCATGCCAAAAGATTCTCTTCAAACTGTCTTGTTCCTTCGTATTTTGGAGCAGCAAATACAGGGCGAATGAGAGGTTGTTGTAAGGTATAAATACCTGTTTTCGGATTGGCATCTCCCCACGATTCTAAGTAATGATGATTGGCAAGAACAATGTTGGCTTTTTGGGCTGTTTCATCCAAATAGTTGGTAGCGTGTATTTTGTTTGTAACTTTAGTGTAAGCATCTTCAAACTTTGTGAATGCAGGGGCGGAATACAGAGGATTAACCTGATAAGTGATTAAAGTTTTTACTTTACCAGCATTCATTTCTTCTACCAATGACAGAAAATCAGAATCGCTACCTGATTTAAGATGGTAGGTGATCGTTGTGTCAATGGTTTTGCTGTAATTTTCCAGTAATTGATTAATACCAATAACAATGGCCTGTAGGTTTTCATCATTGACGCCACATACTACTAATGATTGTCCTTTGTGAGCAATTAACTCTTCGCTTATTTTATTGATAGCAGAAGCAATGGTTTTATTTTGGATATTAGCATCTGCTAGTTTGTTTGTACCTGTTTTTTCAGCAATAGCATTATAAAGAGCAACCAGAATTTTACCAAATTCAGACGGTTTTACCATATAGCGATAATCGGCATTGGCTCCGGTGAGTGACATATTAGATTCAAAATGGTAATGGCGGCTCATTTCGGCTGCTTCTTTTGAAACTTTTCTGTTTAAGGCATATTCTCTTGAAAATTCTACAGGATTAAGCCAATTGCCCAGAAAATCGCATGCAATACCTACAATTAGTTTTGCCTTATCAAAATGATATTCAGGTATGATATTTTTACCTATTAATTTTTGATGGGCAGAACGAATGGCAGAATAAGATACTTCATCCCATTGAATATGTTTGAAATCATTTATAGTGGTGGAGAGTTCTTGTATTAATGCTTTCAGGGAGGGACTAATTACAGTAGATGTAAGAAGGCGAACTGAACCTTCGGACAAAGCTTTTTTTACTGCGGCATCTATTTCTTTCCAGGAGACAGATTTGCCGTTTAAAATAGGTGCGTTTAATCTTGCACCATCGTATAATCCTAAAATAGACGCTTGTGTGCGGGCAGTGGTTTTTCCTTTATTGATAGAAGAAAGTTCGTTGCCATCTATTTTAATGGGTCGGCCTTCTCTTGCTTTTACAAGGATAGAGGCAAAGTCATGCCCGTCATAAAAAGTAGAAGCGTAGTAGTTAGGTACGCCGGGAATAATTTCTTCGGGTTTAACAACATAAGGCACTACTCTGTTTACCGGCGTTTCGCAGGAAGCTAGGGCTACAGCGGCGGTACTAAAACCCATGAGTTTCAGAAAATCTCTTCTGTTGGTTTTTAAACCTTCGTCCTTTGAGTTGTCAAGTGGAATTTCTTCTGCAAATTCGTTTTGATGTTGCTGAAGAAATTCTTCGCTTTGGTGTAATTCAGGAAGACCTCTCCAATATTTTTTTGGTGTATTATTATTCATACGCATTCAATTTTATTTTAATAATGGCATTTGCCGCATTCTAATCCACCGATTTTTTCAACAGTGAATTTGACATCTCTTTTGCCTTTATATTTTTCTTTAAGATAAGCATGCAAGCGGTCGTAGTATGGGTTGCCGGCCATTTGTACTTCTGTTTCTCTGTGGCAGTTGATGCACCATTTCATAGTAAGTGGATTTTTTTGTTCTATTACATCCATTTCTTTTACATTACCGTGGCATTGTTCGCATTGTAATTTACCTACTACAACATGTTGTTGGTGGCTGAAGTACACATGGTCAGGTAAATTATATACTTTTATCCATCTGATAGGGTTGGCTTTTGATTCGTCATATTTTCCTGTAGAGGGGTCGTAACCTGCAGCCGCATATATTTTAGCTTTTTCTGCTTTACCTGTATTATGTCCTTCCTGAATGCCTTTATGGCAGTTCATACAGATGTTTACAGTGGGAATTCCGGAATGTTTAGATTTTTCAACTCCGTTATGGCAATACTGACAGGCAATTTCATTATCGCCGGCGTGTATTTTATGGGAAAACTTGATAGGTTGTTCGGGCTTGTATCCTTTTTGTGTTTTCCAATCGTAGTACACGCCTACTTTCCATAGTTCATCCCAGCAGGATTTCATTCCTACAAACACGATGATCAGAGAGAGTACAAAAACCAAACGATTATTTTTTACTAACCATTCTTTTATTTCATCACCGATTGATTGGGGTTCATATATTGGTTTACCGGTTTTTACATTGACAACATTTTGTAGGGCTATTCTTACATTTCTTAATGAAATCCACAGTACGACCAGCACAAAAATAACTAAAAATATAAGGAGATAGTTACTACCCTTGGATTTTTCTGTTTCTGCAGTGCTGGTTTGTTTATTGTCTGATTGTGCTACCGGAGTATTTTTTGATGCGGGTGGTGGTGCTTTGAGGAATGCTAAAATGTCTTTTACATCATTTTCAGACAATTGACCTTCAAATACAGTCATTGCGGCTTTGTTGTTTTCATTATATATTTTATTTGCATAAGCATCGCCCGATTTGATAAGTTTTTCATTATTAAGGATCCATTTAGTAAGCCATTCATCTGCTGGTTTGGGGACCCTGTCAAATACGCCCTTTAAACCAGGACCTGTTAGTTTTTGGTCTGAATGTGAAGCGTGACAAACTGCACAATTTTGTTTGAATAATTTTGCTCCATTGTCAGCATTTTGGGCGAAAAAGATTTGGGTAAAAAATAACAATAGAACAGAGGCACTGAATTTAATGTTCATAAATTGAAAATTTTTTGTGATAAAGTGAAAAGTTTTAATGTATTGGGTGGGAGATATTTTAGTACAATTTTTACTTTTGATAACTGATGGAGTAGCAGAAACATTCCAATGATTGTCCACAAAGAGAATTTAGTGGGGGCAAATATATTGTATTTATATTTTAACTTGCAAAAAAAAATTAGTATTTTTTAGGAAATGATACTATTTAAAATAGTTCTAAATAAGATTGATAATTCTTATAGTTTTTAGATTAGTAGTTTAAAATAAAAATTGCTGTTTTTTTTATGTGTTTGTAATCAGTCATGTTCTGTTGGTAAGGTTAAAATATTTTCCAATCTACAACTTGCATTTTGTAAATATAACCTTTTTCTGCACGGTTTTCTACAGGGACATTGGGAAGAATGGTTTGAGATTCTAAATGGGTTATTTCTTTATATACCAAACCAATATGACGGGCGTATTTTTCTGTTTCGTTTTGATATTGTATTAAACTGCGAAATTGATATTGCTTAACTTTCAGAACTTTTTCAAAGGAATGGTTATTGATGGTTTCTGATTGGTCAATGTATTCATAAGAATATATTTTTTTTCCGAGGGTATTTTTAGCATTACCGTCCCATTGTTGATTTTGTTTGACGGGGAAAATTAATTTTACATAACGAATATTTTCTTCTACTTTTTCAATGGAATTGTTATATGGAATAATGGTCCATACATTTTTAATTTGCCATGGAATTTGGTCATAGGGCTTAGTACTATCATACCAACGAATGTAACGTTCTAAACGATAAGCGGTGGTGCCTTCATCATTCTGAAAAGATTGTGTAATTATTTCTTTTAGTTGATATTTATAGGTTTTGGGGATATGGGTCATTTCGTCATAAACGGTACTGTCTACGTTATAAATTATATAGTTTCCTGTTTTGACGGGAAAGTAATCAGTGCCTAAATCAACAAGGGGAGAGTGGTTGTTTTTTTTACATGAAAAAAATATTAAAATGACAGAAAGCAGGAAAAACAGTTCAGATAAAATGTGAAAATATTTTGTTTTCATTAGGAAGCCAAGACGGGTAGGTGAAAATGTATTTCAATGGTTTTTCCATTGTTTTTGAAAATCACTTTATCGGCTAACTGATGGATAATAAAAATTCCTCTGCCGCCTATTTTGCTAATATTTTCAGGTAAGGTAGGGTCAGGCAACTTGTGATAATCAAAACCACTTCCTTCATCGGTAATTGAGAAGATACTTGTTTTGTCATTAGCAGTAAATTCTATTGTAACTTTTTTTTCCGGGTTTGCTTTGTTGCCGTGATAAATGGCATTATTGACGGCTTCTGTTACGGCAATAAGGATATTGCCGAAGGTGTCTTCGGGTATTTCATATTTGTCACAGATTTCCTGAATAATTTTTTCTACTTTGGCAATACCTTCAGAGCCAGATGGTATAATATAACGATGAATAAGATTTGTCATTTTATTTTTGGTTGATGGTATTAAAGTATTGTTCAGCTTTTTCTTTGTAAAATGGTTTTAAATAAATAGGTACAGATTGGAGGTCTTCAATTTCTTTTAAATGCTGATTATTATACTCTAAATTTTTACTTTGGTTACTGAAAGGATAATTTTTTGGTTCTTTACTTTCTCTTTTTTGGTCTTCTTCTTGTTCGCGAATGGCCTTTTCGGATTCTAAAAGTCGTGTTAGAATTTCTTGCTGACGCATGAGGGTTTGTTGCGTGATTTTGTTATTTACAATGTCTTTTTCTGTTTCTTCCATCATAGAAGCAATATCACCGCCTGGATTTTTTCCTTGTTGTTTGAGTTTTTGTATGAGTTCTTGTAATTGCTGGCGGAGCATTTCCTGCTGGGCGGCCATTTTAGCTAATTGTTCTGCCAGTGAGTTGCCGGGTAATTTTCCGTTTTGTTGTTGGGATTTTTGCATACCGTCTTTCAGTTGTTTAAGTTGTTCGTTCAGTTGTTTTTGTAAATCACTTAATTTGGGTTTGGAGGGTTGTAGAGATGGTTTTTGTCCTTGTCCGCTGCCGGGTTTTTTGCAGGAGCCGCTGCCGGGTTTTTCACTTGGGTTTTTCATTTGTTTTTGAAGGTTTTCAAGAGATTCATTCAGCATGAGGGCCAGGGTATTAATGGAAGTCAGAGATTTTTGCATATGCATGGAGGCAGCAGAGGAGTTGTGTTCTGATAATTGCTGAGAACTTTGATTCATGTTGTTTTGTATGTTGGAGATTTCTTTATTAACGGTAGAAGAGAGTTGAGGGTTTCTTTTAGATAAGGCCAGTATGCTGTCTTCAATTACTTTAGATTGGTCAAGAAGTTTTTTTTGTTGTCTGGCTATTTGGGCATATTGAGGGTCAGAGGTGGGTGTTGATTTGAGTTTTTTGATCAATTCTTCTTGTTGAAAAGACAGGTTGATGAGATTATCTAAAATTTGTTTCAGGTTTTCTTCGCTTTCGGATTGTTGTTCTTCCTGCATTTTTTGAAGGGCTTTTTGCATTTGTTCTTTCATTTCTTTCATTTTGTCAGATGCGTTTTTTTGATGTTTGGAGCTTTTGGGTTTATTGTTGTTTTTAAGTTGTTCGGTGGCTTGTTGTTGTTCATTTTGTATATTTTGTTCTTGTTGTTCGGTATTGGGTAGTTGGTTAGGTCTTTCAAGGGTTTGATTGATATGATGTAGTTCTTTTAGTTCTTGTTGGATGTTTTTAAATTCGTTATTGAGTTGCTCTTGTTTGTTAAGCAAGTCCTGATTGTTGGATTTTTTGTCTTCTGTTTGATTAGCCAGTTGTTCTTGTTGTTGTTGGATTTTGTCCAATTGATTGATGGCGTCTTGTAATTTTTGTTCTACCTGAAATTGTTTAAATATTTCCATTGTTCTATCCAGTTCTTTTTCAAGGTCTTTTGTATTCATTTTAAGTTCTTCAATTTTTTGTTGAAGTTGGTTTTTATCCAATAATTTGTTGGAGAGTTCTTCAAGTTCTTTGAGGAGTTTTTGGAGTTCGGGTGTCATGAGGTTGTCTAGTAATTTTTGAAGTTCATTGTATTTTGCGAGCAGTTCTTCATTTGCTTCTTTTTGATTTTCTAATTCTTTATTTTGATTAAGTTTTTGTTTAAGATGCTCAATATTTTCCTGAATGAGTTTTTGTTTTTGAAGGATATTTTGCAATGCTTTTTTATCTTCAAAGGATATCTGTTTTTTATCTAAGATTTTTTTGTAAAGTGTGTTTAAATCTTTTTGAATATCTTTTGCCTGACTGATACTGGCTTCTAGTTCTTGTTTTATTTGTTCACTATTTTGAGAAATGTTTTTTTGAATTTCAGAAATAGATGGTATATTGTATATCATCATATCTGAGCGGGTTTTTTTAGGGCCGTTAATACCATCGTTATCATATATTTCAAAATAATATTCTACTTTACATCCTGGTTTTAATGGAGGAAAGTTTTCTGGATGAATGAAATAATTGAAAATTTGAGTATTAGACGAGCTGATGGGAATTTTATTTTGAATTTTTTGTTGTATTTCATTTCCAAGTGAATCGGTGGTGAAGATAGTGGCATGAAATTCTAATTTTGTAAAGCCATAATCGTCTTTTATGGTGCCAAAAAAAGATGGGTTGAATTGAATGGTGGAGGAATCTTTGCTTTGTTGAACCTGAATGCTGGGATATTCGTCGGGAATTATTTGGATGTTGAAGAAGGTAGAATCAGTAGGGTAGGGAAGGTATTCATTTTGAACTGTGATGATGTATGAGTTAGAAGTTTTGAATGTTCTTGAATAGCTGAACTCTTGGTTTTGGGGAGGTAAAGTAACAGTCGTGTCTTTAAAGGCCAAATGAAGAGAGGAGGTATTAATGGTTTTAATTTTCCAGATTACCTGAGTGCCTTCAGGTATGACGAGGTCGCCTGTATTATTAATAACTTCATTTTGCTTATGAATATATTTTGGGTAAATTAATTGCATATTAAATGCAATGATGCTTGGTTTGGGTAAGACCTTTAATACAAAATCATTTTCTACGTCTAATGCCTGCAGGGTAAAAGCAATATCTTTTTGAGGATTTTTAAATAAATAAGAAAATTCGTTTTTACTGATTTTTTGCATTTGAAAATTATTATTATGGATGAGAATGTATATTTTATCCGGAACTATCTGGCCTTTTATTTTTACTTTCAGTTCAAATGGCTCATTCTGAAGACATTCCAATTTTTTATTTTCAATTTCAAATACAAACGGAGGGGTGTAAAAAGATTGATTATAATAGATGATTTTTCTGGTGCTGCTTTGAAATAAATCAGGAACCAAAATAAATAATACTAAAAGTAGAAGTGTAGGAGGGACCAGCCATTGAAGATACTTGATGTTTTCTTTCAGGTTAATCACTGATGAAAAAGGTATAGGAGCCAATTCTTTTGATTTTTGATCAATAGAAGCCAAAAGAAGATGATTATCAGGGTGTTGTTGCATCATTTCTTCTAAAAGTAAGGCATTCAGTAGTTTATCCTGAATTTGTTTAAAGTGTTTACCAATAATGAGAGATGCTTCTTTATAGGTAATTGTTTTTCCTATTTTATATAATTTGAGCAGAGGGATAAGAATAAAATAAATAAATGCTAAAATATTACTCGTTAGCCATATAGAAAGCAGAACAAGGCGAATAATAGAATTAAA
This sequence comes from Bacteroidia bacterium, assembly GCA_026418315.1. Taxonomy (GTDB): domain Bacteria; phylum Bacteroidota; class Bacteroidia; order B-17B0; family Aurantibacillaceae; genus BPGX01. The sequence goes on from JAOABO010000001.1 coordinate 48,896, forward strand.
ATTTCCAATATATTCTGCTGAAGTTACAAAGATGAATACAGACAAAATAGATATAATAAAAAAAATACTTCCTTTTATTAATTGATTAAGATAGTATTTTTTAATAAACTCATCTAGCTTATGAAGCAGAATATTTTGCATAAAAAATGTGCTGATAAATTTACGGAAAATTAATAATAATTAAATCATCAAAATTTAATGCAAAACCTTTACAAATTCAGCACCTTTTGAAAAACGTAATTATAGCATAGTTACCAGCATAGAGTAATACATGAAACCATGTATTACATATTTTCTAAAAAATTATCTTCTTAATTTACGATAATTCTGAATGTATGAAATTGGTTCTGATTATTTATTAGGATGATATTATAGATTCCTTTACCGTAATGGCTAATATCAATTGTATTATTGTCAATTAACAGAGTAGATTCTTTTATTAATTGTCCAAGAGCGTTATATATTTTGTAGTGATATGTATTATCTGATTGAATAATAAACTGTCCGTTATTAGGATTAGGATAGAGTATGATTTCATGAGCAGAATTAGCAGAGTATATACTTGTTACACAATCTACAGAAAAAGTATAAACAGTTGTACAATTATTGGCATCAGAAACAGTAACAGTATAGGTTGTTCCGGCTCCTGCTGTTCCATTAAGATTAGATGCAGTAGAAGAGGTAGAAACATTAGGTGTCCATTGATAAGTGTAAGGTACTGTTCCGTTAGAAACATTAATAGTAGCAGAGCCATTAGCACAACCGGGTGCTGTAGCGTTATTGACGGTTACATTAACAGATGGTGTAGGATTGACAAGAACAGAGGTGGTTGCAAAATTGGAGCAATTAAAAACGTTATTTCCATAAACTGTATAAGTGGTAGTAGTAGCAGGATTAACAATGATGGATGATGTTATGTTTCCGGTATTCCAAGTATAGCTGCTGGCCCCTGATGCAGATAGAGTTGCAGCTTGTCCGGAACAGGTTGTAGCAGAGTTTACAGATAAAGTTGGAGTGGGATTAACAATAAC